>DATCIJ010000242.1:0-49163 GCA_036507855.1 Gemmatimonadaceae bacterium | reverse complement strand
CGGTTACCGTGGGTGTCTTGTCGTTCATGAGACTCAGCTGAGCGCGCCAGGGCGCGCGATGCGCGCCAACTCCGGCGCGGCCAGGCGATCACCCTCATATGACGGCACGTCGCCGAACCGGCGATGCAGCTGCCAGTCTTCCCGGTACTGCGCGATCTCTTCGGGTGTGCGCGCGACAAAATTCCACCACATGAGGATTCGCTCGGCAAACGGCGGCCCGCCGATGAGCAGGGCGCGACCGCCGGCTCCACTCGAGAAGGACACGCTCGTGCGATTGGCGCCCAAATAGTGGAGCATCCTCGGTTGCAGCGGCTCCACGTCGATGGCGCAATCGCCGTCGAGGACCAGCGCCGCGTGCTCGAAATGGCTGCGCAAATCCATGGAAACGTCAGCGCGCGGGTGAATCGCCACGTCCGCGCCCACCAGGTCGGAGAAGTGCCGTGCCGGAGATGCAACGCCACCCAGCGATCCGGCGAAAACCTGTGTGAGGCCGCCTGGCGATTCGATCAGCGGCACCCGTTCGATGCCATCGAACGAAGGATCGACGTGACGATGCGCGTCAGGCAGCGCGACCCAGAGTTGAGCGCCATTCAGTCTGCCGCTGTTTCGTGGCGGCGTCTGCTCGGCGTGCGCAATCCCGCGTCCCGACGTCATCACGTTGACACCGCCGGGGCGGGCGGTGGCTTCGCATCCCAGGCTGTCATCATGGAGGACTTCGCCTTCGATCAACCATGTCACAGTCTGGAGGCCCGTGTGCGGGTGCGGCGCGACGTCCATCGGCTTCTCGGCACTGAACGACAGTGGCCCGAATCGGTCGAGGAAACACCAGGGTCCGATCATGCGCCGGTCACGAATGGGAAGGACCCGGGTCACCGTCAGATGCCCCAGACTGACATCCCGGTTCGGATAGGCCTGGAGCGTAAGCTCCGTGGCGCCGAGCGCGGTGCACTCCTCGGCAGCGACAATTCTGCTCATCGATCCTCCGGTCGGTCCAAGGGGTTGGCCCAAGATACGTCTGGACCCTGACGCCTGCTGAGCCGCTTCACCGCAACCGAACCGAATGTAGCTTTGTGCGTCCACGCGGCCGGTATTCGCGGCGTTTGAGGCTCCCATGAGCGAACAGCGTTGCTCACATCTCGATGCGATCGCGTCCGTTCGCCCGGCGCTCGTCCATGAATGCGAGGATTGCGTCAGGATCGGTTCGAAATGGGTCCACTTGAGGACGTGTCAGGCGTGCGGGGGAACCCGTTGCTGCGACCAGTCGCCTAACCAGCATGCCAGGAAGCATGCGATGGCCACGTCGCACCAGGTGGTGGTGTCAGCAGAACCGGGCGACCGCTGGCTGTACTGCTTCATTGATGATGCCTTCCTTGACTATTGAGTTGAGGATGGCACGTGCCGTTCCAGGTTGCTTCGCCCATCGTTCCGATGTGCGCGCTTGTCCGCCTGCAATAGGGAGACTCACCTGGAACGGCGCACGTCGGTGACGCTGCGATCACCCACGCTGCAGGTAGCAGCCGCACTCGTGGCCGGGTTTGTCGCCGGCATTGTCCTGCGGGGAACGCAGATTCCGCGGTTCATCGAGCCGCTGGGCACGGTGTGGATCAATGCCATCCGAATGCCTGTGCTTCCCCTGATCGTCACGATGCTCATCGCGTCGATCGCCGGCTCGAAAGACACGAGACAAATAGGGGCGCTTGGCGGGCGCACGTTGGCCGTGATGATCGTGCTGTTGTCCGTGTTCGCGCTGATCATGACGCCGCTGGCGACCATGCTGCTCGGCGGGCTGACTTTTGATCCTGCCAGCACGGCGGCATTGCGCGAAGCCGCGCGATTCGATCCGGCGTTGCTGCAGCAGGTTTCCCTGCGTGAGTGGCTGCTCTCACTCGTGCCCAACAATCCGGTTCGGGCCGCCGCCGATGGCGCCCTTCTGCCGCTGGTGATCTTCAGCCTCGCCTACGGCATGGCCCTGTCGCGCGTGTCGGATGGGATTCGCGAAACGCACGTGAGGTTCTGCCAGGGTGTCGCCGACGCCATGGCGACGATCATCCGCTGGGTTGTGCTCGTCGCGCCGGTTGGCGTATTCGCGCTCGCGCTATCGGTCGGCGCCCGCCTTGGCGCGGCCGCTGCCGGCGCGATCATCGTGTACATCCTCGCCTGTGTGGTCTGCCTCGCCGTTGCCATCGCCATTCTGTACCTCATCACCACCCGGGTGGGCGGTGTGCCGCTCCGGGTGCTGGGCCCGGCGCTGCTCCCGGCGCAGACGATTGCCTTCACGTCCCGCTCGTCCCTTGCGGCGCTGCCCGTTCTGCTGACCGACGCGCAGTCGCGGCTGGGGCTGTCGGCCTCAGTGGCAGGATTCGTGCTTCCGCTGTGCGCGTCGATCTTCAAGCTGAACTCGCCGATCACGTGGCCGTTAGGCGCGGTCCTGGTTTCACAGTTGTACGGGGTCGCCTTTGGCGGCACCAACCTGATCATCTTTGCCATCGGCAGCGTGATTCTGTCGCTGACGGTACCGGGCATACCCAGCGGCGGCTTCTTCGTGCAGGCTCCGCTCTACCTGGCGGTGGGACTTCCACCTGAAGGGCTGGGCATCCTCATCGCGGTCGACTTCATCCCGGACCTGTTCAAGACACTGCTGAACCTGACGAGCTACGCCAGCACGGCCATCATCGTATCAGTGGGGACGGGGGCAGAAGATCGTGACGTGCGAGAACTGGAAGTGAGATGGGAGAATTGAGATCAACTGCAACGTGAGGGAATCGGATTCGATTGGAAAATCTCTGATCAACTCCGATGTGATCGCTGTGCAGGTGATCTCACATCTCCCATCTCACATCCAGCCTTTCGACGCACCGTCACAACCGTAACGCGACGAATCCTTTCGAGGCGGGGCGAAGAGATTGGACAACATCTGCCACACGCTCGTCGGCGCCGCGCTGGCCGAGTCCGGCCTCAAGCGGCGGACGGCCCTGGGTTCGGCCACGCTGATGATTGCCGCCAACCTGCCCGACGTCGACGTGATCGCGGTTCCGCTCGGCCACAGTCTTGGCTTTCGTCGCGGGATCACGCACGGGGTTCCGGCGTTGATCGTGCTGCCGGTCGTGCTGATGATCGTCATGCTCGCCTGGTACCGGTGGCGCGGCCGTGGCGCCGAGCCGCCGAAACCGGGTTCACTGTTACTCCTGTCTGCCATCGGCGTCGCCACGCATTCGTTTCTCGACTGGTTGAACACCTACGGGATGCGCTGGCTGATGCCCATCGATCCGTCATGGTCGTACGGCGACACGCTGTTCATCGCGGACCCATGGATCTGGCTGGCGTTGGGTGCTGGCGTGTGGTTGTCTCGCCGGCGCCAGGCTCACCCGGCATCCCACGGCACGACGTCAGCGCCGGCCAGGGTAGCCCTGGTCGCCGTTGCCCTGTACATCGCCGCGATGGGATCCCTGGCCGCCATCGCCCGGCGGGCCGTGCGTGAGGCCCTGATCGCGCGGGGGATAACCGCGGACACGGTCGTCGTGGAACCGGTTCCCGCCAACCCGCTCAGTCGACGCGTCATCTATCTCTGGCAGGGGTCATATCGGCTTGCGACCTATCGACTGTCCCGGACCAGTGACCTTACCGATCCCTGGTTCGAGATCCCGCTGAACGCGGAGCATGCCGCGGTCGCGATGGCAAACCGGACGGCCCAGGGACACGAGTATCATTCGTGGGCCCGCTTGCCGTACTATGTAATCGAACCGGCTGGCGACACGACCTGGGTCACGATTGCCGACGTGCGATACACGTTGAACGGACGGAGTTCATGGGCCGCGGCGCGGATCCCGGTCGTTGCCGGCGCGTCGGCGGCGTCTCACTCCGGGGACCATCGAAGCACGCCCTGACCTGCCAGGAGGCAAGATGCGAGTGATCGTGGCATTGACGTTAGGCATCGCCGTGACGCTGAGACCGGCGGCAGCCCAGGACGCGGCGCGACCACGAGCCCGGGACCTTGGCGTCGCACCGGGAGTGTTCCAGCCCGGGCCGCTGAACGCCATCACCGATGTGGCCGGCGTCCGCGTCGGCCACGCGACCGTGGTGGAAGGGGATTCGGTGCGAACCGGCGTGACCGCCATCCTGCAGCACGCCGAGAATCCGTACTTCGAGCGGGTCCCGGCGGCGCTGCACGTCGGCAACGGTTTCGGCAAGTTGTTAGGCGTGACGCAGCTCACCGAACTTGGCGAGCTCGAAACGCCCATCCTGCTCACGTGTACGTTGTGTGTCTGGCGCGCGGCCGACGCGATGGTGGCATGGATGCTGGCGCGCCCGGGTATGCAGGGGATCCAGTCGATCAATCCGGTGGTCGGCGAGACCAATGACGGCGGGCTGAACGCGATCAGGTCGCGTCCGATCCGACCGGATCACGTGAGGCAGGCGCTCGAAGGCGCCGTGAGCGGACCGGTTGAAGAGGGTGCGGTTGGGGCCGGTGCCGGAACGGTCGCGTTCGGTTTCAAGGGTGGAATGGGCACGTCGTCTCGTGTAATCCCGGCGACCCTGGGAGGGTACACAGTCGGCGTACTGGTGCAGTCGAATTTCGGGGGTGTCCTGCAGGTGCTCGGCGCCCCGGTCGGAAGGGAGCTGGGCCGTTACGCGTTCAGAAACGAAGCCGAACGCGAGCGGGGGGACGGTTCGATCATGATCGTGGTCGCAACGGATGCGCCCCTTTCGGATCGCAACCTGAAGCGTGTGGCGGCGCGAGCGATCATGGGGCTGTCCCGGACAGGATCGTCGGCGTCGAACGGGAGTGGTGATTACGTCCTGGCTTTCTCGTCGTCACCCATGGTTCGGCGTCGCGTCGCGCAGGGAGGCGGAACGGCACCAGCGGTCCGCCAGGTTGAGGACCTGGGTAACGACGCGATGTCGGCGCTGTTCCAGGGCGTGGTGGAAGCAACTGAAGAAGCGATCTACAACTCGTTGTTCAAAGCGACCACGGTCACCAGCCGCGGCCGCACGGTCGAAGCGCTGCCATTGGACCGGCTGCGCGAGATCCTGACGAAGTATCGCGTGACTAATCGGTGAGGTGACCCATGGGACGGAAACGTTTCCTCGCACCAATCTTATGCCTGACGAGTGCGTTGTTGATCGGGAATGTCACGACGGCTGCAGCCCAGACCGGGTTGAGCCTGTGGGCCGGTATCGGCGGGTCGCGGGAGGCTGGCGTTTCGACGTTTGCCAAGGACGCCAAGCAACTCGGCGCACAACTCACTGTTCCGGTGCTCCCACTCGGCATCCGTGCTGACGCGCTGCTGCTCGGCAGCAAGGTCGACACCGACAACATCTCGTACAACGTGAACGCGGTTGCGGTGATGCAGCTGCCGCTGGTTCAGCCTTACGGCATCGTCGGCCGTGGCCGGTACGTGATCGCGCCGGGCGCCCCGAAAGAGACGGGCTGGAACACCGGCGCCGGTGTGCGCGTGGGCGTAGCGCGGCTGGGAGCGTTTGTCGAGATGCGCAGACATCACCCGCTGCGGCGGACGATTACCACGTTGGGGATAACGTTCTAGCTAGCTAGTCGCTAGTCGCTGATCGCTAGTCGCTGATCGCTGATCGCTGGTCGCTGATCGCTGGTCGCTGATCGCTAGTCGCTGATCGCTAGTCGCTGATCGCTAGTCGCTGATCGCTAGTCGCTGATCGCTAGTCGCTGATCGCTGATCGCTGCTGGTTACTTGTTCGCGTCCAGCACCGACTTCCGCTCGAGCCAGGTAACGCCTTCCTTCATCCACTTCGGCGCGGGCTCGCCCTTCAGGTAATACCCGAACCACTCGTTGATCCGGCGGTGATAGTCGATCTGGTTCTCCTTCTTCCTCAGGCCGTGGTCCTCACCAGGGTACACCAGCAGGATGAAGTCCTTGCGGCCGGCGCGGCGCGCGAAGTTGTAGAACTCGATGCCCTGATGCCAATCGACCGTGCCATCGGCATCACCCACCTCCATCAGGATCGGCGTGCGGAGTTCGTTCACCTTCGCCGCGGGCGAGTTTCTGAGATACGCGTCGAGGTCCTCCCAGTAGGGAACGTCCATCCGGGCCTGACCGGTTTCCCAGTGGTCGAACTCGGCGATGCCCGGCGTCCAGTGAATGGCGCCGGCGAAGCTCAGGAAGTTCGTGATCGGCGCGCCAGCGACCGTGGCCGCGAAGATGTGCGTGCGTGTCGGAAGGAACGTTGCCTCGTATCCGCCCCATGAATGGCCGACGTGCCCCACCCGGGCCGAGTCGACCAGACCGCGCGCGATGATCGCCTTCACCGCCGGCACCACCGCATCCAGCACTGAGACGCCGGGATCCCGACCGCGGAACACGATGTCGGGTTGCAGCACGAAATAGCCATTGGCCGTCCACACGGCCGTGTTGTAGTAACCGCGCTCGGATGGCACCGGGTACTGATGCACATTCTGGGAGAGCAGTTCGTACGTATACACGATCATCGGATACTTGCGCGATGGATCGTAGTTGGCGGGGTAATACAGGGCCGCCTGCAAGGGCCGCTCGGTGGCACTGGTGAAATCGACGAGCTCCGAACGTCCCCACGCATAGCTGGACTGGAACGCGTTGAAGGCGGTGACCTGACGCGGATCGCGCAGCAGCGGGCCACCGACGAACCAGTCTGGCGCGTCATTGAATCGTTCGCGCGTGAACGCCAGCACGTCCGCGCTGTCCGCTCGCATCAGACGCAGGATGCGCGCATCATCGTAGACGAGTCGTTCGAGCGTCTTCCCGCTCGTCAGGCGGGCATAACCGGCCTTCTTCGTCAACCTTCCGTTGAGCGACAGGTAGACCGGATTGGCCAGGTCAACGCCTTCGCCCGTCGGTCCGAGTCGAACGATCCGGTGAACGGTGCCGTCGGACGCTCCGGAAGTCAGCCGAGTGGCGGTGCCTCCGTCAGCGGCCAGCATCCACACATCGTACGTGTCGTACGCGAGGAAGGCGCGCTCGTCCTTCGTCCAGCCACCGTTGCCTTCCGGCGGCCTCATGTCGCCGGGATAATCCCAGTCGATGTCGGCGAACGACGACTTGGCGGCGGCGCTGAGATTGGTGCGCGCTCCAGTCGCGACGTCGAGGCTCCAGTAGTTGGTGCCGTCGTACCAGGCGAGGCGCTTGCCGCTCGGGCTCGGACCATAGAAGTACCGCACCTTCTCCAGTGCCCTGGTCCGTTGTCCCGTGCGCACGTCGATAATCCAGATATCCTGGTAGGGACGCCCGAACATTGTGCCCCACGCATAGGCAGCACGGTCGACTTCCGTGGCGTGCCTTCCGCCGGGCAGCACGCGTGTTGTCTCCATGAGGTTTCGTGAGATCGGCACGACCCTTCCGTCCGCGCTGTGCCACGCCGCGAGCAGCGTGCGTTGCAGGTCCTGGGACTCCTGCACCTTCTGCATTGGCATGATGCGCACATCCTGCGAGTGCCAGACCTGGACGTCGGAGACCTTTGGCGCCGCGTCGCCCGACCGCCCCCGCGCCGTGCTGTCCACCACCTCGCGGGGCCGAAGTCCGAAGAACACCGTCGAGCCGTCATCCGTCCACTCGGGGCGCCGTGCGTCCGCGACGCGCATGCCGGCCGTGAAGCCCGTGGCGTTCGAGGGATCCATCTCGCGCTTCGTCGGTGCGGCGCTTGACGCGTTCAACCAGGCCAGCACCACATGCGTCGTGTCGCGAAACCCCTTGTCGGCGACCGTCCTGAGCACCGCCAGGTCTTCGCTCTTCTTGCGCCAGGCGAGGCCTCGATAGATCGAGCCTGACGACTCGACGACGCGCACGATCTGCGTCATCGCGTCATAGACCTGAACGGCATTTCCCGTTCCGCCGTCGGTCTCGATCGTCAGGGCCAGCACCGGGCGGCGATCGGTCCAGGCAAAGTCACCCACGCTACCAAACGTCATTCGCGCACCGGTGGCCAGGCTCTGCACGATGAGCTCGGCCACCCGCTTTCCCTCGGCTGGATAGCGCCGTATCGCGATGAAACGGCCATCGGCGCTGAAGCGGAACGATGCGATCTCGGCGATGCTGTCGGTGCGTCCGGTCGCCAGCTCACGGATCCCGAGCGCTGTCCGGATTGGTTTCCGCTCACGTTCGAGCCGCTCGCGGGTGGCTGGCGAAACGCCGATCTGGTACGCGACCCAACGCGAGTCGGCGCTGAACGTCGCGCCGCTGCCGTTAGGCACGACGAACGCGGTGTCACGGTCCAATGGTCGAACGCGGAGCTCGTTCTCCTCATTCACCCGGGTGACACCGTACGCCAGCCAGCGGCCATTCGGTGAGAGCGTGGCCGCTCCTGGCGACTCCCATTTGCCATAGTCGGCCGGCGCGATGGGGGACTGGCTCCAGGCGGGGACGGTGAGGAGGAAGCTGAGCGTGAAGGCAAGGCGCCGGGACATAGGGCAGGGGGCAGAGGGCAGAGGGCAGAGCAGAGCGCAAAGCGCAAAGGGATCGCGGATTCCAAGGCTGCATCAAGTTCGCGTTGCAGGAGCGCACGGGAAAGCCGCCTGGTGATGAAAAGTACCTGAGGTCAGGTGAGTGGAGCGGCAACGACCGACACCGTATCTTTCCCGCTCCTCAAACCACCGACCCATGAAACGCTGGCTCCTGGCCACGGGCCTGGTCGCAGTTTCGTGCCTCACCCCCCGCCGCAGCGAGGCCCAGCCGGTCGCTGATCGCTATCGTGACGCGGCGTCCCGGATCATCGCGCGGGCAACGAAGGACAGCGCGGCGTGGAACCGGATTGCCGAGCTCACCGAGACATTTGGCCATCGATTCTCGGGATCGGAGTCACTCGAGCGGGCGATCGACTGGACGCTGGCGGGGATGAAGAAAGACGCGCTTGACGGCGTCCGCGGGGAGCCCGTCATGGTGCCGCGCTGGGTGCGAGGTGCGGAATCGATTGAGCTCGTGTCGCCGCGCCGGCAGGTGCTGCCCACGCTGGGACTGGGCGGAAGCATCGCTACTCCTCCCCAGGGCATCACGGGAGACGTGATGGTGGTGACGAGTTATGACGACTTGAAGGCGCGGGCGGCGGAAGCGCGCGGGAAGGTTGTCCTCTACAACGTGCCCTTCACCTCGTACGGGCAGACGGTTCAATACCGCGGCGGCGGTGCGGTCGCGGCGGCGCGTGTTGGAGCCGTGGCGTCGATCATCCGCTCGGTCACGCCGTACTCGCAGCGTACGCCGCACACCGGCGGAATGGCCTACAACGACAGCGTGCCGAAGATCCCGCACGCCGCCATCACGCCCGAGGACGCGGACATGATCGCGCGCATGATCCATCGCGGGCAGCGCGTCACGGTGAAGCTGACGATGTCGGCGCGGATGATGCCCGATGCGCCGTCGCGGAACATCGTCGCCGAACTGCGCGGAACGACGGCGCCCGACGAGGTCGTCGTGATGGGCGGGCACATCGACTCGTGGGACGTCGGGCGCGGCGCCATGGATGACGCAGGTGGCGTCGTGGTCGCGTGGGAGGCGATCCGGATCCTCAAGGAACTCGGGCTCCGCCCGCGCCGGACCATTCGCGTCGTCGGCTGGACGAACGAAGAGAACGGCACTCGCGGTGGGAATGGGTACCGCGACGCGCACCGTGCCGAACTCGACAAGCACATCGCCGCGATCGAAAGTGACGGCGGCGTCCTCAAGCCGCTCGGATTCGGATTCACGGGATCGGATTCCGCGTTTGCGATCGTAAAGCAGATCGGCGCGCTCCTCGCCGGCGCCGGATCGGGCGACATCGCTCGCGGCGGCGGCGGTGCGGATATCGGTCCGATCATGGCGCTGGGCGTTCCCGGCCTCGGGCTCAACGTCGACGGCACCAGGTACTTCTGGTACCACCACACCGACGCCGACACCGTGGACAAGCTGGACCAGCGTGACGTCGCGCTCTGTGTGGCGACGATGGCGGTGATGGCATACGTGTTGGCGGATATGCCCGAGCGATTGCCCCGATGAGCGCAAAGCGCAAAGCGCAAAGCGGTGACGGAAACACCGGCGGACAACACGCGGGTACCCTTTGAGCCGCGGGCTGCCGGGGACGCCCTTCCATCCACGCACGGCGCCCCTCGTCGAGGGGCAGACGTGGCGACGGTGGGCAGGGTATGTCGTCGCCAGCTCCTACGAGCTGCATCACGACCGCGAGTACCACGCCATCCGCAGCAGCGCGGCGCTGTTCGATGTGTCGCCGCTGTTCAAGTACCACGTGCGCGGGCCGGACGCCGTGCGACTGCTCGATCGCGTCGTCACCCGCGACGTCGCCGGGGCCAAAGTCGGGCAGGTGCTCTACACGCCGTGGTGCGATGCAGCCGGAAAAGTGCTCGACGACGGTACCATATCGGTCATGTCGCCCGACTTCCTGCGCCTGACGTCAGCGGAGCCGAACTATCGGTGGCTGGGTGAAAACGCGCGCGGGCTCAAGGTCTCCATCGAAGATGCCAGCGATTCCGTGGCCGCGTTGGCGCTGCAGGGCCCGAATGCCCGGACTATCCTGCAGGATGCGACCGGCACCGACCTGTCCAGCCTCCGCTTCTTCCGCCTGACGAATGCGCTCATCCGCGGTGTGCCGGCCACCATCACGCGGACCGGCTACACCGGCGATCTGGGTTACGAGATCTGGGTGGAGGCCCAGCACGCGCTCCCGGTCTGGGATGCGCTCATGGCTGCCGGCGCGCCACACGGCATCACTCCGGCCGGCATTCTCGCGCTGGACGTGGCGCGCATCGAGGCCGGCCTCCTGCTGCTCGATGTCGACTACGTGCCGGCGCGGAAAGCGCTGATCGAGCAACAGAAATCCTCGCCGCTGGAACTCGGTCTCGAATGGACCATCGGATTCGACAAGCCGTCGTTCGTTGGTCATGAGGCGTTGGTCGCGGAACGGGCGCGCCCGCCGGAATGGCGATTCGTCGGCGTCGAAGTCATGTGGGAGCCGCTCGAGGCGCTGTACGCCGAGGTCGGGCTCGCCCCGCGGTTGCCGACCACTGCGTGGCGCACGAGCGTTCCTCTGTTCGCGCCTGACTCGGATCGACAGGTTGGCTACGCCACCAGCGGCTGCTGGTCGCCGCTGCTCAAGCGGTACCTGACGCTGGCTCACCTCGAGGCCGCCTCCGCCGAATCCGGCGCGGAGCTGGACATGGAAATCACCGTCGAACACCGTCGCAAACGCGCCCGGGCGCATGTGCGGCCGACGCCGTTCTTCAATCCGGAGCGGAAGCGCGCATGACGCGATCGAACGGCCGTTACGACGCGATCATCATCGGCGGAGGGCATAACGGCCTCGTAACGGCGGCCTATCTCGCGCGCGCAGGCAAGCGCGTGGTGGTCCTCGAACGGCGTCACCTCGTGGGGGGTGCGGCGGTGACCGAAGAGATCATCCCCGGCTTCAAGTTCTCGGTCTTCTCATATGTCGTCAGCCTGTTGCGTCCGGAGATCATCAGGGACCTGTCGCTGCCGTCGCACGGCCTGGAGATCCTGCCGCTCGAAAGCACGGTCACGCCGATGTTCGACGGCGACTATCTCGCCGCGTGGCCGGACGCCGATGAGACGAGGCGTGAAGTGGCACGGCATTCCCTGAAAGACGCGGAAGCCTACGAGGAGTACAGCCGGTTGATGGGGCTGATGGCGATGGCCGTGAAGCCGATCATCAGCATGATCCCGCCTGATCCGACTTCGCTGTCGCCGCGCGACCTGCGTGGATTGCTCAAGGTGGGCGCCCACTTCCAGTCGTTGAGCGCGAAGCACTTCCACCTGCTGTACAAGCTCATGACGATGAGCTCGGCCGACTTTCTCGATGAGTGGTTTGAGACGGACGTGCTCAAGGCGACCAAATCGGCGAGTGGTATCATCGGGACATTCATGGGACCACGTACGCCTGGATCGGCGTACGTGTTGCTGCATCACTACATGGGCGAGATCGACGGGGCGTTCCGTGCGTGGGGCTTTGCCCGGGGTGGCACCGGCGCGATCTCGGAATCGATCGGCCGTGCCGCGAGATCGTTCGGAGCCGAAGTGCGGCTGGAAGCGGAAGTCTCGCAAGTGCGCACGAAGGACGGGCGCGCCACGGGGGTCGTCCTGGCGAATGGCGACGAACTCGAGGCGCCCGTTGTCGTTTCGTCGCTGGATCCGAAGCGAACGTTCCTGACGCTCGTGAGCGAATCGGACCTGCCCGCCGATTTTGTCGGCGACGTCAGGCGATTCAAGATCCGCGGCTCGTCAGGCAAGGTGAACCTCGCGCTGTCCGGGTTGCCCGACCTGACGTGCCTGCCCGGCGTGGGCCGGCACCTCCGCGGGGCCATCTCGATCTCGCCATCGCTGGAATACGTCGAGCGGGCCTACGACGACGCGAAGTACGGCGCGTTCTCGAAACGTCCGTACATGGACATCATCCTGCCGTCGATGATCGATCCGGGCATGGCGCCTCCGGGAAAGCACGTCATGTCGGTGTTCGTGCAGTACGCGCCATCGACGATCACGGGGGGCTGGGACAATCTCAAGCGCGACGCGTTCGGTAACGCGGTGATCGACGCCATCGCGCAGTTCGCGCCGAACATCCGCGACATCATCATCGAGAAGCAGGTCCTCACGCCCGCCGACATCGAGCGCATAACGGGGCTCACGGAAGGGAACATCTTCCAGGGCGAGCTGGCGCTGCATCAGCTCTTCTTCCTCCGCCCGTCACCCGGTTGGGCGCAGTATCGCACGCCGGTGCGCGGCCTCTGGCAATGCGGCTCGGGGACGCACCCGGGAGGCGGGATCATGGGCGCCGGCGGACGCCTTGCCGCGCTGGAGATTCTCGGAGCCGCGTCGTGAATCGCTACGACGCGATCGTGATCGGAGCGGGAGCGAACGGCCTCGCCACGGCGGCGCTGCTGGCGAAGAAGGGCAGGCGGATCCTGGTCCTGGAGCGCCGCGACGTCGCCGGTGGCACCAACGCGACCGAAGAATTCCATCCGGGCTATCGCGCCAGTGCCTGCCGCGACGACGCCGGCTGGGTTCCCGACGCACTCGTCAGGCGGCTGCAACTCGCCCGGCACGGACTGCATTGGTTGCCGGTGACGGCGGGGCTCGTGTCGCTGACCGCCGATGGGCCGCCGCTGGCCACCTACCCCGACATCGGCCGCACGGTCGATGGACTCAAGGCGTCGTCCGCGGCTGATGCGGGCCGGTGGGCGGCCTTCACCGGTTTCGTGGATCGCGCCGCGGGTTTTCTCCAGGCCGCGTATTCCGTGCGCGCGCCAAGGGTGCAGTCACGGGCGCTGGGCGATCTCATGGCGCTGGCTGGACTGGGTCAACGGCTGCGGCGACTGGGCAAGCGCGACATGATGGAGGTGCTGCGGGTCGTGCCGATGCCGGTCGCGGATCTGGGCGAAGAGTGGTTCTCGCTCGATTCGCTGCGTGCACTGCTGGCGGTGGCGGGGACGCGGGACGTCATGCACGGCCCGATGTCGGGCGGTACCGCGCTCGTCTTCCTGCATCAGCAGGTTGGTCAGCCGGCCGGGTCGATCGGCGTGCGTCGGGTACCGCGCGGCGGCACCGGAGCGCTGGCGTCGGCATTCGCCGGCGCGGCGCGCGAAATGGGTGTCGAGATCCGGCTCGGCGCGGACGTGAGCGAGGTCATGGTTGCCGGCGCGCGCGTCGCGGGTGTGCGCCTGACCACGGGCGAGGAACTCGGGGCATCGCACGTCATTTCGAGCGCCGACCCGAAGCGGTCCTTCGCGTGGATCGACCCCGTGTGGCTCGATCCGGAGCTGCTGCGGGCGGTGGACAACATCCGGATGCGCGGCTCGACGGCGCGCGTTCACTATGCGCTCGAGGCGTTGCCTCGCTTCCAGTCCGGCGGCCTCGAGGTACCGCGCGATGCGTTAGGCGGAACGATGGTCCTCGCGCCGTCGATCGCCTCGGTAGAACGCGCGTACGATGCGGCCAAGTTCGGCGAGGTGCCTCAGTCGCCGGCACTGAGCCTGGCCATTCCGACCCTCATCGATCCGTCGCTGGCGCCGGATCGACGGCACGTCCTTTCCGTGACCGTGCATCACGTGCCGTTCGCGCGCCGCGGCGGCTGGGACAGGAGCGCCGCCGAGTTGCTGGGCGACCAGGTGACGTCGATGGTAGCGGCGGTAGCGCCCGACCTTCGCGAGCGGACGTTGCATCGCTGGGTGCTCACGCCCGCGGACCTCGAGTCACGTTACGCGTGCACCGAGGGCAACCTGTCGCACGGGGAGCTGGCCCTCGACCAGTTCCTGTTCATGCGTCCGACTCCGGTATCCAGCCGCTACGCCACGCCGGTGGCCGGCTTCTGGCTCTGCGGCACTGGTTCTCATCCCGTCAGCTCGAGCGGCGCCGCGGCCATGCTCGTGACGCGCGAACTCGCGAACGCGCGCGAGTGATGGGCATTCCTCACCGCTCGCACGGGCGGTCCCTGGCGGTCCCTGACGAACTGGCGAATTCAGTCTTTGCGAACTGAGCTGCCGGTTCTCGTTCCAGAGCTGGCCGCGTGGATCGTCTACCTGGGGGTGCGATTCGGCGTACGCGGTGACGAGGGGGATTGGGAGACTGCTGCCTCCCAGTTCCCCTCGTACTCCATGTACCGGGCCGTTTCACGCGCGACTTCGGTGCCGAGCAGGCGAGCCACGACGTGCAAAGACATGTCGATCCCGGCGCTGACTCCGGCCGAAAGGATGACGTTGCCATTGTCGACGATGCGACGGTCTTCGCGCACGTGTGCGTGCGGGGCCACGGCCCGCAGTTCATCGAAGGCCATGAAGTGCGTCGTGGCTTCGCGATCGTCCAGCAATCCGGCGGCACCGAGTATGAGGGCGCCCGTGCAGACACTGAGGACCAGTTCGCACGCCGGGCCAGTGCGCGCGATCCATTCGAGCATCATGGGATTCTTCATTTCACGGCGCGTCCCGTAGCCACCCGGCACAACAAGGATCTCTGGCGGCGGGCAGCCAGCGAACGAGTAGCGCGGATTGATGCTGAGGCCATTCCGCGCCGCCACGGGTGCGAGCCGCTCGGCCACCGTGTAGACGTCGAACAGTTCGAGCTTGCGGCGGCGACCCGTGACCGAGAAGACCTCGAAGGGACCGGCGAAGTCGAGTACCTCGACTTCGTCAAAGATCACGATGGCGGTGCGATAGCCCAAGCGGTGCAGGGTGGATAGGGACGAAAGACTCTTGCAGCCGCGCGAAACGTCGCGCCTCCGATCCTGGGCGACTAGTTCGCGCTCTTCTCCTTCAGGACCTCCTCCAGCGCCTCAGCGAATCCCGGCGTCGTCGATCGCAGCGTACCGAGGTGCTTCCAGCGCAGAATGCCGTCACGGTCGATGAGATAGGTCGACGGCACGCCGATGGCGAGGAAGCGTGAGTTCACTCGCTCGTCCGGATCCCGCCAGATCGGGTAGGTCATCCGGAAATCCTGCGCGAACTCGGTGATCTTCGATTCGTCACCCCGCGCGTCCACGCTCACGCCGACGATCTGCAGCCCCTGCGCCGCGTGCTTGCCGTGCAGCGTCTCCAGGTACGGAATTTCTTCCTTGCAGGGGAGGCACCACGTCGCCCACACGTTCAGCAGCACCGGCTTTCCGCGCAGCAGCGCGAGGGACACGCTATCGCCGCCGAGGTTGCGGGCGGCATAGGACGGCGCCTCGACGCCGATCTCCACGCGACTCGGCGGTTCACTGCTTCCGGCGCAGCCCACCACGAACGCCAGGGCCAGCAGACGGCGCATGCCTAACGCTCCGCGCCCGCCAGGCGTGCCGACGCCATGCGTACGCGCGCGGTGTCTCCCGGCTGCGTCCAGGCAAAGATGATCTCGTTGCCGCTGCGCACCATCCGGGGGAATCCGCTGGACCTCGCGGCGGCGGAGTTGGCGACCACCATGGCCGGCGAACCCGATCCATCTTTCGCTACCGCCCTGATCCGCACCTCGGCTCCGTCGTCTCCCACTCGCTCCAGCCACGTCACCAGGGCGCGCCCGCTGGCGTCGAACTCGACGTCCACGCGGCCGGCCGGGTTGCCATCATCCACCCGGACCGGAGCGCCAAACGTCGCGCCCGCATCATGGGAGAAGGCCACGTTCACCCGCGCCGTGTCGCGCGCACCGGTGAACCACGCGACGGCCACTTCGTCACCAGCGGCGACCACTGATGGGCCGTTCACCGGACAGCCCTCGATGTGCCAGTCGTCGGCGTGCACCAGCGCCGGCTCGGTCCACTTTCCGTTGACGCGGCGCAGGAGCCCGATGTCGCGGATCTCGTCAGGCGACCGGTCCCGGTAGACGACCACCGGTCCCCGTGCGGTCATGGCCGCTGACGTCTGGCAGCAGTCGCAGATACGGCTGTCGAGCAACGCGGTGGCTGCAACGCCACCGTCGGCCCCGATGCGTGTGTTTCCCAGTTGCATCGAGCCCCTATGCTCATTGTGCCTTCCAGCCGTGGCGCGGCCGTCGAGCCACACCGCCTCCACCGAATCACCTTCGGTGGCGAAGAACGAAACGAATCCGTGCTCGGCGGCGACGTCGTCATCGTGAAGCTTGCGTGGCTCCGACCACGTGGCGCCGCCGTCCGTGCTCTGCCTGGTGAGGACATCGTAGGAGTACTTCCCTCCGGCCTGCTTCTGCAGCCAGTGCATTACCACGCGGCCGGATGGCGCGACGAAGACGGAAGGAAAGTCCGCCCAGTTGACGAAGAGATCCGAACGCGACGTGACCGAGACTGGCGTCGACCACTGGCCGTCTTCCCTCACGGCGAGTCGGAGCGCGACCGTGGAATCGCCGTTTCGCTCCAGCCAGGAGAGGTGGACTCGACCTGCTCCGTCGACGGCGAGGTTGGGCTCGCCGCTGTTGAGACCCGCGGGAGCGTCGATCGCCGCGATGGTCTCGAGCGGCAGTCGTGGCGCCTCGGTCTGCGAGCAGGCGAGCGCGCTGCCAAGGGAGGCAGCAGCCAGAATCCGGGTGTGGGCTGTCATGACCGGAAGGTGCGCAGCCCGGGGCTGCTGCGTCAACCGTTCGGCAGAGCCTCGGGGCAGAGTTCTCCGCGACGAGGCGGTAGTTCCCCAAATCCGTTGACCGATCCGCTCTTATCGGCCGTTATCTGCCAAATCCGTGTTCGCCCTACCGGATCGTATCGATGTAATCAGAACTCGCGCTTCTTCATCTCCTTGAAGATGCGATTCGCGTCCGTGTCATCGCGCTCGGGCGGCCGGGTCTTCTCCACGGTCTCGTCGTACGCCCGTTGCGACGGCGGCTTCACCTTCGCCGCTTTCGCCGCGTTCCGCTTGGCCAGCGCCCTGATCTGCTTCTCGTTCATGCCGCTACCTCACCTCGATGTGGTTCCCTTTGTGTAGCTCACCTTCCCACCTTTCATGACGAACCGGACGGCTCGAACGGCAGAAATTGACGCGGTCGGGTCTCCCTCGACGGCCACCAGGTCCGCCAGCAAGCCAGCCTTTACCTGCCCAAGCCTGTTGTCGAGTCGGAGGACCTTTGCGGTCACCGAAGTCGCGGTCCGCAAGGCATCCAGCGGTGACATCCCGTAATCGACCAGAAGCTCGAGTTCGCGCGCGTTGTCGCCGTGAGAGAACACCCCAACGTCGCTTCCGTTGCAGATGGTGACACCCGCGGCGAGAGCGGCCTTGAAGCTGCCGCGTTTCTGCGAGAATCGCGCCGGTTCGGGTTCGACGCCCTTTCGCCATCCGGCGTACTGTGCCGTCGCATCGCCGGCGGCCAGGGTAGGGCAGAACGCAACGCCGCGCTCCGCCATCAGCCTGAAGACTTCGGGGGTCCCATTATCGCCATGCTCGATCGTTGTTACGCCCGCGGCGGCTGCACGGCGCATCCCCTCCGCCGTGGAGGCGTGAGCCACGACCGGCCGGCCACTGCTGGAGGCGATGTCCACTACTCGCCGCAACTCCTCTTCCGTGAACGCCGGTCTCGCCTCGCCGGCGGGGCCCCAGCGATAGTCGGCGTAGACCTTGATCCAATCCGCGCCGTGCCGGATCTGATCGCGCACGATCCGGGACAGGTCCTCGAGGCCCGACGCCTCCTCGGCGCCCTGCGGAATGTCCCATTCCGTGGCGAATCCCCTGGGCGCGTAGCTGCCCTTCATCACGATCGCCCGCGTGGTCACGATCAACCGCGGACCCGGGATGATTCCCTTGTCGACGGCCTGCTTCAACCCGACGTCGGCGTAGGCTGCACCTTCCGTCCCGAGATCGCGCAGCGTGGTGAAGCCCGCTTCCAGCGTGCGAGCCAGATGCACGGTGGCCCGGGCGACCCGCTCACCTAACGACTCGCGGAGCACCTGCTCGTCCCACGGTGTCTCGTTGTACGGGTGGAGGAGTACATGCGAATGCGCGTCGATGAGTCCTGGCAGGAGCGTCAGGCCCGGCAGGTCGATCACCTGGGCGTCGCGCGGAACAGCCACCTGCGCCGCTGGTCCCACGGCCTCGATGCGATCACCGCGCACCAGTACCACCACGCCTTCGCCAAGGCCTGGTCCAACGCCGTCGAAAACGCGCGCCGGTCGCAACAGAACCGGGGGCGACGGTGCCGTGGCCGACTGCTGGGCACCGGCGGCCTGGGCAGCGCCGAGCACCGCGGCGAGGAAGGCCAGCTGCGGCAACCGGCCGAAGCGCATCACGCGCCTCTTGCCTCGGCCGGGTGACCAACCCCCGCGCCTTCGGTCCCGCTTTGTGGAATCTCCGTCACGCCACCCGACACGATGAACGCCATGACGGCTGAGCTTGACGCGTCTAATCGCTGGATGACCGTTGCCGGAAAGACGTAGACCTGTCCCGCCCAGTGGTATGATTGCGGCACGTAGACGGACACCAGCTTCTCCCGCCCAAGCCGGATCAGCGACTCCTGCGTGACGAAGCCAAGTACGTGCGCGTGACCACCTGGGTAGAGTTCGACCAGTACCGGCTTGTCGAAGCGTCTCTTCTCGCCCACGAACGCCTTGACCAGGTCTCGCGTGGAGCCGTAGACCAGGCTGACGAAAGGGAGCTTGTTGAGGAGGCTGTCGAAGACGGAAACCGCGCCGCGGGTCAGCAGGTTCGATCCGAGAAACCCGACGAGGGTGATGAGGAGGAGCGTGGCGACGAAGCCCACGCCCGGGATCGAGATCCCCAGCCACCCGTCTACCGCCTGGAACAGCTGGACGCAGACATAGATGGTGACGGCGAGCGGCGCGAGGAGGACGAGCCCCCGGAAGAAGTACGCGACGATTCGCCGGGTCATCAGGTCGCGGACGCGAAGACGACCGTGTCGACTTCGAGCGGCAGCCCCTCTCGTCGCCAGTCGGCAAGCCCACCAGTGACGTTGGTAACGTCGGTGAATCCGGCCGCGGTCAGGAGGCTCGCGCCAATTGCCGATCGACTGCCGGTCTCACAGATCAGCACCACCGGTTGTGAGCGCGGCTTTTCCGCCATTTGCGAGACGAGGCGTCCGAGCGGCACATGGAGCGAACCAGCCACATGCCCTGATCTCCATTCCGTGGTGGAGCGGACGTCGACCACCAGGGCCCCTTCCGCGAGTCGTCTGGCGACGTCCGTTGGTGCGACCCGTTGCGTAGCAACCGTCACCCCCCCGCTTGCCGTCCATGCGGCAACCGCATCGAAGCCGAACCACCCGACCACGCGGTCGAGGCCGATCATCGCGAGTTCCCTGGTCGCGTGTTGCACCAATTCTTCGTCGGTGCCGCCGGACAGCAGGTACAGGTCCCGATCGTAGGGAAGTACCCAGCCGGCGTATCCGGCGAAGGCACGGGTGAGCGGGATGCTGATCGTTCCCGGGACGTGACTGCTGGCGAATTCATCGGCGCGCCGCAGGTCAATGACCAGTTCCTCTCGCGATACGACGGATTCGAACGTCTCCGGCGCGAGTTGGCGCGGGCCGGTGTAGCCGAGCGGCGGCGGACCGTCCCGATTCATCCGCTTCATCGTCGCGAAATAGATCGGAGCCTCGGGCTGCCCCTCGAGGACGGCTTCCACGAACGCTTCCTCACGATCGATCTGGAAGGCCCAGTTGGTCAGCTTCTCGTAGCCTAACGTGGTCTGCGGCATGGCGCCGAGTGACTTGCCGCAGGCCGATCCCGCTCCGTGCCCCGGCCAGAGCTGGAGCCAGTCCGGGCACCGCTCGGTGAAGCGACGCAGGGATTCGAACAACAGCTTGGCACCACCGCGCATGCTGCCTTCGACACCGGCAACACGCTCGAGCAGGTCCGGGCGCCCGACATCGCTCACGAAGATGAAGTCGCCGGTCAGGGCGCCGATGGGCTGCGTGGACGCCAGCGTGTCCGCGACGAGGAACGTGAGATGCTCCGGTGTGTGTCCGGGCGTGTGCATCGCCTCGATGCGAACGTTGCCGACGGCAAAGGTGTCGCCGTCGCGCAGAAACGTCGCCCCAACTTCTCGCGCAAACCTGTATTGCCAGTCCTGGCCGCCCTCCGCGGACAGGAACAGGGTCGCTCCCGTGGCCGCGGCGAGTTCGCGCGAGCCCGACACGTAGTCGGCGTGGATGTGCGTCTCGGTCACGTGCGTGATCCGCAGCCCGGCGGCCCGCGCCGCTGCGACGTACTGGGCTATGTCCCTGTTCGCGTCGACAATGAGCGCTTCGCCCGTCTGCTGGCAGCCAACGAGGTAACTCGCCTGGGCGAGCCCCTCATGGAAGAAGCGCTTCAGGAGCACGAACTGGCCTCAAATTGCTGAACTGAGAAATATGGCATCCGACACAAACCTACCTCAGTCGCGGCAGCCGTTGCCACCTCTTGCGCCGCAAACGTGCCGCCTTGCCGCGACATGCGGGCTTTTGGGTAGGAAACGCCCCTGCCCGGCATGACCGGACAGGGGCGCGAAAGGTGAGGATCTACCGACCCCCGGTCGCCTTCGGTGGAACGGTCCGCAGGAACAGGTAGATCGCCCTCGTCTCGGCGTCGGTCATCTCACGCGTCAACCGGACCGGCATCTGCATGGAATCGAGAGGGGTGCCGTCGGGCCGAATGCCCTCGCGCAGCGCCTTGAAGAAGTCCTGCTCGGTCCAGCTTCCGATTCCTTCCGGAGTGATGTTCCTGGCCGGCCTTGCCTCTGGCGGCATACCTGGAATCGCGCCACCGGAAAGGGTGGGTCCGTGGCACCCGGTGCAGCCGCCAATCTCCGCGAGGTAACGGCCGTAATCGGCTGTCGTGTCGGCTGCGGGAGGCGCGCTCCTGCGCGCCAAGTGGTCGAGCTGCTTTGCGTCGAACATCCCGGCGAGATCGCCCTTCAGGAGCAGGACCCGGCCGACCAGCCCGAACGACGTGGCTGGCAGCTCCCGATCGACCGCCGGCAGGGTACGCAGGTAGGCGATCAGCGAGCCCACATCCGCATCTCCCATATGCCAGTAGTCACGGACCGGCATGAGAACCAGTGCCCGACCACCGACGCCGATGCCATGACGGATGGCGCGGAGGAGGTCGTCGTCGGTGCGGTCCCCGGCTATGCCGCCGCGACCCGTCGTGAGGTTCGGCGCAACCACCCGCGCCATCGGCAGGGCGTCGAAGACCACCTGGCCACCGAAGTCGTCGCCGTGGCAGTCCACACACTTGGAAATGGCGCGCGACAGGTGGCGACCACGCGCGATCGACGCCGAGTCCTTCGGAATGGGCGGGGACGCGTCGCTGTACTCGATCTTCTTGTTCAGGGTCTGCGTCGAGAAGACGAAGATCGTCGCAAGTATCATGAGGCAGACGAGAACGATGCCGCCCAGGATTTTTCCGAGTGTTTTCATGCGTGAAATCGGGATTGGGTGAGCGCCGGCGAAGGCTTCGATACGGCCGGGACAATGATCTGTCTCATGGGACGGACAACCGCAAGTCATTTTCGTGCGCTGACCGCGGCCGCTGCGGGTTCGCCTGACGCGGCGCTGGTGTCAGTCGCTCAGGATACCGCCAGGGTCCGGAAACCCATATAGTTCGCGCCATGACGAGTACTCGGGCTCCGCAGACGCCAACCGCTCCCGCGCCGGCGACGCCGGGACCGCCGGAGTGGACGATTGAAGACGCGAAGGCGCTGTACAATGTTGATGGTTGGGGCGCCGGGTTCATCGACATCAACACGCTGGGCCACGTCGTCGTCCGGCCCGACCCCAATCGGCCGGAGCGGACGCTCGATCTGCACGAACTGGCGATGGACCTCGAGGAGCAGGGCGTCGCGCTGCCTGTACTGTTGCGCTTCTCCGACATCCTGCAGAGCCGCATCGAGCAACTGAGCGAGCGGTTCGGATCCGCGATCCGCGAGTTCGAGTACTCGGGCGGTTACACAACGGTCTATCCGATCAAGGTCAATCAGCAGCGGCACGTGGTCGAGGAGATCTTCGAGTTCGGCCGCCGCCACCAGGTTGGACTCGAATGCGGGTCAAAGCCGGAGCTCCAGGCGGTCCTCGGGCTCACCGAGTCCACCGAGCACCTGATCGTCTGCAATGGCTACAAGGACGAGGAGTTCATGCGACTCGCCCTCATGGGGCAGCGCCTGGGCCACCGGGTCTTCATCGTGCTGGAGCAGCTCAGTGAACTCGATGTGCTGCTGGATGCCGCCGCGGACCTCGGCGTGGCCCCAATGGCCGGCGTCCGGATCAAGTTGGCGACCGAGGGCTCCGGGCGGTGGGCGCAGAGCGGCGGAGAGAAATCGAAGTTCGGGCTCAGCGCCGCGGAGCTGGTGAAGCTCGTCGATCGCCTCCGCGAACGCGGTCAGCTCGAGGTGCTCAAGCTCATTCACTTCCACCTCGGCAGCCAGATCACCGACATTCGTTACATCAAGACCGCGCTGGGCGAGATCACGCGGTTCTACGTGGAGCTTCGAGCGCTGGGCGTGGATATCACGCACGTGGATGTCGGGGGCGGGCTCGGCGTCGATTACGACGGGACGAGTTCCACGAGCCACGCCAGCGTGAACTACACGCTGCAGGAGTATGCGAACGACGTCGTCTACACGATTGCCGAGGTGTGCCGCGATCAGGATATCCCGATGCCGCACATCATCAGCGAATCGGGGCGCGCGTTGACCGCGCATCACGCACTGCTGCTGCTGAAGGTCATCGACGTCGAGTCGCAGGCGGAGCATGTGGTGCCGGACCTCGACGAAAACGCGCCGCCACTCCTGCTGGAGATGGTGGAGGACTACAAGGCACTCGGCCGGAAGCGCCTGCCCAAGCGGAAGGTCATCGAAATCTTCCATGACGCATCGTTCGACAAGGAGCGCGCCCAGCAGCTCTTCACCGCGGGCGTCATCACGCTCCGCGATCGTGCCACCGCCGAAACGATCTACTTCGCGACGGTCAACCGGGTGGCCCAACTGGTCGACGAGTCGCCCAATGGCTACGACGACATCATGAACGACCTCCGGTCCACGCAGGTGGACCGGTACTTCCTGAACTTCTCGCTGTTCCAGTCGCTGCCGGACTCGTGGGCCATCGATCAGCTCTTCCCGATCATGCCCGTGCACCGGCATCTCGAGAAGCCCACCCGTCGCGGCACGCTGCAGGACATCACGTGCGATTCCGACGGCAAGATCGAGAGATTCATCGGCGGGAAGTCAGGGCAACCGAGCCTTCCGCTCCATGAGTTCCGCGACGACGAGCAGTACCTGCTTGGTGTCTTCCTGACCGGCGCCTATCAGGAGATCCTCGGAGACCTGCACAACCTGTTCGGCGATACGAACGCCGTGCACATCCGGCTTTCGGACACGGGCTATGAAATCACCGATCTGGTGCACGGTGATACGGTGACGGAGGTGCTGAACTACGTACAGTTCCGGGCCGGCGATCTCCTGGCGACGTTCAGAAGGAAGGTCGCGGCCGCGTCGAACCTGACGAGGCCGGAGTCGAACACCTTCATCGCCGAGTACGTCGCCGGGCTGGAAGGCTATACGTACCTGGAAGGGGAGGCAGCGAGGTAAGTCAGCGACAAGCGACAAGCGACCAGCAAGTGGTACTCTGATCGCTGATCGCTGATCGCTAGCCGGCGTATCTCTCGGACACTGCTTTCCAGTCCACCACGTTCCACCACGCCCCGATGTAGTCCGGGCGCCGGTTCTGGTACTTCAGGTAGTAGGCGTGTTCCCAGACGTCGAGCCCAAGCAGGATATCGCGCGACGCCACGCCGTCCATGAGCGGGTTGTCCTGGTTTGGCGTGGACGTGATGGACAGCGCGCTTCCCTTGCGAATCAGCCACGCCCAGCCCGAGCCGAATCGCGACACGCCCGCGGCCGCGAACTGCTCCTTGAACTTGGCGGCACTGCCGAAGGTCGCCGTGATCGCGGTGCCGAGGGCGCCTGTGGGATCGCCGCCGCCGCCTGGCGCCATCAGGGTCCAGAACAACGAGTGGTTCCAGTGGCCGCCACCGTTGTTTCGCACCGCGGTGCGCACATCCTCCGGAACGCCCGCCAGATTCGCGAGCAGCGCCTCCAGCGACTTCTCATGGAGGGACGCGTGTTTGTCGAGGGCCGCGTTCAGGTTGTTGACGTAGGCTTGATGGTGCTTGCCGTGATGGATCTGCATGGTGGCCGTGTCGATGTGCGGCTCGAGCGCATCGAAGGCATACGGCAGGGCGGGCAGTGCGTGCGGCATGAGTCAGCTCCGGGATTAAGTCACCTCGTCCGGAGCGTCGCCGACGCGACTCGGTACCGGCTGCTGTCGCCGACGCTCCCTCCACCACCCGATGATGCCGGGCAGGATCGACAGAAAGATCACGACGATGATAATGAGTTCGATGTATCTGTCGATCCCCGGAACGTAGCGACCGAGGAAGTATCCCGTGAAGAGCATGCTCCAGATCCACGCCGTGCCACCCAGGACGTTGTAGACCGCGAAGGTGCGGTAGTCCATGCCGGCGACCCCGGCCACGAGCGGCGCGAATGTGCGGATGATCGGCATGAACCGCGCGAGGAAGATCGTCTTCGCGCCGTACCTGACGTAGAACTCGTGCGCGCGCTCGACGTGCTTTCGCTTGAAGAAGAACGACTCGTCACGGACAAAAATCCTGGGTCCGGTAATGCGGCCGACCCAGTAGTTGAGCGCGTCGCCGGCCACCGCCGCCACGTTCAGCATGAACCCCAGCATGTAGAGGTCCATGTCCAGCCCGGTGGAAATCAGCAGCCCCGTCGTGACGAGAAGGGAATCGCCGGGAAGGAAAAAGCCGAAGAAGAAGCCGGTCTCGACGAAGATGATGGCGATAATGCCGATGTACCCGGCCCATTGGACCAGCGCCGGCAGGTCCTTCAGGAGTTCGAACAGCTCGGAGAAGCTCGGCATTCAATGCGGGGCGGAGGGCAATGGGAAGATGGCAGGGCGCAGGGTATCGCCGCTTGCCGCCGCGCCGCAACGCCCGCAAACTCCGCAGTATGACGATCCGGCAGCCGGAAGAGCACCTCGACGTCCGGCTCCTGGTGCATACGCACTGGGATCGGGAGTGGTACCGGCCCTTCGCCCAGTTCCGCGCGCGCCTGGTATCGCTCATGGACGAAGTGCTCGACGGCAGCTCTGGCACCCCGTTCCTGCTCGACGGACAGGCCGTGGTTCTCGAGGACTACCTCGACCTGAGGCCCGAACGCACGGCCGATATCTCGAGTGCCCTTCGCCAGGGCGCGATCGAAGCCGGTCCGTGGTACGTCCTGGCCGATTCGCTGATTCCGTCCGGCGAGGGTCTGGTCAGAAACCTCCTCGCCGGACGGCGGGTGCTGCGATCCCTTCGGGCCGTGCCGCCTGACGTGCTGTACTGTCCCGACTCGTTCGGCCACCCAGCCACACTCCCCGCGATCGCATCGGGATTCGGCTTCGAGTCGGTCATTCTCTGGCGGGGCTACGGAGGAAGGTTGCATCCGGTCGGCGATACCGCTCGCTGGTTCGCGCCTGACGAGTCGAGCGTTGTCCTGTACCACCTGCCGCCCGACGGCTACGACTTCGGCTCGCACCTGCCACCGGAAAGTGACGCCGCGCTTGAGCGATGGCGGTCGATGCGCGAGGTCATTGCCGCGCGCGCAACGACGGGGCTGGTTCTGCTCACGGTTGGCGCGGATCATCACGCTCCCCAGGCCAACCTCGGGCAGGCGATTGACGCACTGAAGAGCGTCTCACCGCCGGACAACATCGAGCGATCATCGCTCGCGCGGTTCGGCCACGACCTGGTTGCGCGAGCCACTCATTCGACCCTGCCGACGGTGAGGGGTGAACTGCGCGACTCCTACGGATACGCGTGGACGCTGCAGGGAACCCTTGGTTCCCGGGCCGGTCTCAAGCGGCGCTACGCCCTGGCCGAGTCGCTTCTGTTGCGGGACGTGGAGCCGTGGGCCGCGCTGGCGCGTGTTCGCGGCGACGGCGCTGACCGTCGGGCGCTGGCCCGGGCGGCGTGGAAGCCGGTACTCCAGTGTCAGCCTCACGACACGCTCTGTGGATGCAGCGTCGACGAGGTGGCGACAGCCATGGCGGCGCGGTTGGATGACGCGACGGCAGCGGCCGAAGAGATTCGCGAGGCATCGGTCATGGCGCTCGTCAGGCACGACAGCAATGACGCGCGCCGGCGCCCGGCCGATTGGACGCCGGTTGTCCTCGTGCGCAACGCCGCGGCGCGCGTGAGGAGCGGCGTGGCGGAAATCGACGTTGACCTCGTGCTGGACGACGCGCCGGTCGGAGCCGCATCGGCGGGCATCGAACCGCGAGTTCGAAAGACGGGATCGCTCTCGATCGGCGACCCCTCCGTCCCGTTGCAGGAAGTATCGCGCGAGCGCGTGTTCGTGCGCGAGGAAGCCTCACGACACTATCCGTGGAACCGCATGGTCGAGCGCCGCCGCGCCCTCGCGTGGGTCACCGATGTTCCCGGCTTCGGGCTGATCACCCTTCCGATGGAGGAAAAGAGAAGGCGCGCCGTGGCGCCGCCTGAACCCGTGTCAGCCGAGCGTCAGGCAATCGTCGGCAATGGCACGCGAATCGAGGCGCACGCCGGTGGCCTGCGTTTCACCGGTCCTGGCGATCTCCGGATCGACGACTGGATCGCGATCGAAGTCGAGGGCGAACGCGGCGACCTCTACACACGCTCGGCAATCCCCGGGTCGCGCTCCCTCGCCAGACTGATTCGCTCGAAGGTCACGGCGCGAGGCCCGCTCCGCGCTGAACTCACGTGCGACTGGAGAATCACGATCGGCGAACGCCGCCTGACGAGCGCGGCTGGCACACCGCGACGCGCACCGGCCGTGCGCCAGGACATTCGAACGGTCATCCAGCTCGACGCCGGCGCGCCTTTCGTCCGGCTTCACGTGACGGGCAACAACGTTGCGTCCGACGTGCGCCTCCGCGTTGGCGTCCGATCGGCGGTCGCGTCGCCACGGGTGGTGGCGGACGCCGCCTTCGGTCCCGCCAGCCGCGTACCGATCGAGGCGGACCCGTCGGGTCGCGTGAAAGAGTTCCCCCCGCCGACGGCGCCGCTCCACCGCTACGTCTCGGTCTTTTCCGAATCCCGAGGCGCCACCCTGCTCTCCGATGGCCTGGCTGAATACGAAGTCGAGCCCGATGGCACGTCGTGGGTAACGCTGCTGCGCGCCGTCGGCGAACTGTCTCGGCATGGCCTGCCTGAGCGACCCGGCCACGCCGGATATCCGGTGGCGACGCCAGCGGCACAATCGATTGGACCGTTCGAAGCCATGCTGGCCTTCTCCCCGCACGGACCGCGATCCGATGAGGTGACCGCATTCGTCGATCGTCTCGCCGAGGATGTGCTGTTCCCGCTGCGGGGGGACACCTGGCGAACGGCCATCAGGCCGCTGGCGGTCGTCGAGGGTGTGGCCCTGAACGGCGAGGGACTGTCGTTCAGTGCCATCAAGGACTGCGAAGACGGCGAATGGCTGGTGCTCCGCTGCGTCAATCTCCTCGACCACTACGTGCACGGTTCGTGGCACATGACCGGGCTCCGTGAAGCCACGCGGGCGCGGCTGGACGAGACTCCCGTTGAACCGCTGGCGGTCGAGAACGATCGAATCGCATTCAACGCACCGCCGCGCGCCGTGGTCACGATACTCGCCCGTTAGGCGCGGTCGGCCAGCGTCGACGGAACCTCGCCGGCGAGGCGGTCGCGCCAGGCATCGCCGAGCAGCGTCCAGCCCAGGACGGTGAGGATGAGCGCCACGCCCGGGGCAATCGCCACCCAGGGCGCCGTCACGATGAGGTCGCGCCCGCCGGCGATCATGTTACCCCAGCTCGGCTGTGGCGGCTGGACACCCAGGCCGAGGAACGCCAGGCCGCTCTCCAGCAGGATCGCGTTGCCGACGCCGAGGGTCGTGGCCACGATCGCCGGACCGAGCGCGTTAGGCAGCACATGCCGCAACAGCACGCGCAGCGGCCCGCTGCCGACGGCCTGCGCGGCGTCGGTCCACGGTTGGGTCCGCGCCCCCATCACCTCCGCCCGGACCAGGCGCGCGACGCCCATCCAGCCGGTCGCGGCCAGCACCACCACCACCGTCGTGGTACCGGGACGCCAGAGCGCCGCGCCGAGGAGCAGCAGGATGAGTCGCGGAATCGCCAGCATCCCGTCAGAAAGCGCCATGGCGGCTCGGTCGAGCGCACCCCGCCACCAGCCGGCCGCGGCGCCAATCGCCACTCCAATGAGGCCCGCGACGGCAGACCCCACCACGCCAATCGCGAGTGACAGCCGCCCCGCCAGCATCATGCGCACGAACAGGTCGCGACCGAAGCGATCAGTCCCGAGGAGATGAAAGCGTCCCGCCGCGTCGCTCGACAGCGGTCCGACCAGGCGGGCACTCAGCACGTCGTCGATCGCGAGTGGATCCTGGTGAGCCACCGCCGGCACGAGCACGGCGCCGATCACCAGCAGAGCCAACAGTCCGCCTGCCCATCGCTCGGTGCGCGTCATACGCGGCGGCGCGGGTCAACGGCGTGAAGCAGCAGGTCAGATGCCGCGTTCGACAGGATCACAATGCCGGCGTAGACAACGGTTGCGCCCATCACCACCGGATAGTCGCGGGCGTTGATCGCCTCCAGCATGACCCGACCCATTCCGGGCCAGGCGAAGATCGACTCGACGAACACCGACCCAGCCACGACGCCGGGCAATGCCAGCATGAGCAGCACCACGAGCGGCGGTAATGCGTTCGCCAGCAGATGGCGGAACAGCACGCGCCCCGGCCCCAATCCCTTGGACCGGGCCGTGCGTACCCAGTCGCTGCGCGACAGGTCGAGCACCGCGGTTCGGGCATAACGGGCAATGCCGGCGGCGCCCACCGCGGCCAGCACGGCGATGGGCAGTATCGAGTGGCGGAGAAGATCGGGCAGGACGCTGAGGCCGACGGCTTCAGACGCGGGACTCGTCAGGCCGAACGCGGGCAGGCGCATCCACAACGGCGCGCCCAGCCTCGACAGCCCGTACGTGAACAGCGCGACCGCGGTCAGCGCGAGCCAGTAACTCGGCGCCGCGTACACCGCCGTCGTCAGTCCGGTAAGGAGCCGGTCGATCCAGCGATCACGCCGCGCCGCCTGCAGCGCGCCCACGGCGACGCCGACCACGAATGTCAGCAGCAGGGACATCGAACCCAGCCAGATCGAGATGGGCAGAGCGTCGGCCAGCATACGGCGGACCGGTTCGTGGCGTCGGAAGCTCTCACCCAGGTCGCCCCTCAGCAGGCTGCCCAGCCACCTTCCATATTGATGCGGCAGCGAACGGTCGAGCCCGAGTTCCTGGCGCAATTGCGCAGCGACTTCCGGCGACGCGTCCGGTGCGACGAGCAGGTCGGCCGCGTCTCCGGGCGCGGCGTGCAACAGGACGAACGTCAGCGTGAGGACCAGCCAGATGAGTCCCAGCGCGGCGGCGGCGCGGCGAGCGAGGTAGGTCACGGGGTGATAATGGCGCGACGGCCCGAATCAACACAGGGGGAACGCTTCAGAGTGTCGCTGGCCCGGATCGCTCTTGCGCTGTTGTCGTCCGCGGTGTCCGCGGGGTGCACGGCCGGAATCAACGGCGATACCGTCGTCTTCGCGTCAGGCGCCGATCTCGAATCCGCGAACCCGCTGGTGACAATCCATCCACTCGCGCGACAGGTGCAGCGCCACGCGTTGTTCGTCACGCTCACCCGGCTGGACTCGAACCTCGTTCCGCAACCGTACCTTGCCAGACGATGGGAGTGGTCGAACGATCGCCGCCGCCTGACGATGCACCTGTTTCCGTCCCTGCGATGGCATGACGGCGCCCCGACCACGGCTCGCGACGTCGCCTTCACCATCGACGCGGCGCGCGATCCCGCGACGGGATTCCCGCGGGCGGCCGATCTCTCGGTGTTGGAGTCGGTGATCGCCGACGATGACTCGACGGTCGCCATGACGTTCCGATCGCCGCCTCCCGGCCTCCCTCCCATCCTCGGTGAGTTGCCGATCGTTCCCGAGCATCTGCTCAAGGATGTTCCGCGAGGATCGTTTCGCCGCCACGCCTTCGCGACCGCTCCCGTGGGCAATGGTCCGTTCCGATTCGTCAGGCGCGATCCCGGCCGGCGGTGGATCTTCGAGCGGATCGATGACTTCCCCGATACGCTGGGTGGACCCGCTCGTGTGCGCCGCCTCGTGATTGCCGTGGTCGATGAAGCGACCACGAAGTTCGCCGGACTCACCAGCGGTGATCTCCAGGTGGCGGGAATCGCTCCCACGATGGCCAGCCTTGTGGCTCGTGACCCGGCGCTACGCGTGCTCGACTACCCCGTCTCGTTTGCGACCGCGATCGTGTTCAACAGTGCCGATCCGCCGTTCGACGATGTTCGTGTACGGCGCGCCGTCGACGCGTTCATCAATCGCCAGCGCGTGATCGACGTGGCCCTGGCCGGATACGGTGCGCCTGCCGATGGCCCCGTCAGCGCCTCACATCCCTGGTTCCAGGCGACGAATCGTCCAACGCCAACGCAGGCCGATTCGCTGCTCGACGACGCCGGCTGGAAATCGTCGCCCGACGGCACACGGCGAAGAGGAGCGGAGCGACTTGGGTTCACCCTGCTTTCGGTTGGTAGCGGCGACAACGCCATCGAACAGCTCATTCAGGCGGATCTTCGACGCCACGGCGTCGCCGTCGAGATCCGCCAGCTGGAGTTGGGCGCGTTCCTCGCGCTCGCGCGTCAGACCCCAAAGCAATTCGACGCGCTGTTCACCGGGATCGGCGGCGACCTCTCGCTCTCGCATCTTGCGTCGATGTTCGACAGCAGGCTGGCTGGCGGCGCGCTCGACTATGCGGGCTACCACACCGCGCCGCTCGACTCACTCTTTGCGCTGATCGCGCGCGCGGGAACCGATGCGGACCTCGCGAATGCGTGGCGATCCGTCCAGTCCGAGCTGTCGCGTGATGTCCCGGTGTCGTGGGTCTACCATGCGCGCGGCGTGCAGGGGCTGTCGCGTCGCCTGCAGGCGGTGCGCATGGACCTGCGGGGCGAGATGGCGACGCTCGTGGAGTGGCGACTCGAGTCGCCCCGAGCGGGTTCATGATGCTGGCGAGCAGCCTGACGATCGACCGGCGATCAGCACTGGCGGCGGAGGCGTTGGCGCCGCTGGCCACGTCGCTGGCCGCGGAGCTGGATCGACTCCTGCCTGACGAGGATGTCTTCGTCCCATCCGAGAAGGCGAGGATGACCCGGCACGGAGGTCGCTGCCATCGCGACGGCGCTCTGCTGGAGTTCGATCCGACGAGCCCCCGCCGTCACCGGTGTCCTGTCTGCGGCACGGTCTACGAGGGCGAGGATCACTATCGCTGGTGGATCATGGGATACCAGCTCTGGCTGGCGGAACGCGCCGTCCATGCCGCCGCCCTCTGGCGCGTTGGTAACGCGACTCGATACCAGAAGCTGGCCGAAGCGATTCTGTCGAAGGTCGCGGATCAGTACCCCGCGTACCCTAACGAGGACAATGTGCTCGGTCCCACGCGCGTCTTCTTCAGCACGTATCTCGAATCCATCTGGGCGCTGCAGCTTGCCGTCGCGGTTTCACTGCTCGAGCGCGATGGCAGCACCTCGGTGGGGGGCCTGGTCCGTGATCGGGTGCTTTCGCCATCGAGTGACCTGGTGAGTTCGTTCGACGAGGGCCTCTCCAACCGCCAGGTCTGGAACAGCGCCGCGCTCGGCGCAGCCGGCGTGTTGCTCGACCGACCGGCGCTGATCGACCGGGCGCTGTTCGGCGCAGGCGGCCTCGAACAGTTCCTGAGGTCCGGAATGCTCGAGGACGGGACCTGGTACGAAGGTGAGAACTATCACCTCTTCGCGCATCGCGGGCTGTGGTACCTGGTGATGCTCGCGGCGCAACGGGGTGCGAGGTTGTCCGCCGAGTCCCTGGCGCGCTTTGAAGCCGGATTTGTCGCGCCACTCAAGACGGCGCTTCCCGACTTCACCTTTCCGTCACGGCGCGATTCACAATACCGGGCCTCGCTGCGGCAGTGGCGCATTGCGGAGTCAATCGAGCTCGGACTGGCCAGGGCACCCTCGTCGACCGACCTGGCCGGCGGACTGGGCATGCTGTATGGCGATGCCCCGCCCGGCGACACCGCGCGATGGCGATCGACCGCGGAAGCCGAGCGCAATGTCCCCGGTGTGCGCCTGACGAGAGCCGACCTGGGCTGGAAGTCGTTGCTCTTTGCGCTGCCGCGGATACCCGACAGGTCACCCACGCCTCCCGGTTCGGCGCTGATGGCGGGGCAGGGCTTCGCGGTGATTCGGAGGGAGAACGGGCGCGTGTACGCGGCGCTGGATTATGGTCACGGCGGTGGGAGCCACGGACATCCTGACCGACTGAACCTGTGGCTGGTCGTCGGCGATCGACGTGTGTTCGAGGATGTTGGCACGGGTTCGTACGTGGAACGCACGCTGCACTGGTACCGGAGCACGCTCGCGCACAATGCGCCGCTGATCGACGGTAGGTCACAGGACGTTGCGGAGGGGACGCTCCGTGCCTGGGATGAGCGCGACGGTTGCGCATGGGTCGACGCGCAGGCGTCGATCGCGGACGGCGTACTCGTCAGGCGCACGCTCGTGGTGGCGAACGGCCATCTCGTGGATCGTCTGGAGTGGCGCGCGAATCGCAGCGTGACGCTGGATCTGCCGATGCATATTGACGGAGACATCGCGGGCGCACGGTGGACAGCTGGTTCGTTGAGCGGCGGATCGGGCCTCGAGGACGGCTTTGCCTTCGTGACGGAGTCCGACACCACGGATTCGCTCCAGAGGCCTTACGTCATCAATGCACAAGAAATTTCAGGTTCCGTGAACGTTGACGCTCCCCATGCATGGTGGCGCGCTCGAGCACCAGGCGCTCCCGGCCAGCCACCGCGACGATTCCTGCTGGTCCGGGCGGTTGGACAGTACGGATGCTTGACGTCTGCCTGGTCGTGGAGTGGAGGCGTCGAACTGCGGTTATCGGGGGAGGATTCGCTGGACGTAGCGGTGGGCCGCCAGCGATTCACGCATCGGCGTTCGGAAGACTCGTGGCGAGTGCACGGGCCGGACGGTGTCGACGCGGTCCTGCGCGGTCGTCAAGCGCATCCGCGCCCGAGTGAGGCCGGCAGCGCGGCACTGGCCCGTGTGGGTGAGGTGATCCCCGTCGTGCGTCGCCAGGACCTCTCCATCGGCGACCTGACCTCATCAGGTGGTGGACTGAGGGTTGAGCTTGGCGAAGCCCATTATCGGCGAACGGAAGCCACCTGGAAGGATGCCGGTTCGCCGAAGGCCACCGTGGTCGTCGGAGCGACAGAGTCCGAGCTCCTGATCGAGGTGTCCGTCGTCGCGCCGGAGCCTAACTTCGTTGCCGAACAGTCGGACAACCCACTCGACAATGAACATCCCGACACCAACAGCGATGGCGTGCAGCTTCATGTAATCCGCGACGCGAGTGGCGGAGCGCGGCTCGCGGCATCGTGGCTCCTCGTTCCGGACCCAGGGACGACGCGGGTGCGCACCACCGGCCGCGATGACGCTTCCGATATTGCACTGCGCGCTTCATGGCGGCGCACCACGACGGGATGGCAGCTCCTCGCGCGAATCGATCGTGAGACACTCGGACCGACCGAATCGCCGATCGGCCTCGACGTGATCGTGAACGAGATACCGCCCTGGCGCGAACGACGCCGCGGCCAGCTCGTGCTCAGCGGTGGAGGTGGCTGGGCATACCTGCGCGGCGACCGCCAGGACGCGGATCGACTGATTCCGATGGTAATAGCGCGTGTCTGAATCGCGCCTCGACCGCATCCGCGTCGTGCTCTTCGAAACGCAGGACCTGGTGAACGTCGCCGCCGTCGTGCGCGCGATGAAGAACATGGGCATCAGTGACCTCCGCCTGGTGAACGCCGTGCCGCTCGACGCCTGGCGCATCCAGGGGATTGCCCACGACACGGGTGACGTGCTGGAAAAGGCCCGCGAGCACGCGACGCTGGACGAGGCGATCGCGGACTGCGTTCTCGTGGCGGCCTTCACGGCGCGGCATCGCGCGGCGCGCTGGGCGGTGTCCACCCCGCACGAGATCACGGGTCGGCTGCTCGCCGCCGCCGCCGATGGCCCCGTCGCCCTGTTGTTCGGCCGCGAGGATCGCGGGCTGCCTAACGAAGCGCTGGATCGCGCCCAGGTCCACGTGACCATCCCGACCACGCGGTACGCGTCGTTGAACCTGGCGCAGTCTGTCATGGTGGCGCTGTATGAACTGCACCTGGCGGCGGGTGACGCCACGCGTGCGCGAAAACCGCCCCGGAAGGACGCGCCACCACCCGAATTGGTCGAACTGGAGCGGTTTCACGCCGATGCGGAAGCGGCGCTCAGGGCGATCGACTTCTTCAAGACACGGTATCCGGAGCACGTGCTGCGCGCCGTTCGCTCGCTGGTGGCGCGCGCCGACCCGAACGCGCGTGAACTCTCGCTCATGCGCGCCATCGCCATCGAGGTGGTGAAGAACCTGGAGAGAGTCCGGCGAGGCCTGGCAAATCCCGACGCGCCGGCGCCCGAAGCCGGTGAGGTCCTCGACGACTGAATCGTGATCGGCTGCCCGCTGCCCTCTGCCCGCTGCCCGCTGCCCTCTATTATTCCCCATGCCCTTCGGACGCCTTTTCCGCGGAAGGTCTCAACAGCCCGCGCCAGAACGTGAACCTGACGACGCGCTGACCGACGAGACCGCGGTCGAAGAGGAAGGCGGTGACGAACCAGACGTCCCGCCGGAGTGGGACGCCACCGGCGAGGACGTTGAGCGTTCGTGGCGAGCGCGAGCCCGCGACATCCTGCCAGGCGGAAGTTCCACCGGCAGCAAGCGTCCCGAGGCGCTCTACGGCGAAGGGAACGAGTCCGGTCCCAGCCACTTCGTTCGCGCCGCCGGCTGCCATCTGACCACGCCGGGTGAGATTACGCTCATCGACTGCACCATGGCGCTCGGCTCTGTCGCGCTCGGTTACGGCGATGAGCGCGTGTTGCGCGCCGCCGTCGCCGCGGCCGCGACTGGAAACGTGGCGGGCCTCCCCCACACGGCCGAAGTGGAGCTCGCCGAGCGCCTGTGTGACCTGATTCCATGTGCGGAGCAGGTGCGCTTCCTGAAGAGCGGGGCGGATGCCGTCTCGGCGGCGGTCCGCATCGCGCGCACGGCGACGGGACGGTCGGGCGTTGTTGGCTGCGGCTACTTCGGTTGGCACGACTGGAGCAGCACGGGTGAGGGGATTCCTGATGGCGTACGTGGCTCCTTTCATGCCGTTCCGTTCGATGACGTGCCCGCGTTGGAGGGGGCATGTCGGAGAGCAGGGAATGATCTCGCAGCCGTCGTGATCGAGCCGGTCATCGAACGCCTTCCCTCGGACGACTGGATCGCCGCGGCGCGGCGCCTGTGCGATGAACTCGGCGCGGTCCTGGTGTTCGATGAGCTCAAGACCGGGTTTCGTCTGGCTCGTGGTGGCTACCAGGAGCTCGCCGGAGTGAAGCCTGATCTTGCCGCGTTTGGAAAGGCGATGGCCAATGGATTCCCGCTCGCCGCAGTGGTTGGGAAGCGCGAGGTCATGGAAGCGACGTCGAGAACGTGGATTTCGAGTACGCTCGCCGGAGAATCAATGTCGATCGCGGCGGCGCTGGCGGTCCTGGACGTCTATGAGGGTGACGAAGACGTCTGCGCGACGTTGGCCCGGGTGGGTGGCGCGATGCGGTCGGGCGTGGATTCCGCCGTGACGGCGAGCGGCATCGACGGCGTCATCGTCGGGGGACTCGATCCGATGTGGTTCATGCGCTTTGCGGATGCGACCGTGGAGCGGCGCTTCCTCGAGGAGGCGGTGCGGGAGGGCGTGCTGTTCAAGCGGGGAGCGTACAACTACGCGTCGCTCGCGCACGATGAGGAAGAAACGATCGTGGAGATCGAACGGGCGGCGAGTTCGGCGCTGGTCGCGATCGTCAACGCCGGCGACGAGTGAAGGACGGGCTCGCGACGCCCTTGGCCGGCCCCGGCCCGCTGATCGATGTGCACGCGCATTTCTACCAGCAGGGATCGGGTCGCGCGTCGTGGCGTGAGCTGAACGCATCCAGGCTGGCCGCCGGCGACCGGATCGGCATTTCATGGCACGTGGGATCCATCCTGGGAAGCTGGGGCGCCACTTCACCCACGTATTTCCAGTCGCCCGACGACACCGTGTCGGGCAATGACGCGATGCTGAAGGTGCAGGAATCGGAGCGGAGCCGGGTTCGCGCCTGGGCCGCGGTCAACCCTAACGACACCGATTTCGCGCTGCGGGAACTGGAACGATGCCGCCGTCGCGGCGCCATCGGCATCAAGCTCGCTGCGGCCCGGCGGGCCACCGATGCGTTGCTCGATCCGTTGATGCAGTACGCGGGCGAACACCACCTGCCCGTGCTGCATCACGCCTGGCAGCGCCGCCCAGCGGCCGCCGCCGGACAGGATCCCTCGGACGCGCTCGATCTCTGCCATCTGGCCGGCCGCCACCCACAGGTGGCGATCGTGCTGGCGCACATTGGCGGGGGAGGGGACTGGAGTCACACGCTGGCGGCGGTCCGCGACGTGCCTAACGTCTATCTCGATCTCTCCGGCAGCGGCGCCGATCGTGGCATGCTCGACCAGGCGCTCGACGCGGTTGGAGCCGCGCGCCTCGTCTGGGGCGCTGACCTGACGCTGGAAACTGGCCTGGCCAAGCTGTGGGCGCTGGATGTGATCGGCGTGACGCCAGCGGATCGCGAGCGCGTCCGATGGCGGAACGCCGCCAGCCTGTTCCCGCCCGGCTCATTCCCCGGGCTTTCCGCATGAGTCACGCGACAGTCGACGTTTCCGCGCTGATCGGTCCGTATCCCTTTCGTGAGTTGCCACATCCCGATCCCGGCACGCTCATCAGTGTTCTGGATCGTGAGGAGATTCCTCGCGCCTGGGTCGGTCACCTGCCAACGGCGTTTCACCGCGACCCGCGGAAGGGAAACGAGTCGTTATACCGCGACCTTGTGCCACATCGCTCACGGCTGGATCCCGCGCCAACTGTGCGGCCCGACTGGCCGTCCTGGGAGAAGGAACTCGCTCGCGCGGTGGACGAGGGCGCGGCTGCGATTCGCGCGTACCCGGCTCATTGGGGACTGGGACCCGAGCATCCGTCGCTTGTCGATCTCGCACGCGCCTGCTCGAAGAACGGGCTGCCGCTGCTCTTCACGGTGCGGTTCGAGGATTCACGCCAACGACATGCGATCGACGTCGCCGGCGACCTTCCTGCAGCGACCGTCCGCGGCGTTGCCCGCGCGGGGACGCAGGCGAGGATCGTCGTCGTGGCCGCGAGCCGCGCCATGATCGAAGAAATCCACTGGGGACTGACCCCGAGCGAACGTGAGCTCGTCTGGTATGACACGAGTTGGATCTGGGGACCGCCCGAAGACGACTTTGCTCACCTGCTGCGCGCGATGGGCGCTGCCCGTTTCGTTTATGGCTCCGGCTGGCCAACGCGTCTCGCTCAGGTGACACGCGCCAACCTCACCCTGTTGCCACCGGACCTCTCTGGCGCCCGGCTGGCCGATCCGACGGCGTGGAAGCCTTACTGACGGACCACTCCCGGCATGGGCAACTCAAGTCCACGCCGTCTCTTGCGCGATCACTGATCCCGTCGCATTTTCCCTGCCGGTATCTTTGTGAAATAGTTCACAAGGCCTCGAATCCACTCTGAACATCTCCCTATAGATGAGCCGAAGGCGGTCGTGGGCGCTTGCCTCCGGGTTCTTCGCCATCGCGGTCGCCGCGTTAGGTCTGTCGGCGTACAGTGGCGCCTCGTCGTCGCAGGGAATTGACGTGGTTCAACCGGTCAACTTCCCGCATCCCCGCCACGTGCAGCAGCTGGGGATGAACTGCCTCTACTGCCACTTCTCGGCGAACCGGTCACCTGATCCCGGGTTGCCCGCAGTCGGCACGTGCATGGGTTGCCACACCATCATTCAGGGACGCCGACCGGCAATTCAGGGCGTCGCTGACCGGGACACGGCGGCGATCAACCAGCTGCTGTCGTTCGCCAAGGGAACGCCCGATCAGTGGAAGCCGATTCCCTGGGTTCGCGTTCACAAGCTTCCCGAGTACGTGCACTTCCCCCACATGCGACATGTGAACGCGGGCGTCACCTGTCAGACGTGTCACGGTCCGGTGCCTGAAATGCAGCGCGTCTATCAGTACGCGTCGCTCAACATGGGTTGGTGCGTGAACTGTCACGTAAAGGGCTACAAGCTCGCCGACGGACTGCTCGCGGCCGGCGATACGGCCGGCGCGCGTGCCGCCACGAACGTGGAACCGCAGAAGGCGCGGTACGACTGCGCCGTCTGCCACTACTAGGCCCCTACACGCGTGAGTCATCCTCCGAACACGGTTGTCAAGCGACGCGAGTTCCTGAAGGTCCTGGGGTCGACGGGTGCGGCCGCCACGGCGATCGGGTGCAGTCAGGAGCGCGTCGAGCAACTCATTCCCTATCTGGTATCGCCGGACCATACGGTCCCGGGTGTCTCGACCAACTACGCCTCCGTCTGTCGTGAATGTGCGGCGGCGTGCGGGATCATCGCCGAAGTGCGCGACGGGCGCGCGATCAAGCTGGAAGGAAATCCCGACCACCCGGTCAACCATGGCGCGTTATGCGCGCGCGGCCAGGCGGCGCTGCAGGGCCTCTACAATCCGGATCGTTATCGCGGGCCGATGATCCGCCGCGACACCCGGTTGGCGCCCGCCACCTGGGATGAGGCGCTCGCACTCGTCAGGCAGCGCATCGACGAAGCGCGCGCCGAGAATGCCGCCCGAAGCGTGCGCTTCGTGAGCCAGCACGAGAACGGGAGCTTCAGCGCGTTCGTGGACCAGTGGATGTCTGCCGGCGGCTTCGGCGCGCACCTGGCGTTCGATCCCGAGGCGGACCTCGCGGCGCGAGCCGCGAATCAGGCCGAGTATGGGTCGGCGTGGCCGGCGCTCGATTTCGGTGCCGCGCGCCTCATCGTCTCGATCGGCGCCGACTTCCTGGACGGATGGGGCGCTTCGGTGGCGCACCAGCTTTCGTTCGCGGATGCGAGAGCGAAACTGGTCGATGCGCCGCGATTCGTGTACATCGGCGCGCGGCGCTCGCTGACGGGGCTCAACGCGGACGAATGGATCGCCTGCCGCCCGGGCAGCGAGCGGGCCATCGCCAACGCGTTGCTCACCGCGGTCAGCGGGAGCGGGAGCGGCACGATCGCTGCCGCCGCCACCGCCAGCGGAGTCACTGAAGCATCGCTGCAGCGACTCGCTGACGAGCTGCGCGCGGCGAAGCCGAGCCTCGTGCTGGGCGGAGTCAGCACGCCTGACGCGCATCTCGTCGCGCAGGCGGCGGCGCGCATCAACAAGGCAGCAGGCAACGTCGGCGTCACGGTGAAGCCCGACGAGGGTCTGAGCGGCATCGGGGGCGCGGCGGGCGCCCAGGCGCTCGCCGCGCTGGCAACAGAAATGAATGCCGGCGCCGTGCGAGTGCTGTTCATCCGCGGCGCGAACCCGGTGCACACGCTCCCGCAATCGACGCAATTCGTCGAGGGCCTGGCCAAGGTACCGCTCAAGGTCTCCTTCTCCAGTTATCCCGACGAGACGAGCGAACTGTGTGACGTGGTGCTGCCCGACCACCATGCGCTCGAATCGTGGGGCGATTCAGAGCCCGTGCGCGGAACGCTCGGCCTGCAGCAGCCGGTAATGGACCCGCTGTTCAACACGCGCGCCGCCGCGGACGTCCTGATCGGGATGGCTCGCGCCGACAACGCCATGGCCGGCCGCTACCCGTGGGCGAACTATCGCGACTTCGTGCGGTCGCGCTATGCGTCCGGCGGCGCCGCGTTCACGGAGGCGGTGGCGAAGGGGTTGGGGCAGGGATCCGTGCTGGCGCGGGACACGACCGGCACGATGGCGACGACCGCGCAGACGATTGCCGGCGAGGGCGAGTTCTTCCTGGTCGTGCACCCGTCGCCGGCACTCGGCGTCGGCGCGGGCGCGAACAAGCCCTGGCTCCAGGAGCTTCCCGATCCGGTGAGCAAGATCGCCTGGCAGTCGTGGGTCGAGATTCACCCGTCGACGGCCGCTCGACTCGGTGTCGAGCTGGGCGATCACCTGACCGTGACGACCGCCGCCGGTTCTGTTACCGCGCCCGCGTACATCTACCTGGGCATCCACCCGGAAGCGGTCGCGGTCGCGCTGGGGCAGGGGCACAGCGCGTACGGTCGTTATGCGCAGGGCATCGGCGTCAACGCCGTCGACGCGTTAGGCGCGACCTTCGACGGCGGCGGGCGTCTCGCCTGGACTCAGACCAGGGCCAGCGTCGCCAAGGCTGACGGACGTTCGCGCCTGGTCAGCACGGAAGGCTCCGCCCGCCAGCACGGCCGTGGAATCGCCCGCGCGCTGACCGCCGCGCAACTGGCCTCGGGTGAAACCGCCGACGAGCACCACGCGTTCGTCGGCGACGCCTCGCATGAGTTCCTGCCCGGTCTCCGCGCGCCGGTGGCGAACGATGCCCAGGGCGACCTGGGCGATCCCGCATCGAACGCGAAGGGCATGTACGCGCCGGATCACTGGAGCGGCATGGCGTCGCGCCGCTGGGCGATGACCATCGACCTGTCGCGTTGTACCGGATGTTCCGCCTGCGTGACGGCCTGCTACGCGGAGAACAACATCCCGACGGTCGGCGCGCGTTGGCAGGGCCGTTCCCTGCGGCCGTTCCATACGTCCGAATCGGGATGGGACACGACGCCGGGCGCGAACATCCTGAAGGGTCGCGAGATGGCCTGGCTGCGCATCGAGCGGTACTTCGAGGGCGGCGAGGACGGCGAAACCGATTTCGAGACGCGATTCCTGCCGATGCTGTGCCAGCACTGCGGCAATGCGCCGTGCGAGTCGGTCTGCCCGGTGTTCGCGACGTACCATGCACCCGACGGCCTCAACATCCAGGTCTACAATCGGTGCGTGGGAACGCGGTACTGCTCCAACGGCTGCCCGTACAAGGTCCGGTATTTCAACTGGCACGGATACGGCGAGGTGGAGCGGCGCCAGTATGCGTTCCCCGAGCCGCTCAACCTCCAGCTCAATCCCGACGTCACCGTCCGGGGCAAGGGCGTCATGGAGAAATGCACCTTCTGCGTGCAGCGCATTCGCGACGCCGAGCATCGGGCAAAGGCCGAGACTCGCGAGGTTCAGCCTGACGAGTTCACGACCGCCTGCGCGCAGGCATGTCCGTCGCGCGCGATCGTCTTTGGCGATGCCGCGAGCGAGGACTGGTCGGTGGCCAGGCAGGTCGAAGACGCGCGTGGCTATCACGTGTTCGAGGAACTCAACACCTACACCGCAGTGGTCTACCTGAAGAAGGTGAACCATCCCGCCGGGGGGACGCGCTGATGGCGACGCTCGCCGAGCCGATCCGCCCGGGCGCGGGACGTCCCAACGTCGCGTCGGCCAACATCCAGCTCCCCGGCGTCGAGAGTTACGAGCAGGTCGACCGGGAGATCGCGGGCACCCTGGCGCCCACGAAGGGTTGGTTCGCGCTGCTCGGAATCTCGATCCTGTTCTTCCTCTGGGGCGCCGGTGCCTGGGTCTACCAGATCTATTGGGGACTGGGCAATGCGGGGTACAACCCGCCGGTGATGTGGGGCGTCTACATCATCACCTTCGTCTTCTGGATCGGTATTGGGCACGCAGGGACGCTGATCTCCGCCATCCTGTACCTGTTCCGCGCGGGATTCAGGACGACGATCTACCGGTGCGCGGAAGCGATGACGGTGTTCGCCGTCATGACGGCTGGATTGTTCCCGATCATTCACATCGGCCGACCGTGGAAGTTCTTCTGGCTGGTGCCGTACCCCAACTGGCGCCTTGTCTGGCCGAACTTCAAGAGCCCGCTGATCTGGGACGTCTTTGCCATCTCGACGTACCTGACCGTGTCGGCGACGTTCCTCTACGTGGGCTTGATTCCCGACATCGCGGTCTTGCGCGACCGGGAAACGAACCCGCTCCGCAAGCGGCTCCTGGCGGTGCTGTCGTTGGGATGGCGGAACTCGGAACCGGAGTGGCGCCACTTCGCGCGGATGTACCTGTTCCTGGCCGCCTTCTCCACGCCGCTCGTGCTTTCCGTCCACTCGGTGGTGTCGTTCGACTTCGCCATGGCGCTGGCACCGGGGTGGCACACGACGATCTTCCCGCCCTACTTTGTCGCCGGCGCCATCTTTTCGGGCATCGGCATGGTGTTCACGATCATCATCCCGATCCGGAAGTTCTTCCGACTGCAACACATCGTCACGATCAACCACCTGGACGCGGCCGCCAAGCTGGCGCTCGCCACGTCCCTGATCGTCGGCTGCGCGTATCTCATCGAGTTCTGGGTGGCCTGGTACAGCGCCAACGAGTTCGAGCAGGCGTACTTCTGGAACCGCGTCTTCGGTCAGTGGTGGTGGGCGGCGTGGATCATGCTCAGCTGCAACATGATCTTCCCGCTGTCGCTCTTCTCGCAGCGACTGCGGCGGAATCCGACGTGGTTGTTCATCCTGTCCATCCTGATCAACCTCGGGATGTGGTTCGAGCGTTTCGTGATCATTGTCCCGTCGCTCTCTCACGAGTTCGAGCCGTGGCAGTGGTCGGGCTATGTGCCAAGCTGGGTGGACATCTCGATTCTCGCGGGCAGCTTCGGCTGGTTCTTCATGTGGTTCCTGCTCTTCATCAAGAACCTGCCAGTGATCGCCATCGCCGAGGTGAAGGAAATCGTGCCGCCGCGACTGCGGACGCATGCGCCGGTCGCCGACATCGATGTCACCGGTCATCACGTGGATTACTCACCCGAGACCCCGGGGGAACGCGAATGACTCGGGGACTCATTGCCGCCTATAGCGAACTCGATGCGCTGGTCGACGCCATCGAAGCGCTCAAGCAACGCAAGTTCAGCAAGTTCACCGTCTACACACCAACGCCGCGACATGAGATCGAGCATGCGCTCAAGCCACCGACGAGCAAGATCCGGTTGTTCACGCTCATCGGCGGCCTGTGCGGCGTGACGTTCGGCTACTGGATCGCGATCTGGACCTCGGACTACTGGCCGCTGGTGGTGGGCGGCAAGGCGATCGCGAGCTGGATTCCCTACACGATCATCGGTTTTGAAGTGATGGTCCTGGTGGGAGCGCTCAGCACGGTGTACGGCATGTTCATCCTCTCACGCGTCCCGAAGATCACGCAGACCATCGGCTTCGATCCGCGCTTCACGGGCGCCTCCTTCGGCATCTATGTCGAGGCGGAGCCCGAGCGGCTGAAGGAAGCCGAGGCCACGTTGCGCGAGGCCGGGGCGGTGGAGGTCAAGAATGAGCGTTAGCGCAGAGAGCAGAGGACTTCGGGGTTTACGCTTTGCGCTTTGCGCTTTGCGCTCTGACGCCGTCGCTCTCGCACCGCGCCTGGGCCGGGCGACGCTGTTCACCGCGCTGGTCGCCACGTCAGGCTGCGAGTGGTTTACCGATTTCAAGCGCCAACCTCACGTCGTCACCTGGGAATCGTGGCGTCCCGACAGCCTCGGCGTGCGCGGCAGTCCGCAGGGGTCCGTGCCAATTGACGGCACCGCGATGGCGGCGTGGGTGGTTTCCTACTCGCCGGCGATTGCGACGATCGACTCGATGGCCGGCATCGACAATCCCGTTCCGGTCACGGAGGCGTCGCTCGCTGCCGGCCGAAAGCACTTCCAGATCAACTGCGCCGTGTGTCATGGTGACAACGCCGATGGCATTGGGAACGCCACGCGCTTCGGTTTCCCTGCCATCTCGCTCCAGATCGAAGCGGCCAGGGCCCGCACCGACGGATACATCTTCGGCATGATCAGGAATGGCCGTGGCCTGATGCCGCCGTACAATCGCATCGAGGAGCGCGACCGCTGGGACGTGGTCAACTACCTGCGCGCACTGCAGGGGCGCGTGACCGACGTGCCGTTCGAGCGCGGACCCCTGGCGCTGCCGGGCGTGACTGGCGACAAGGTTCCCGGTCCCAGCACGCTCGGTCCGGGTCGGGCGATTCCGTACCGGCCCACGCCGGCCGGCGGCGCCGCGCGTCCTGGCGGGGGAGCCGGTCAATGAGTCATCACGATCTTCACACGCCGTCGCGTGAGGAACTCGCGGCGCTGATTTCGAAGCCGGTGGGGCCGCGCCTCAAGCAGGTCGCGCTGCTCCTGGCGATTCTGGGGATTGTCATTTTCATCGTTGGTGCGGCCACCGGTCAGGATCGCGCCTGGCAGGCGTGGCACGTGAACTGGCTCTTCTTCACCGTCATTGCGTCGGCCGGGGTCGTGCTTTCGGCGGTGCAGCGCATAACGACGGCGCGATGGTCGCGCGCCGTGATCCGGATCGCGGAAGCCAACGTCGCCTTCCTGCCGGCGGCGTTCGTGATGCTCCTCATCACCCTCATCGGGAAGGGTCACATCTTCCCCTGGGTGCACGAGCCTCCCACGCAACCCGAGAAGGCGCTCTGGCTCGACCCGATGTTCTGGACGATTCGCGGCATCGTGGTGTTCGGGATCATCACGGCGCTGAGTCTGTGGTTCGTCCACACGGCCGTCCGCCTCGACGTGGGCGTGCTGCCCGAGTGGGGCGCGAACTGGGCCAAGGGGATTCGTGCCCGGATGCGCGCGGGTTTCGGAGACGAACGTCGGGAATTGCACAGTACGCACTCGCTCCAGGGCAAGCTCGCGGTCTTCCTCGTGCTCGCGTTCGGTTTCGGCTGGGTCGTGCTGTCGTGGGACCTGTCGATGTCGATCGATCCGCATTTCCAGAGCACGATGTACGGCTGGCAATTCTTCATGGGGGGCTGGCTCGAGGCCATCATGCTGCTCGCGTTGCTCACACGGGTGTGGCGGAACCAGATGGGCGCCCACGAGGTGATCAACGAGTCGCATTTCCATGACATCGGGAAGCTGGCGTTCGCCTTCACCGCCTTCTGGGGCTATCTCACCTTCAGCCAGTTGCTGGTCATCTGGTATGGCAACTTCGCGGAAGAAACCCACTTCTTCAGGGCCCGCCTGATCGAGCCGTGGACGCCGCTCACCGTCGCGGTCGTAATCCTGACGTTCGTGCTGCCGTTCTTCGGTCTCCTCGGCAAGTTCCCGAAGATCTTCACGCCGACCATGTCGTTCTTCGCAGTGACCAGCATGATCGGCATCTGGCTGCACCGGTACCTGGAGATCTATCCGATCATCTACCAGCAGACGCTGACGTCACCGCCGATCGGACTGTGGGAAATCGGGATCTTCCTGGGTTACCTGGGAACGTGGGGCTACTGCTACCTGTCCTTCATGGACGCCTTCCCACGCATGCGCGTCTTCCTGATGACGTCGAAGTACCGCGACGAAGTCCAGGTGCCGTGCGATCCGAAGACGATGGAACCGTTGCCGGCACACGAGTAGACCAGCGAGCAGCGAGCAGCGAGCAGCGAACAGCGAACAGCGAACAGCCCTGGAATCCGAGTGTGCTCGAATCGCGAGCGAGTGCTGATCGCTCATCGCTGATCGCTGTCACGGAATCATCTTCTCCAGTGCAGCATACGGCACCGCCCCCGTCACCCGCGCCGACTCCTTCCCCTCGCGAAACACGATCGTCGTCGGGATTCCACGAACCTGGAATCGCTGCGACGTGGCCGGTGCGAGGTCCGTGTTGAGCTTTGCCACGAGCGCTCGACCCGTCCTGGACGCCGCCAGTTGATCGACTGACGGCGCCATCATCTTGCACGGGCCGCACCAGTCGGCGTAGAAGTCCACCAGGACAGGGACGTCCGTTTCCGAGATCGTCCGATCGAACGACTCTTCGGTCAGTACCCAGGGGCGGTCGAGGAGAATCGGGCGGCCGCAGTTACCGCACTTCGGGCGATCGGCGGCGCGGGCGACATCGATGCGGTTCCACGTATCACAGAATTGGCAGCGCAGCGTAAGGCGCTTCGTGTCGTCGGTCATCCCCTGCCTTCCGGGTTGCATCCAATCTGAAATAGCGAGGGCGTCGCCAGGAATGGCAGGGGGCGGGTCGGATTCCAGCTTTTATCTGACAACTGCGGTCGCTTAGCTTTGTGTTGCGTCGCGAGGCGCGTTCGGGGCGGTAGCTCAGCTGGGAGAGCACCTGGTTTGCAACCAGGGGGTCGCCGGTTCGATCCCGGTCCGCTCCATTGAGAACAGAGGAAAAAGGAAACAGGAAGCAGGAAACAGGAAGCAGGCGAATAGGAAGCAGGGGTTCCGGTAATTGTTCATATTGAGGGCCCGAGCACGCTCGGACCCTCAATCCTTTCCTGTTTCCTGTTTCCTCTTTCCCCCGCAATGTCCCCCTCCGCGACGTCGCCCCGATCCACCGGTTCTCCGGGACCCCTCGCGGTCCTCTCCGAGATCGCGTCGCGACTCGCCGAAGGTGGAGAAATCGTGGCCACCGTCGGGGACGTGATTCAGCGCCTGCAGCGTGCGCTTGGTGCCGCCGAGGTGAGCCTGTGGCTCTACGCGAGCACCGGCCTCCGCCGGTCGGCCGTCGCGGGGTCACCAACGCTCTCCGTCGATGACGTGCTGAAGGTGGTGGATGGGGTGGAGCCCGCGGCCGGATTCGTCGCCCGGCGCCTCGTAACCATGGGACAGGGGATTGGTGTGCTCGCGGTAGGTGGAGCGACGGCAATGACGGCCGACGCGAATGACGTACTCACCATCGTCGCGAATCTCCTGGCGCCTGAGCTGGCGCACGCCGAAGACATGCATCGCCTGACGGGCGAAGTCGCGCGCAGCGCGCAACAGGTGGAGGCGGAGCGACGCCTCACCGCGCGAATCATCGACGCGCTGCCACTCGGCCTCTACGTCGTGGACAGGGACTATCGCGTCCAGGCCTGGAACAGCAACCGCGAGATGGGATTCCAGGGCGTCGCGAGAGACCAGGCCATGGGGAAGCTGATCTTCGAGGTGTTGCACCGACAGCCGGCCGAAGCCCTTCGAGCCGACTTCGACGAAGTGTTCGAGACCGGACGAATGCAGCAGTTCAACATCGATTCCGAGGCGTCAGGCAGGCTCCGCACCTACCGAATCACCAAGATCCCGATGCGCCTCGACGACGGCGCAGTTACCCACGTGATCTCCATCGGCGAGGACATCACCGAGTGGAACACGGCACAGGAACGGTGGGCCCAGTCGGAGAAACTGGCCGCCATCGGACAGTTGGCCGCCGGCATCATGCACGAGATCAACAATCCCCTGGCGACGGTTGGTGCCTGTGGAGAGAGTCTGTCGCAGCGCCTGCAGGACCTGCGTCGCGCCGGTTGCGTCGTGCCGGCGGACACGGACGAGTTCACCAGGATCATCGACCAGGAAGTCCAGCGCTGCAAGCACATCATCGATTCGCTGCTCACGTTCTCGCGGCCGAAGACGGTAGAGACGCATCCCACGGACCTGAACGCGGTCATCGAGCAGGCGCTATTCCTGGTGAAGCATCACACGGGTTTCAAGCGGTTGCGCCTGCAGACGATGCTCGATTCCGGGCTGGCGCCGGTTCCCGCGAACGCCGAGCAGTTGATCCAGGTGATCATGGCGCTGCTCATCAATGCCGCGGACGCGATGAACGAGAAGGGGTCGATCACGATTCGCACGCGCCGGGGCGGGTCGGATTCCGAGGCGGCCATCGCCGAGGTGATTGACGATGGCGCGGGAATCGCGCGCCCCGAACTGAGCAAGATCTTCGAGCCGTTTTACACGACGAAGCCGTCTGGCCGGGGGACCGGCCTCGGGCTCTCCGTCTGCTATTCCATCATCGCCGCCCATGGCGGTCGGATCGAGGTCGACAGCGCCGTGGGCGCCGGGAGCACGTTCCGGATCATCCTGCCTAACGCAAGTGCGTCGGCGCGTCCGGCCGGGGACATCGCATGAACGTGCTCGTGATCGAGGACGATCCCACGGTCGGCGGCTTCATCCGGCGCGGGCTCGAGGAGCAGCAGTATCGCGTGTCCCTGGTGCCCAATGGCGAGGAGGGGGAGCGGATCGCCGCGTCGGAATCCTGGGACGTGATCATCCTGGACATGCGCCTGCCGGGAAAGTCGGGCCTGGACGTGCTCCAGTCCCTCCGGGCGCGCGGCTTCCAGACTCCCGTCCTCGTGCTCACGGCGCAGGATGCCGTGGACGCCAAGGTGCACACCTTCCGCGCCGGGGCCGACGACTACGTGACCAAGCCATTCGCGTTCGAGGAACTCCTGGCGCGGGTGGAAGCGCTCTCGCGCCGGCCCAAGGCGCTCGCCTCGCCGCTGCTCAAGGTCGCCGATCTCGAGGTTGACCGCGACACGCGGGAGGTGCGGCGCGACGGCGCGCTGATCGACCTGACGCCGAAGGAGTTCGCCGTCCTCGAATACCTCGTGCGCCACGCGGGGCGAGTCATGAGCCGGACCCTGATCACCGAGTACGCCTGGGGGTACCACTTTGACCCCGGCACCAACATCGTGGATGTGGTGATCAATCACCTGCGCAAGAAGATCGATGCGGGACGGGGACGGAAGCTCATTTCGACCGTGCGTGGAGTCGGATATGTCATCAAGTAGCGAACAGCGAACAGCGACCAGCGACCAGCGATCAGGGATCAGCCCCATCGACGAGCGTTGCAGCAGTCAACACCCGCTGGTCGCTGGTCGCTGATCGCTTCGCCCTATGTCCCTTCGCGCCTG
>DATCIJ010000241.1:0-16372 GCA_036507855.1 Gemmatimonadaceae bacterium | reverse complement strand
GACCGTCTCGAGATCGCGCTCCACCAGCACCCCCGCCTTGCTGGCCGCGGTGTACGCGTCGTCCGGAATGGGATCCCAGGCGCCGAAGACGAGATCATCGAGGTCGGCCAGCGGAGCAAAATCGCGGATGAGCGGCGATCGCTGCTCCGTGCGTTTCCCCAGCCTGATCGTCGCCATCTGCGTCAGAGAGCCGATGGGTCGCGTGTGCCCGCGCCGGATGCTCTCCACACCGGCCATGAACGTCGTGGCCACGGCGCCGAGGCCCGGCGTCAACACGCCAAGCTTGCCCTCGGGTTGGCGAATGGTCACCCGAGGCGTCGCGGTCGATGACTGCACGTCTTTGTTCTCCGTAAGGTATTGTCGGTGATGATGCGCCTAACGCGCGCGGTCGAAACCGGACGGGCGTCCAGCCTCCGGGCGGCGAACGGTCGCGTCTCCCGGCGTGACAACGTCCGCCAGTCGCGTTTCCACGTCGTCCGCGCTCAGGACCATCCGGTCGCCGGCCAGGGCGACGCGGTCGATACGGCGGCCTCGCGTGTCGAAGGCGTCTGCGGTGGATCGGGGAGTCGTCTGCAGAACTCCCGAGGGTTGCTGCGATTCCTGCGCTGCCGTGACCCGGCGAACAAAAGCGACTCGCTGGACGACGGTAATCCAGGCCGTCACCGTCAGCAGAACGCAGATGCTCATCAGGACCCAACCACCAAAGGCCAGGCCGAAGAAGGCCTGTGGCGCCGAGAGGAGCACGATCCGCTCCGGTCGCGGCAGCATGCCAACCTGGGCATCGATGCCCAATCCTTCAGCGCGGGCTCGGGTGTACGACGTGAGGAACGATCCCAGGATGCCGAGCAACAACACCGAGACCATGGGCGTGGACATGTAGTCCGGGATCGCATGGTGGACGCCGTTCCTGGCGAAGAAAAGTGCCAGTCCACCAAGCACCGCCCCATCCGCGATGCGATCAAGAGTGGAGTCGTAAAACGCCCCGAAGACCGATGTGCGACCGGATCGCCGGGCGACCGAACCATCGAGGAGGTCGCAAAAAGCACTCAATCCGACCACCCAACCAGCCAGGTGGATATGGCCCCTCGCGTAGATCCCGCCGCCGATGATGGTCGCGATCGTTCCGAAAGTCGTGATTGCGTTCGGGCTCACCCCTCTCCGAATCAGGAAATCGACTACCGGCGCCAACACGCGCTGGAAGCCGGACCTGGCGAATTCGGATAGGGCCATGAAGGTGAGCGAGGTCGTGCGAGTGCCCGCGCCGGAGGACGCGGAGGAGAGCTAACCGTCGCTGGATGCGGCGATTACGGAACCACTGAAACTACGCCATCCTTGGGGGGGCCACAACGGCAGCACCCTCGCCCGTACGTGTGGCCCGGGCCGGGAGTTCCGATGTCGCAGCCCCAACCGGCGGTCGAAGGAGTTCAACCTTGCCCAGCCCATCCTCTTACACCAAACGTTCCGTCATGCACGCGAAAGCCGGGCTTTGGGTCGTCGCTGCCGTTCTGGGAGCTTCAGGCTGCGCAACGGTACGTCGCGCCCCTGAACCCAGCGCAGGCCGAACGGCGGAGTGGCTTCGTTCATCCAGTCTGCAGGATTCGCTCACCACGGTCCTTCGCTCCGGTGTTCGGGATTCGGCGTTCCCTGGAGCGATCGCCGTCGTCGGCACGAAGGACGGCGCGGTGGTTACGGTTGCGGTCGGACAACTCGACTGGCAGCCTTCACCGTCGCCAAGCGTTTCAACCATGTGGGACCTGGCGTCACTCACCAAGGTTGTCGGGCTGACGAGCGCGATGATGCTCCTGGTCGAGTCCCGGGCGATCGACCTGGACGCGCCGGTTGAGCGCTATATCCCGGAATTCCGCGGGCGCTGGAAAGAGATGGTCACCGTTCGGCACCTGCTGACACACTCCAGCGGGCTTCCGTCGTGGCGCCCGTTGTACAAGGAAGCCGACAGCCCTGCCAGCGCCATGGCTCTGGCGATTGCGACGCCCATGGACACGATGCCGGGTCTCCGAATGGTCTACAGTGACCTTGGTGCGATCGTGCTCGGTGAAATCGTTGCGCGGGTGACCGGTCAATCCTTCGAGAGTTTTCTCATGAGGCGCGTCTTCGGGCCGCTCGGCATGCGAGAAACCGTGTTTCGGCCCGACGCCGACCTGCTCGGCCGTATCGCCCCGACGGAGGTGGACCCGTGGCGACAGCGGCATCTGCGCGGGGAAGTCCACGACGAAAATGCGTATGCGTTGGGCGGCGTTTCATCGCATGCCGGACTATTCAGCACCGCGGGCGACCTGACCCGGATCGCGCGGATGTACCTGAATGGCGGAACGCTCGACGGCGTGCGGTTCGTGTCGCCTTCCACCGTTGCCCAGTTCACGTCGGTCCAGTATTCCGCCCTGTCCAACCGTGCTCTGGGCTGGGAGACGCCTAACGGGTCCAACTCCGCGGGGCATTTGATGTCGAAGCGCGCGTTCGGCCACACCGGCTTTACGGGGACCTCCATCTGGATGGACCCCGAGCGGGGCGTCTTCGTCCTGCTGCTGACCAACCGGGTGAATCCGACCAGGGAACATCGAGGCATTACCGCCGTACGTGTCGCTGTAGCCGACGCCACGATGCGGGCGGTGCTGAGATAGGCTCGAGGGTCGAGGCACGAGGCTCGAGACTTCACCTCCAGCCCTCGCAGCTTCCCTCAAGCCTCGAGCCTCAAGCCCGAACTCTCCTAAAGGATTGTCCCGCATGGGGTAAACCAGCTTGTAGCCAGCCCGGCGCCTCCTTATCTTTCGCGAGTAGTTCAGTCGCCTTTCCCGGCGATTCAAAACGAGGAGACTGACGTGAGCACTCTTCAAGAGCCTGAAGTCGCGGTCGTCGTCACCGCAGGTGCGACCACCGAGGTGATGCGTTTCATGGACGCCGAGGGCGTGTCGCCCGACGTCGGCGGCCTTCGCGTCAGCGTGCAACCCGGCGGCTGCAGCGGTTTCAAGTACGGGCTTCTCATCGAAGATCAGCCGGCGGACGACGACTTCGTGGTGCAGCAGGACGGGTTCAAGCTGTTTGTCGACCCGTTTTCGGCGCAGTACCTGAACAACGTCACGATCGACTACGTGTCGTCGATGCAGGGTTCGGGCTTCACCTTCAAGAACCCGAATGCCACCGGCGGCTGCGGGTGCGGACATTCGTTCACGGCCTGATTCCCCGTCGATGCGTCTGGTGGATCCTGGTGCTCGCCAAGCGAGCGCCGTGGGGTCCGAGGCCCGCGATCCCGCAGAGGAGCGCGGGCCTCTTTCCTTGCCGGATGAGTCGGCGTCTGGGGCGGCGATCCGCGAGCGGATTCCCACGTTCGTGTTCGACGATCACGACACGCTGGCCATTGCGGTTGCCCGGCGCGTGGCGGAGGTCATAAAGGCGCGAACAACTGCCGGCCGAAAGGCAGTGCTGGGATTGGCGACCGGATCGACTCCGTTAGGCGTGTACCGTGAACTGGTGCGCCTGCACCATGAGGAAGGGTTGAGCTTCCGCCAGGTGGTGACGTTCAACCTGGATGAGTATTACCCGATGGATCCCGGGAATCCCCACTCGTACCACCGCTTCATGTGGGAGCAACTCTTCTCACAAGTGGACATCGACCGGGCGAACGTCCACATCCCCCGGGGTGACGTCGACCGGGGCAAGGTGGCCGCGGAGTGCGCGGCGTACGAGCTGGCCATCATCCGTGCCGGAGGCATCGACCTCCAGATCCTCGGCATAGGAAAGACGGGCCACATCGGGTTCAACGAGCCGGGATCCGGCGCGAGCAGCCGGACGAGACTCGTCACGCTGGACACCATCACGCGGCGAGACGCGGCCGCGGACTTCTTCGGCGAGGAGAATGTCCCGCGCGAAGCGATCACGATGGGCGTTGCCACGATCCTCGCGGCGCGCGAGATCGCCATTCTGGCGACCGGTGAGCACAAGTCAGCCATCGTGCAACGAGCCGTGGAAGGCGACGTTGACCTGCGCGTTGCCGCGACGTTCCTCCAGCGCCATCAGGCCACCACGTTCCACGTCGACCGAGCGGCCGCCGCGGACCTGACCCGAATCGCCAGTCCCTGGCTGGTCGACGAGGTGACATGGACCGACGAGGTGGCCGAGCGTGCCGTGGTCTGGCTGAGCCTTCGCACTGGACGGGCGATCCTCAAGCTGACCCACCAGGATTACGCCGAACACCACCTGTCGTCCCTCGTGGCGCGACACGGAGCAGCCGGCGAGGTGAACGGGCTCGTCTTCAATCGGCTGGGGGCGCGCATCCGCGGCCGCTCCAAACTGCCGGCCGGTCGTCGCATCGTCTGTTTCTCGCCACATCCTGACGACGACGTGATCTCGATGGGCGGGACGTTGCGGAAACTGGTCCTGAACCGCAACGACATCACCGTGGCCTACATGACGAGCGGCAACGTTGCCGTCTTCGACCACGACGTCCGTCGATACCTGGACTGGCTGGTGCGCGTCTCGACCGCGCAGGAACTCGACGCTTCGGCCGTGCTCGCGCTGCGTGACAGAGTGTTCTCCTTCCTCGCCGCCAAGAATCCTGGGGACGTCGACTCGGCGGAAGTTCTCGATATCAAGCGCGCGATCCGCGAAGCGGAAGCGGTCAGCGGACTCGAAACCTTGGGACTCTCGCGACGCGAAGCGCGATTCCTGAACCTCCCGTTCTACCAGACGGGTCGCGTGCGGAAAGACCCGATCGGTGACGAGGACGTCAGACTCGTCAGGCAGTTGCTCGACGAGCGCCGTCCCGACCTGATCTTCGTTGCCGGAGACCTGTCGGACCCGCACGGCACGCACCGCGTGTGCAAGGAAGCGATCGACCGGGCCCTGGTGGGTCTGTCGCCACAACCGGAAGTGTGGCTGTATCGCGGCGCGTGGCAGGAATGGCCGGTCACGGAAGCCACCTGGCTCGTCCCGCTCTCGCAGGACGAACTGCGACTCAAGATCCAGGCGATCTTCAAGCACCAGTCGCAGAAGGATTCAGCGCCCTTCCCCGGTCTGGATGACCGCGAATTCTGGCAGCGCGTCGAAGCCCGCAACATGGAGACCGCCGCTGTCCTCGACCGGCTGGGCCTCGCCGAATACTTCGCCATGGAGGCGTATGTCGTCGCCTGACGCCGAGCTGGGGCAATTGGGGTCAGAGTCGAATTCGCAATTGGGGTCAGACTCGAATTCGAGATGTCCCGTCGAATTCGACTCTGACCCCAATTGCCAGTCTGACCCCAATGACCGCCGCCAGTGAACGCGGGATTCACCGTCCTCGACGCGATCGTCATTGTCGCGTACCTCGCGGGCACGACAGCGTTAGGCATCCGGGTGGGGCGACGGCAAGCCGGCTCGAAGGACTACTTCGTCGCCGGACGCCAGATCCCGTGGTGGGCCGTGCTGTTCTCCATCGTCGCCACGGAAACCAGCGCGCTCACCTTCATCAGCATTCCGGGACTCGCGTACATCGGTGACCTCGGGTTCCTGCAGGTGGTCGCGGGGTACATCCTGGGCCGCATTGGCGTGGCGTTCCTGCTCCTGCCGCGGTACTACGAGGGCGAAATCGTCACCGTCTACACGCTGCTGCAGCAGCGCTTCGGGCTCGCCACGCGACGGCTGACGTCGATTGTCTTCATGGTGACGCGGGCCATGGCCGACTCGGTGCGCATCTTCGCGACGGCCATCCCCGTGGCGCTCATCCTCGGCAACCGGATTCCGACCGCGTGGGCCATGCCGCTGTCGATCGTCGTGCTGGGCGCGGTCACGGTCATTTACACGTACAAGGGCGGCATGCGCGCCGTGGTCTGGACGGAGATGCTTCAGGCGGCGGTCTATCTGCTGGGTGGCGTTTCCGCGATCGTGGTCCTCGGAAACGCCGTGCCGGGTGGCTGGTCGGCGATTCTGGCGCAGGCGGGCGCCGCCGGAAAGCTGCAAGGGTTCGACTTCTCGCTCGACATCAGCCGTGCCCACACGGTCTGGGCGGGCCTGATTGGCGGCGGCTTCCTTTCGATGGCTTCGCACGGCGCGGATCAGCTCATCGTCCAGCGACTACTGTCGTCGCGAAACCTGCGTGAGGCACAACGCGCGATCATCGGGAGCGGAATCGTCGTGTTCGGCCAAATGGCGCTTTTCCTCGTGGTGGGTATCGGTCTCTGGGTGCACTTCGGGGGGCAGACCTTTGCGACCACAGACAGCGTCTTCCCGCGCTTCATCATCGAGCAGATGCCCACAGGCCTCACGGGATTGCTGGTCGCCGCGATCATCGCTGCCGCCATGAGCACGCAGAGCGGATCGATCAACTCGCTGGCGGCGGCGTCAACGCACGACATCTACATGCCACTCACCGGGCGCGCCGCCGACGATCCGGCGACCTTCCGGGCCGGGCGCCGCTTCACCCTGGCATGGGGCATCGCGCTGACGGGTGGCGCGTTGCTCTTCCGCGACCAGGGCACCCCGGTGGTCGTCGTGGCGCTGGGCATTGCCAGCTTCACCTACGGCGGCCTGCTGGGCGTCTTCTTCCTCGGCAACTTCTGGCCGCGCGCGACGCAGCGGGATGCCATTCTCGGTCTCTCGATCGGGATCATCACGATGGCGTTCGTCGTCTTTGCGCGCCAGATCGGCGCTGCGTTTCCCGGCATGGTCGAAGCCCTGGGGCCGTTCGCCCGAATCGCCTGGCCATGGTACGTTCTCATTGGAACGTCGATTACGATGATCGTCGGCATCAGCGCTTCCGTCCTTTTCCCGCGTCCTCAGCGCACCGGAACGAGCACATGACTGGTCTCTTTGTGGGAGTGGATGGCGGCGGGACCAACACCCGGGTGCTGGTCGTCGACGAACACGGGACAGAGCTGGCGACTGCCGAGGGTCCTGGCAGCGCGATCCATCCTGGCGCAGCCTCGCGGTCCGCGGGGGTGATTCGCGATGCCGTGCGGCGGGCGTGCGCCGGGCTCTCCGATCAACCAGTACGAGCGCTCTGCATTGGCGTTGCCGGAGCCGGCCGCGATGAGGAGCGCGACACGCTGCAGGCGGCGCTCGAAGCGGATCGGATCGCCGGTACGGTTGTGGTGCTCACCGACGCTGAAATCGCGCTGGAGGATGCGTTCGGCGCCGGTCCGGGCGTGCTGCTCACCGCGGGTACGGGATCCATAGCCTACGGAAAAGGACCCACTGGCTTGATGGCGCGGTGCGGTGGGTGGGGACCGGTGATCGGCGATGAAGGTGGCGGTGCGTGGATTGGCCGTCGCGCGCTGGGTGTCGCCGCAGCCAGTGCTGATGGTCGCGAACCGGAGAGTTCGCTCGCGGACGCCATCCGAGCGGCGCTTGGGCTCGAGACGATCGAGGAACTGATACCATGGGCCGCGACGGCGACGCCGGCCGATCTCGGCAAACTCGCTCCCGTCGTGCTCGAAGTAGCGGCCACGGGCGATCTGCGCGCCAATTCGCTGGTCACCCTCGCCGTCGAAGAACTCGCGATTCATGTGCGCACTTTGGCCCGCAAGCTGTTCTCCGATGAGCGGGCTGCCTTTCGCCTCGCGATGCACGGCGGACTGCTCGCTCCGAAGTCGCTTCTCCGGCGCCGGCTGGAGCAGCGCCTGAAGTCGATCGCGCCCGGGGCCACGGTGCTGGCCGAACGCGTCGTGCCTGAGCGCGGGGCGGCGCGATTCGCGATGCGTGAGGCGGGGGTACGGGCCTGACGCAGGATCTGAGATTGTGAGATGTGAGACGTGAGATGTGAGATGTGAGATGCACTGCACTGCCTGCCAACGCGGCTTTCTGTCAGAGCTGTCTCGGATCGAGCGATCTGACTTGACGAGTGCACCGTGAGGTGGACTCCACTTCTGCGCTGAAAGTGCGTTTCACCCTTCGCCGGATTGGATGGCCTGCTGCGAGCGTCGCGCTTGCTGCCACGGTTTTCGCCATTGAACGTGGCGTCGATACTCTGGGCATCGCGGTGGCGTACAAGGCGAAGATGCTCTGCTCGGGGGTTTTTGTTGTTGGTCGAGGTGAACAGGACGTGCTACGGGAGCTCGAGATCGACGACCTCGCGCCGCTGCGTTTCATCGGGACGTCGGTGGACCACAGTGAAGGTGTGGCGAGGGCGTCTGCGCTGGGCATCGTGCGGCGTGAGGCCGCGTCGCGGGGAGCGACGGGTTGCGCAATTGTCCCTCGAGGCATGACGCGTTCGGAATTCCGCCAGGGTTCGTCGCGCGACTCAGTCGAGTTGTGGGAACGAAAACCCGCAGAGCCGTTACCCGAAGTGGCGCCTGACGACACGATTCGTCGCGCGCTCGATTCGATCCTGGAGCGCGCGTTCGCCGAGCCCGACTCCCAGCGACCGCGCCGGACCCAGGCGATCGTCATCATCCACAAGGGACGCGTTGTCGCTGAGCGCTACGCGCCGGGCATCGGTCCGGAGACACGACTCCTGGGATGGTCGATGACGAAGAGCGTCATGAATGCGCTGGTCGGTATTCTGGTGCGCGACGGACGGTTGTCGATCGATTCGCCCGTGCCGTTGCCGGCCTGGCGCAATCCGGGTGATCCACGCGGCGCAATCACGTTGAAGCAGTTGCTTCAAATGACCAGCGGACTCCGGTTCGACGAGGGCATGGCGAGCACGCGCTCCGATGTCATTCGCATGTTGCTGCAGTCGGACGACATGGCCGACTTTGCCGCCGACCGCGCGCTCGAAGCACCTCCGGGATCCCGGTGGGAATACGCGAGCGGAACGAGCGTCCTCATCGCCAGCGTCATCCGGCATGTGTTGAATGACGACCAGGCGTACGTGCGCTTCCCGCGCGAGGCGCTATTCGATCGCATCGGCATGAACAGCGCCGTGATCGAGACGGACGCCGCAGGCACCTTCGTGGGATCGTCCCTCATGTACGCAACGGCGCGCGATTGGGCGCGATTTGGCCAGCTCTACCTGAACGATGGGCTCTGGAACGGTGAACGGATTCTGCCTGAGGGCTGGGTGGATTACACTCGCATACCAGTTTCGGTCGATCCGAATCGCGGGTACGGTGCGCACTTCTGGTTAGGCACTCCGGCTGATCCCGGCGAACCCGTCGGCGGCCTCCCGGAGGGCGCGCTGCAGGCGGCGGGCCACGAAAGCCAGTTTGTCGCCGTGCTGCCGTCTCATGATGCGGTGGTTGTGCGACTGGGCAGGACGCGCCTGCCGGACGCCTGGGATCAGGCAGCGTTTCTCGAAGCCGTTCTCGCGGTTCTGCCGCGCCGCGAAGCAAGGCTCTTCCCAATCCCTGAGGATGCCCACATGCTTACAGGCATGACCCATCGTTAGGACGAGAGCGATGTCCTTGCTCCTTACTCGATTAGCCCTGGTCGGGTTTCTGCTGATTCCCGGACTCGCATGCCGCGCGCGACAGCCCGACGGCGCCGAGCGCGTTGATCGCAACGTCATCACGCAGGCGCAGATCCGCGAGGGTGGCTTCCGAACCGCGTACGAGGCAGTAGAAAGCCTCAAGGCTCCCTGGCTGCAGATTCGCCCCGACGGCCTCAGCCAGCAGAGGGAAGTGCTCGTCTACCTCGACAACAGCCGGCTCGGCGGCATCCAGTCCCTCAAACAGGTTCAGTCGGCCCAGATCGTCCTGATCCGGTACTACGACTCACAAACGGCCATAATGCGCTGGGGAGTGGACCACAGTCAGGGCGTCATCATGGTGGTCACGCGAGACTGAGAAAGGGCCCGTCTCCTACGCGGCGGCTTTCCCCTCCATCGACGGCACCATCGAGGCGTCCCAGACTCCTTCCGACTTCGCCACAAAGGCGGTTGCCGTAAGGTCGCCCCACACGTTCACGGTAGTGCGCGACATGTCGAGGATCCGATCCACCCCGAGCACGATCGCGATCCCTTCCCCAGGCACGCCGAACATGGTGAGGATGCCCACCAGCAGCGGGATCGACCCGCCCGGCACACCCGCGGCCCCAACTGCCGTGATCACCGCCATGATCATCACGACTATCATCTGCCCCATGTTCAGATCGACACCGAAGACCTGACAGAGGAAAATGACGGTGATTCCCTCGAAGAGCGCCGTGCCGTTCATGCACATCGTGCTTCCCAGCGGCAGCACGAAACCAGCGATCTGCGGCGGGACCCCCAGGTTCTGCTCCGCCACGGCAATTGCCGTGGGCAGCGTGCCGCTGCTGGAGCTGGTGGAGAACGCGGTGACCAGGGCACTGCGGATCCGATCGAAGAACAGTCCGGGTGAGATGCCGACGAGGAAACGGAGGATCGCCGAGATGTTGATCAAGGCGTGAAAGAGCAGTGCGCCAAGCACAACCAGGATGTACGCCGCGAGCGGCTTCAGCAGGTGGAAGCCGAACCGCGACGTGACGCCAAAAATCAGCCCTGCCACGCCATAGGGTGCGAGGCGCATGGCAAAACCGACGATCCTGATGACCACATCGTTCAGCGCTTCCAGGAAGCCGATCATCGGCTTCGCCCGGTCGGTCGGGATCTGCGTCAGGGCGGCACCGAACATCAGCGCGAAAAAGATGATCCCGAGCAGGTCGAGGTCCACCGCGGACTTGACAGGGTTGCGCGTGACGATGTTGACCACGGTCTCGATCCCGAACGTGCTCGTGGCGGCCGCCTGCACGCGGCTCGAGGCATCACCCGCGTAAGTCTGGAGCAGGTTCTCCCGGATCACCGGATCGAGGCTCTCCCCGGGTCGGACAATGGCGACGATGATAAGACCAATCGTGGCGGCGAGGGCGGTGGATGCGAAGAAGTACGCGATTGCCTTGCCACCGACCCGCCCCGCCTTCCTGAGGTCCCCCAATCCGGCCACTCCGAGGGAGATCGACGCGAAGACAAGCGGGATCACGATCATGAAGAGCATCCGCAGGAAAATCTGGCCCACGGGTCCGGCGAGGTACTTGTTCACCCACACCACCACCCCGTGCTCGCCTCCCAGCGTCTGGTTCGCCGTAATCCCGATCACGGCCCCGATGAGGAGGCCGAGCAGGATCTTGGTGTGGAGCTTCATGCCTTTTCCGCTGTTACCGATTGATTCAGACATTGGGCGGGGATGGCGGATGTCAGATGGCGGATGTCAGAAACGACCACTGCCTTCCGGTACCGGCGCGAATTCGGCAGGCATCGGACGCCAGAAGTGTCGGTTCACGATTCACGATTCGCGATTCACGATTCGCGATTCGCGACGCTTGCGCAGCACCGAGTTGCGATACCCATAGAGGAAATAGATCACGAGCCCCAGCAACAACCAGATTCCGAACCGGATCCACGTGATGCGCGGCAGCTGGAACATCAGGTAGGCGCAGGCGACGATCGAGATGATCGGCGTGTACGGCACACCAGGCACGCGGAACGGCCGCGGGCGATCGGGATCCGATTTCCGCAGGAAGATCACGCCCGCTGACACCAGCACGAACGCGAACAGCGTGCCGATGTTCGTCAGGTCCACCACCTCGGCGATGTTCGCGAACGCCGCGAAGGTGGCGACGAACGTGCCCGTGATGATCGTTCCGACGTACGGCGTCCGGAACCTGGGGTGCAGCCGGGAGAAGAGTTTCGGCAACAGCCCGTCGCGTGACATCGAGAAGAAGATGCGCGGCTGGCCGAGCTGGAAGACCAGGAGCACGCTGCCCATCGCGATCACGGCCCCCAGCGCGATGATGAACCGGGAGAACGTGAGCAGCCCGGCCGGTCCTTCTGCCTGCTGCAGCGCGGTGATCATTGGCTCGGGCGTGCCGAGCGTTTGCCACGGGGCCATGCCGGTCATTACCGCGGACAGCGCGATGTAGAGCACCGTGCAGATCAGCAGGCTCATGATGATGCCGAACGGCATGTCCTTCGCCGGGTTCTTCGTTTCCTCTGCCGCCGTGGACACCGCGTCGAATCCGATGTAGGCGAAGAAGATGATCGCCGCGGCGGCGCTGACCCCCTTGATCCCATTCGGCGCGAACCCGCCCGTGGCCGGGTTGTTCCAGTTCTCCGGGTTGATGAGGAAGGTGCCGACGGCCAGGAAGAACAGGATGATGCCGACCTTCAGCACGACCATGGCGTTGTTGGTGTTCGCCGATTCCCTGATCCCGATCACCAGAACGATCGTGATCACGAAGACGACGGCCGCCGCCGGCAGGTTGACGATGAGCGGCAACCCGAACAGGTGCGGCGCGGTCTGCCAGGCCGATGCCAGGAACTGTGTGCCAGCGTCGGTCGTGCCCGCGGTCAGCGCGTTGAATGCGTCATGCGCTGAGCGATAGTCAGTGCCCAGCCACGACGGCAACTGCAGGCCGAAATGACTCAGGAGTTCCCGGAAGTGGCCGGACCATCCGATCGCGACGCCGATGTTCCCGACCGCGTATTCGACGATCAGGTCCCAGCCGATGATCCAGGCGAGGAACTCACCTAACGACGCGTAGGCATACGTGTAGGCGGATCCGGAAATGGGCACCATGGCCGCGAACTCCGCGTAACAGAGCGCGGCGAAACCGCAGGCGATGGCGGTGAGCAGGAAGGAAAAGACAATCGCCGGTCCCGCCCCTGGACGGAGCGGGTCGCCGACGATTGCGGTGCCGGTGGTGGCGAAGATGCCTGCCCCGATGGTGGCGCCGACCCCCAGTGCGGTCAGGTGCCAGCGGCCCAGCGTTCGTTTCAGCCCGCCGCCGAATGCGACATCAGCCTCGAAGTCGGCGACGGACTTTCGCGCAAAAATCCCCTTGGCCACGCGGGCCCCCCGGTCAGGCGGTGACGGGCTGCTCCGACTCGATGCGCATCCCGTAGAACGAGCGCCACACGAACAGCATCGACATCAGGAAGAAAACCACCGCCAGGCCGCGACTCAAACCTGCCCCACGTTCCACCGCGAGATACACACCCAGCTCCACGGCGAGCAGGCCGAATAACGTCGTGAACTTGATGACCGGGTTCATGGCGACCGAGGACGTGTCCTTGAACGGATCGCCAAACGTGTCGCCGACCACCGATGCGTCGTGCAGCTCCGTCCCCTTCATCTTGAGTTCGGTCTCGACGACCTTCTTCGCGTTATCCCACGCGCCGCCGGCGTTCGCCATGAAGATCGCCTGGAACAGGCCGAACAGCGCGATCGAGATCAGGTAGCCGATGAAGAAGAACGGTTCCACGAACGCGAACGCCAGCGTGGAGAAGAAGACCGCGAGGAAGATGTTGAACATCCCCTTCTGCGCATACACGGTGCAGATCTCCACCACCTTCCTGGAATCCTCGACCGACGCCTTGGTCACGCCCTCGAGTTTGATGTTCCGCTTGATGAACTCCACCGCGCGGTAGGCGCCGGTGGTCACGGCCTGCATGGAGGCGCCCGTGAACCAGTAGATCACCGCCCCTCCCGTCAGGAGCCCGAGCAGGAACGGCGGATGAAGGATGGAAAGCTTCTCGATGTCGGTGGTCAGTCCACCGGTCAGCGCCATGATGATCGAGAAGATCATCGTCGTGGCGCCAACGACTGCGGTGCCGATGAGGACCGGCTTGGCGGTTGCCTTGAACGTGTTCCCCGCGCCGTCGTTCTCCTCCAGCAGTTCCTTCGCCACCGTGAAATTCGGGGAGAAGCCGAAGCTCTTCTTCACCTCGCCCTCGATCCCGGGGATGGTCTCGATCATCGAGAGCTCATAGATCGACTGCGCGTTGTCCGTCACCGGACCGTACGAGTCGACGGCGATCGTCACCGGGCCCATGCCGAGGAAGCCGAACGCCACCAGGCCAAACGCGAAGATGGCCGGCGCACTCATGAGGGCGCCGAGTCCCATCGTACTCACCCAGGCGGCGATCGCCATCAATCCCATGATCGCCATGCCTAACCAGTAGGCCGAAAAGTTGCCGGCCACGAGACCGGAGAGGATGTTCAGCGACGCTCCGCCCTCGCGCGAGGACGTGACGATTTCGCGGACGTGATGCGAGTGCATGGACGTGAAGACCTTCACCATCTCGGGGATGATCGCGCCGGCCAGAGTGCCGCAGGTGATGACCGTCGAAAGCTGCCACCAGAGGTCCGGGTTTCCACCCAGGGTCGGGATCGTGAGGTACGACAGCACGTACGTCAGGATGACCGATACGATCGACGTCACCCACACGAGCTGGGTCAGCGGGATTTCGAAATTCATCTTGGTCGCCGACGCGAACCGGCTGCGCGATACCGCGTTGCTCACCATGTAGGACAGACCGGAGGCGATCACCATCATGATGCGCATGAGGAAGATCCAGACCAGCAGCGTCGACTGGATCGCCGGCTCGGTCACCGCGAGCACGATGAACGAGATCAAGGCGACGCCGGTCACGCCGTAGGTCTCGAAGCCGTCAGCCGTCGGACCGACGGAGTCGCCGGCGTTGTCGCCCGTGCAGTCCGCGATCACGCCCGGATTGCGGGCGTCGTCTTCCTTGATCTTGAACACGACCTTCATCAGGTCGGAGCCGATGTCGGCGATTTTTGTGAAGATGCCGCCGGCGATACGCAGCGCCGAGGCACCCAGCGATTCACCAATGGCGAATCCGAGGAAGCAGGCCCCGGCCACATCAGACGGAATGAAGAGAAGGATCGCGAGCATGAACAGCAGCTCGACCGAAATCAGCATCATCCCGACGCTCATTCCGGCACGCAGCGGGATCTCACACACCGGGTAGGCCTTCCCCGCCAGGCTGGCGAAGGCAGTGCGCGAGTTCGCCAGCGTGTTGATCCTGATCCCGTACGCCGCCACACCATAGCTGCCACCCATGCCGATCAGCCCGAACAACAGGATGATGGCGATCTTCGGCAGATCCAGTCCTGTCAGCATGAAGTAGGCGACGATGATCGTGCCGATGAATGCGAACAGGATCAGCAGGAACTTGCCCTGCTGGATCAGGTAGGCTTTGCAGGTCTGAAAGATCAGTTCGGAGACTTCGGCCATCGAGTTGTGCACCGGCAGCTTCTTCACGGCGGTGTACGACGCCAGACCGAACAGGAGTCCCAGGACGCAGACCACGAGACCGAACAGCAGGACGGTGTGCCCCGTCATCCCGAAGAAGTCGCCCTGATTCAGGTCCGGGAGGTGGATGTTCACCTCACCACCGGGCCGATGCTCGGTCTGGGCTGGCGCCGCGGTTTCCTGCACCGCGGTTACGGCGGCGACGCCTTGCCGCGCTTCAGCGCGCGGAGCGAACAGGGAGGCAACTGCGCCGGTGAACGCCAGCGCGAGAAACAGGAAGAGCGTTCGGTGGACCAACCGTTTCATCTTGTCACTCTCTTGAAAGGGAGTCCGCCGAGACCCAGTCACTCGCCAGCATGATTTGGCCTGCGCGGGGCGGAGGCCTGCCAGCGCGGTGCCGAACGATCAAAACGAATGACTCAGGGGGTCGCCGACGGGCGGGGATGCCGGGACGGGCTGCAAAAACCGGCGACAAGATATGCTGGCCAGCAATGAATGGCCAGACCCTTGCGGCTCCTTACTTTACAGCGCTTCGGCGGTAACGATCGCCAGGGCCTTCACAGGCCGGCCGTCCATGGTAACCGCGGGCCGGAAGCGGATCTCGAGTAGCATCTCGCGGATGCGCCGGTTGTAACCGTTGTCGCGGGAAGGATTGAAGCCGATCAGGCGTGCGCTGCCCGTGCTGTCGACCTCGAACTGGGCCACCATTTTGTACGGGCGGACCCTGGCGGGTATTGGGAGCGGCAGGATCGGCAGCGCGACGACTGTGGGCGGATAGACCGTGCCGTCTCCTCCTCCTGTTCCCGGTCCGGTGGCCGAACCGCGACCGGTTCCTACACCCGAGCCCTCCCCACCTCCGCGTCCCGGGCCATTGCCCGACGTACCGTCGTTCCCGCTGCCGCGACCGGCGCCCGCTTGCGCACTAGTGGAGTCCGCCCGCGCAGCCGCTGCCGCGGAATCGCTGGTGGTGGCCGGGGGCTCCGGCGTGGGTGGCGGCGGGGTTGGGGGCGGCGGCGGTTTAACCTGTTCAGGCTTCAGCTCCACCACCTCTTCCTTCGGCACCGACTTCTCAGCCTGGATCTTCAGGAAGTCGACGCGTTCTGGCAGGTATTTGATTCGACCGGGGAAGGAAAAGGCGCCACCGCCACCACCGCCAACGGGCCCGGGGCCACCCGCTCCACGCTGCGTGAAGTCGAGCAGCCGACTGCTCACGAATACGGTTGGGGCCAGCACCAGGAGCACCAGGAGCAGGTGAAGTGCGATCGCTGCCGCCGTAGCCTGCGCCCGGGGCTCACCCTTGGTGGGGATCCCAATTGGCGGCCGGTAAGGCCGGCGTGAGGTCGATTCGTGGTCGGTCATCTGGACATCCATCTCACGACCAGGGGGGACGCAAGGACACGCCCCCAAGGCCGGAAAATACTACGGCGGG
>DATCIJ010000240.1:0-6206 GCA_036507855.1 Gemmatimonadaceae bacterium | reverse complement strand
CGCGCCGACTTCCCGATCCTCGGCATCCGGCCGCGTGGGCATCCGCTGGTCTATCTCGACAGCGCCGCCACGAGCCAGAAGCCGCGACAGGTCATCGATGCGTTGCGGCGTTACTACGAGGAAGAGAACGGCAACATCCATCGGGGCGTTCACTACCTCAGCGAACTGGCGACCACTCGCTACGACGAGACGCGCGAAGCGGTTCGCCGCTTCATCAATGCCGCGTCAGTCAACGAGGTCGTGTTCACCCGCAACACCACCGAGGGGATCAACCTCGTGGCATCGTCGTACGGGCAGGCGTTCGTCCGCCCGGGCGACGAGATCGTGGTCTCGCTGATGGAGCATCACTCCAACATCGTGCCGTGGCAGTTGCTGGCCCAGCGCTCTGGTGCGGCGGTGCGCGCCGTGCCGGTAACGGACATCGGGGAGCTCGATCTGGACGCGTTCGATTCCATGCTGGGACCGAAGACGCGCATCGTGGCGCTGTCGTGGGTATCCAACTCGCTGGGCACGGTGAATCCGGTGAAGCGCATCGTGGAGATGGCGCACGCGCGAGGCATCCCGGTGCTGCTGGATGGCGCACAGGCGGCGCCGCATCTGCCTATCGACGTGCAGTCCGTCGGCTGCGACTTCCTTGCGTTCTCCGGCCACAAGATGCTGGGCCCCACCGGTGTGGGCGTGTTGTACGCGCGTGGCGACTGGTTCGATCGTCTGCCGCCGTATCAGGGCGGCGGCGACATGATCGAGACCGTGACGATCGAGAAGACGACGTATGCCAAGGCGCCGTCGAAGTTCGAGGCGGGGACTCCGGACATCGGTTCGGTGGCGGCGTTCCGCGCGGCGATTGATTACCTCGAGCGCACAGGGCTCGATGCCATCCATCGGCACGAGCTTGCGTTGCTGGAGGAAGCCACTGCGCGGGTGGCGTCGTTACCCGGCATTCGCCTGATCGGCACGGCGCCCGGCAAGGCCGGCGTTCTGAGCTTCACGATGGAGGGTGTGCATCCGCACGATATCGCGACGATCCTGGACCAGCAGGGCGTGGCGATACGAGCCGGACACCACTGCACGCAGCCGTTGATGGCCCGCTTCGGTTGCGGTGCCACCGCCCGCGCTTCGTTCTACCTCTACAACACGCTCGATGACGTTGCGGCCCTCGTAGCGGGGCTGGAGAAGGTGCGAGAGGTGTTCGCCTGATGGACCTGGGTGCGCTCTACGAGGAAGTGATCCTGGACCATAACCGCTCACCGAGGAACTGGGGCGAGATTCCCGGCGCAAAGCACGTCGACGGAACGAATCCGCTGTGCGGGGATCGCATTTCGCTGAGCGTGCAGGTCGATGGCGACGTCATCACGGATATCCGGTTTACGGGCGAAGGGTGCGCGATCTCCAAGGCGTCGGCTTCGATGATGACGCAGGCCATCAAGGGGAAGACCCGCCAGGAGGCGGAGGCACTCTTCGAGCGCTTTCACGACCTGGTGACCGGCCGCTCGAAAGAGACGCCTCCGGACAAGACGTTAGGGTCGCTGCGCGCATTCGCCGGAGTGGCGCGATTTCCGACCCGGGTGAAGTGCGCGACCATGGCGTGGCATGCCATGAGAGAGGCAACAGGCAACAGGCCCTGATGCCGCGATGCCTGATGCCTGATGCCTGATGCCTTCGCCGTAAGGGACATCCCCGACGGCGGCACCTTGGCAGTAATCCTCTCCTCGGGCGACCGCGTCTGCCTCATTCGCCAGGGAGACCGTGTCTCCGCGCTCCGCGACGAGTGCACGCACCAGGGGATGCCGCTTTCGGCGGGTGAGGTTTTGCCCGACGGCACCATCGAGTGCGCCTGGCATGGGGCGCGATTCGACTGCGTGACCGGCGCGCTGCGACGCGGACCGGCCGAGGAAGACGTGAAGGCCTACGCGGTTCGCGTGGAGGGCGACACGGTGCTGGTGGAGAGCCGCGACGACAGCTAGTGCCGTTCCAGGTACAACCTCCAGGCGCAGGCGCGCGTAAACGGCTGGCGGGTGACCTGGAACGGCACTAGTCTGGCGTGCCTTACTAACCCGTCATTCCCGGTCTCCAGCCCCTCACTTGATGCTTCGCGTTTGCCAGCAATCGGTCGCCATCGCCGGCGCGTTGTTTCTCGTCGCGCCTTTCGTTCAGAACCTCGGCGCCCAGGGTGATATCGGCGCCCGAACGCCGGCCGGATTCCTGCGCCGGGAGGTGCCGGCGCTCCAGCTCTCCGAGCCAATCCGTGTCGACGGCGTTCTCGATGAAGATGCGTGGCGGCGGGCGACGGTCGCGAAGGACTTCACGCAGAGCGAACCGCGTGAAGGGCAGCCGGCCACCGAGCCGACCGAGGTGATGATCGCGTTCGACGCCCAGTACCTCTACATCGGGGCGCGCTTGGGGGACGCCGAGCCGACCCGCGAGATCGTCAACGACATCCGGAAGGATTTCCGCGAGGACGACCAGGATGACTTCGAGGTCATCATCGACACGTTTCGCGACCGCCGGAATGGCTACGTGTTCATCGTCAACCCTGAGGGCGGACGGGCCGATCGCCAGATCGCGAACGAAGGACGGGAGATCAACTCCAGCTGGGACGCGGTTTGGGACGTGAAGACGCAGCGTGGTCCGGAAGGGTGGACTGTTGAGTTCCGCATCCCGTTCCGGACGCTGCGATTCGATCCCGGGGAGGATCAATCGTGGGGGATCAACTTCTCGAGACGCATTCGACGGAAGAACGAGGTGACGTTCTGGGCGCCCGTGCCGCGCGCTTACAACCTCATGCGGCTGTCCCTGGCGGGCAACGTGACCGGGCTGCATCCGGGCCAGGCCGGTCGCGACATCCGCGTGAAGCCGTACGTGCTCACCACCACGCTCCGCGAGCTGGGCGGCAATGACTTCCAGGGCGACATCAATGGGGGCGTGGACGCGAAGGTCGCCGTGACCCGCGGCCTGGCGCTCGACCTCACGGTGCGCCCGGACTTCGCGCAGGTCGAAGCCGACGAGCAGCAGGTCAACCTGACCCAGTTCGCGCAGTTCTTTCCCGAGAAGCGCGAGGCATTCCTTGAGAACTCGGGCCTGTTCTACGTTGGCGACGCCGCCCGCTTGAATCGCGTCTTCACGCCGCCAACGCCTGACGACGACAACCTGCTCTTCTTCAGCCGGCGCATCGGCATCAGGGAAGATCGCAAACCACTCGATATCGATGCGGGAGCGCGCCTGACGGGGGTGGCCGGTGGCTTCGGGATCGGCCTGATCAACATGCAGGTTCGGGGCGATGACATTACTGATGCCAACAACTACACCGTGCTGCGCCTGCGCAAGAACATCGGCGGCGGCTCGGATATCGGCGCATTGTACATGCAGCGCCAGTCCACCGATGACAACGGCGACTACAACCGCGTGGCCGGCATCGACGCCAACGTGCGCTTCTTCAACCGGCTGGACTGGAACACGTATCTCGTCGGCACGCGCACGCCGGGCCTGACTGGCGACCAGTACGCGGCCCGCACGTCGGTCAACTACGAGGGCAACTTCTTCCACGGCAAGACCGGGCTGATGTCCCTGGGCGAGCACTTCAACAACGACCTCGGGTTCTATCGCCGCACCGGTGTCAAGAAGTGGTTCGCCGACATCGGGGTCCGCCCCCGCCCCGAGGCGTTGCGACGCAACGGCATCCGCGAACTGCACCCGCATCTGACGTGGGAGCTGTTTACCGACCAGGGCAACCACATGGTGCAGAAGCGGCTGCACACCGGGCAGTCCTTCTTCTTCGAGAACGGCGCCGTGGTCGAACTGTCATACAATCCCCAGTTCAATCTCCTCAGCGCGCCGTTGCAGCTGCATCCGGACGCCGATGCGCTTCCCGCAGGTCCTTATGGATGGAACGAGTTCGGCATCCTGGCCAACACCGACCAGAGCCGCGCACTGTACCTGACATCGCGATGGACGTTCGGCGAGTTGTATAATGGAACGCAGGCATCGGTGAACGGCACGTTGACCTGGCGGCCGAGCTATCGAATCAGGCTGAGCGCCGGCATGCAGCGCACCGATGCCGACCTCGATCTTCCCAATGGGTCGTTCGTGAGCTCGGTCTATACAGTCCGCGCCAACTACTCGTTCAGCCCGTCGATGTTCATCGACGCGCTGTCACAGTACGACCCCACCACCGAGCAGCTGAACGCGAACATCCGCTTCAACCTCATTCACCACCCGCTCAGCGACCTGTTCATCGTGTACAACGATCAGCGGTTCCTGACGGCGGACGCGCCGGTGGCTGGCCGGTCGGTGGCGGTGAAGTTCACGCAGATGCTTTCCTTCTAGCGATCAGCGATCAGCGATCAGCGATCAGCGACCAGTGATCAGCGACCAGTGATCAGCGACCAGAGTGGACGACTGGCCGACCGGCTCATTGCCAATCTCTGATCGCTGATCGCTGGCCGCTGGTCGCTGGCCGCTAACACAGATGCACCCCCATCGCCTTGAACGTCGCGTAGACCACCGAGCCTTCCCGCAGACCCATTTCCTGCACCGAACGCGTGGTCACCGCGGCCACCAGCGGCGTGCCGTCCACGTCGATCGTCACGCGCGCGAAGGCGCCTAACGTCCCGACCTCCACTACCCGGCCGCGGAACAGGTTGCGCGCCGAGGTCGATTGCGGCGCCAGCGACAGCACCACCTCTTCCGACCGCACCACCGCGTAACAGGGGCCATCGCCGCCGCTGCCCACGGTGTACAGCGTGAGCGGACCGCTGGTGAACTCGATGGCGTGATAGCCGTGAGCGAGCGCCGCCACCTCGCCTTCCAGCCAGTCGGGCGCGGCCTCGGCGAGCACGCGGGCGGTCCCCGCGAAGACATTCTCGGCGCCGAGGAATTCGGCGATGTACGGAGACGCCGGACGGCGGAAGACCTGCTCGGGCGGTCCGTACTGCAGCACTTTCCCCGAATCAAGCAGGACGGCGACGTCGCCCAGCAGGCCCGCCTCGGTGAAGTCGTGCGTGACCTGAAGCGCGGTGAAGCCCCACTCGCGATGCAGCGCGCGGATTTCGCGACGGGTCTTGCCGCGGCGCCGGGGATCGAGCGCGCTGAACGGCTCGTCGAGCAGGAGCACGGCCGGCCGGCGCGCCAATGCGCGCGCCAGTGAGACGAGCTGCCGTTCGCCGCCGCTGAGCGATCGCACATCACGGTCGCGGAGCGAAGCGATTTCGAGGCGGGTCACCAGTTCGCCGACGGACGCCTCGTCCCGGGCCCCGTACCGCAGGTTGCCGACGACGGACAGGTGCGGGAACAGGTAGCCGTGCTGATACACGAGCCCGGCGCCGCGCTCGTCAGGCGGAGTCCTGGTGACGCTGCGGCCGCCGAGACGCACGTCGCCGGCGCGCGCTGGGATGATGCCGGCAATGGCCTCCAGCAATGTGGTCTTCCCCGAACCCGCGGGTCCGATCACGACGCCGTAGCCGCCGGTCGGCACGTCAAACGTCACGTCGCGCAGCTCGAACTCTCCAATCCTCGCCGACAGGCCCCGGATGTCGATCACAGCGACACCGACGCCGTTCGATCGTGGCGCAGCGCGCGGAGTACCGTGAGCGGAATGAGCGCGAGGATCGCCATGACCGCCGCTACCGGCAGGGCTTCCTGCAACCCGAACGTCGCGAAGCGGTCCCAGCTCAGGATGCTCACCACTTTGGGATTGTAGGTGAGAATGACGATCGCGCCGAACTCGCTCACCGCGCGCGCCCACATCACGACGGCCGCGGCGACCATTCCGCGGCGCGCCAGCGGCAGCGTCACGCGCCGGAACGACCGCCACGCGTCGTCGCCCAGCGTGCGCGCGACCGCCTCGTAGCGGGGATCGACACGGGCGAATGCCTCACGAGCGCCGCTGATGTACAGCGGCGCCGACACGAACAGCATGGCGCAGATGATCCCGATGGGAGAACCGACAACGCGCAATCCGACCGTCAGGAGCGCCGAGCCCACGGCCGATTCGCGACCGAACACGAGCAGGAGCGCGATGCCGGCGACCGGATGTGGTATGAGAAGGGGCAGGTCGAGCACGGCCGAAAGTACCGCCCGGCCGCGAAACGCGGAGCGCGAGAGGATGTAGGCCACCGGCGTTCCGCACACGACCCCGAGCAGCGTGGCGGTAGTCGCTGTCATCACGGTGAGCATCAGCGACTGCCGCAGCTCCGGATCGCGGCCTAACC
>DATCIJ010000239.1:0-10864 GCA_036507855.1 Gemmatimonadaceae bacterium | reverse complement strand
ATGAACTCGGCGACCGGAACGATGTCCTGTTTCTTCCCTGCCCCTCTGGTGCGTACGGCCAGCGTTCCGGCTTCGGCTTCGCGACGTCCAACCACTGCCATATACGGAACCTTCATCATCTCGGCTTCACGGATCCGGTAGTTCAGGGTGTCGTGCGTATCCAGTTGGGCCCGGATGCCCGCCGACTTCATCCGCGCGACGACCTCGCCTGCCTGGGTCGCCAGGTCGTCCGAGATCGGCAGGACACGCACCTGTTCCGGGGCAAGCCAGACCGGGAAGGCGCCCGCAAAATGCTCCACCAGGATCGCGATGAAACGCTCCAGCGACCCGCTCACGGCGCGATGAATCACGACCGGGCGGTGCATGGCATTGTCCTCGCCGACGTATTGCAGATCGAACCGCTCCGGCGCCTCGTAGTCGAGCTGGATCGTCCCCAGCTGCCAGGCGCGGCCCAGTGAGTCGGTGACATCGAAGTCGATCTTGGGCCCGTAAAAGGCTCCGTCACCCTCCTTCAACTCGTACGGCATTCCGGTCGATTCCAGCGCCTCCTTCAACCGGGTCTCGGCGCGATCCCACTGCTCGTCGGAGCCGATACGAACCGGTGGCCGTGTCGCGAAACGGAGGTGCGCCTGCAGGCCGAACGCGGCGTAGTAGTCGAGGATGAAGCGCATCAGGAAGTGAACTTCGACGGCGATCTGACCCTCGGTCAGGAAGACGTGGCAGTCGTCCTGCGAGAACTGCCTGACGCGGGTCAGCCCCGACAGCGCGCCCGTCACTTCATTCCGGTGCAACACGTCGAACGTGACCAGGCGCCGCGGCAGTTCGCGATACGAATGCTTCTTCGACAGGTACAGGAGATAGTGCGAGGGGCAGTTCATCGGCTTCAACGACATGTCGTGCTCGTTGGTCTCGTTGTTGAGCACGAGGAACATGTTCTCCCGATACTTCCCCCAGTGACCTGACTGTTCCCAGAGCGCCTTCCCGTACAGCAGCGGAGTCTTCACCTCGATGAATTGCTCCTTCTGTCGCTCGCGGATGAAGGCAATCACTTCGTTGAAGAGGATCGTCCCGCGCTCGGTCCAGAACGCCGACCCGGGGGATACGTGGTGAAAGAAGTAGAGGTCGAGCGCCTTGCCGAGGACGCGGTGATCACGGCGCTTGGCTTCCTCGATGCGATGCAGGTACGCATCGAGCTCCTCCTTCGTCCACCACGCCGTCGCATAGATGCGCTGGAGCATCTGGCGCCGCTCGTCCCCACGCCAATAGGCGCCGGCCGTGTGGAGCAACTTGAAGTGCTTCAGGTACGACGTATCCGGGACGTGCGGGCCCCGGCACAGGTCGATGAACGGCCCATCGGTGTACGTGGAAATCACCTCATCGGCGCCCAGGTCTTCGATGCGCTCGAGCTTGAGCGGGTCTTCCGCGAAGCGCCGGCGAGCTTCGTCGCGATCGACCTCCTCGCGAACAAAGGGGAGCTTGTCGGACGCAACCTTCCGCATCTCCTCCTCGAACGCCGTGAGGTCCTCGGGCGTGAACGGCCTTTCGACCTCGAAGTCGTAGTAGAACCCGTCCTCGATGGCGGGACCAAATCCGATGTGCGCGCCGGGACGGAGGCGGCGCACCGCGGTCGCAAGGATGTGAGCGCCTGAATGGCGAAGGACGTTCAGCGATTCCGGATCCTTCTGAGTCAGCACCCGGAACGGGGCGCTGCGACGGAGCGGCGTGAGCAGGTCCTGGATCGTATCGCCCACCTTCACGGCAATGGCGTCGCGAAGCAGGCGCGGGCCGATTGAGCCAACGACATCGCGCGCCAATGTACCGGCCGGAACGCGGCGCTCTGATCCGTCCGGCAGCGCGAGAGTGAGCGTTTCGTTGGCCGGGTTCAGGACATCGTTCGGCATCGGGCTCTAGGGAAGCGTGTCGAGTAGCGGCGTCAGGCGCGGTCCGTAGATCAGCGCCGCCACCACTCCGGCGACGAGCACGAGCGCCAGGATAGTCCAGACAAGAAAACGGCCAGCACGCGGGGGAGCGGCTCGGCCGTCGTCGGTTCGCAATTCCACGACGCGCAAGTTATCGTTGGACAGGACCCCACGCCACGGTAACGAATGCGTCGACGTCACGTGCGAACCGCTCGCGAGGAAGAGCGCCCCTCGCTTCTGCTGATGGCCACGGGGGCCGTCGCCGGAGCGGCGGCCGGGCTCTATCTCGGCCGGCGGTACCGGACCCTGGACGCCTTCCTGGCCGACATGCGAGGCCGCTTCGCCAGCCTTCGCGACACCTGGTTGGACGATGAACTCGACTCCGACGACGATCGGGGGCGGCTGGGCGTCGACGACGAGCTGGATGAAGAAGTCGACGAGGACGAAGAGGAGGAGGATGAAGGGGCGTTCGACGAACTCGTTGACGACGAACTCGAAGCGGAGCCGTTGGGAGCCGAGGGAGAGTTCGACGGCGAAGACGACGAGGATGTCCTCGATGACGACGACGACGACGACGATGACGTCGACGAGTCCGAGGACGATCTCTCCGACGTCACCAGCGCCAACGGCGCTTCTGAGGCCGCGATGCGCGCTGACGAGATGGCCCGGCGCCTGGAGGAGCGAGTGCTTCGCGCGCTACGCGCCGAGCCGGATCTCGGAGCCCGCGCCATCGAGATAGCGGTTGTCGGCGATGGCGTCGTCGAGCTGACGGGGACCGTGCGCGCGATCGAAGAGATCTCCCGCGCCTCGGCGCTTGTCCGCAAGGTCCCGGGCGTCAACATGGTGCTGAATCGCATCGACGTGCGCACCGGGGGCCACATCGACACGGCCAGCGTTCCGCGTGAGCCGGTCGAAGAGCCAATCACCGAAGGTCGCCGCGAACCGAACGCGTGATCGCAAGGGTCGGAGCCCCACTCCGGCCGCATATCGGTCCGTCTGGACATCCGCGCGGCGTCACTGGTACGCCGCGGTTCTGATGCCTGATGCCTGATGCCTGATGCCCGATGCCTGAAGGCAACTCGCTATCTTAGTTGACCATGTCACACCCGGCCGAAATCCCGTCGCAATACGAGCCCTCTTCGGTCGAGGAGGCGGCGTATGCGCGTTGGTTGGCGCAGAGCCTGTTTACCGCCCATGCGTCGCGTTCGAACCGCGCCGGTGGACCGCGAGACCCCTATGTCATCGTGATGCCGCCGCCCAACGTGACGGCGGTGCTTCACATGGGCCACGGACTCAACAACACGGTGCAGGACGTCATCATCCGCTGGCGCCGGATGTGCGGTGACGAGGCACTCTGGCTGCCGGGGACGGACCATGCCGGGATCGCGACGCAGAATGTCGTGGAAAAGTTGCTGGCGAAGGAGGGCAAGACGCGCCACGACGTAGGGCGCGTGGAATTCATTCGTCGCACCGAACAGTTCGTCGCCGATACGGGCGGAGTGATCCTGCAGCAGCTGAAGGCGATCGGCGCGTCGGCAGACTGGACACGCACGGCGTACACGCTCTCACCGCCGCTTTCGCGAGCCGTGCGCGAGGCCTTCGTGCGCCTCTTCGAGCGCGGACTCATCTACCGCGGCCATCGCGTCATACACTGGTGCCCGCGCTGCTTGACGTCGCTCTCCGACGAAGAGGCGGAACATCACGAGACCGAGGGAAAACTGTATCACATTGCGTATCCGCTGACGCAGGTGAACGCGCGTGACACGCCCGGCGCCAGGATCGTGGTGGCTACCACGCGGCCGGAGACGATGCTCGCCGACGTGGCGGTCGCCGTGAACCCAACCGACGAGCGCTACACCGACCTCGTTGGCCGCACGGTTCTCCTGCCGCTGGCGAACGTCGAAATCCCGATCATCGCCGACGAGTACTCCGATCCCACGTTCGGTACGGGAGCGCTGAAGATCACGCCGGCCCACGATGCGAACGACTTCGACGTCGCTCAGCGCCACCAACTCGCCATGCCGGTGGTGATCGACGAGAGTGGCGTCGTGCACGAAGTGATGGACGCCGCTGGCCGCGTACCCGAGAGCATTCGCGGACTCGATCGGCAGGACGCCCGGGCAAAGGTCGTTGAGCTCCTTCGGGAAGGCGGCTTCCTGGTCAAATCGGAGAACCATCGACTTTCCATCCGGCGCTGCTATCGGTGCGACACGATCGTCGAGCCGCGACTGTCGGAGCAGTGGTTCGTGAAGATGAAGCCACTCGCGGCACCGGCGCTCAAGGCGGTACGCGACGGAACCGTCCGGATTCTCCCCGAGCGTTGGGAGGCCGTGTACATCAACTGGCTCGAGGGCATCCGCGACTGGAACATCTCGCGGCAGCTCTGGTGGGGACATCGCATTCCGGTCTGGTACTGCGATGGGTGTGGCCGCGTGAGCGCGAGCCGCGAGAACCTCGAACGGTGTCCCGCCTGTTCGGGACCGGTTCGCCAGGACGAGGACGTTCTCGACACGTGGTTCTCGTCAGGCTTGTGGCCGCTCAGCACACTCGGGTGGCCCGACGAGACCGACGACCTGCGGGCATTCTACCCGACCGACACGCTCAGCACGGCGCCCGAGATCCTGTTCTTCTGGGTCGCGCGAATGATCATGATGGGGTATGCGTTCCGCGGCGAACCGCCGTTCCGGACGGTGTACCTGCACGGCACGGTGCGCGACCCGAATCACCTGAAGATGTCGAAATCGCTGGGCAACGGCATCGATCCGCTCGACGTGGTCCGCAGCTATGGGGCTGATGCCCTTCGATACACGGTGATCGCGGGGATGGGTCTGGGCGCGGACACGATCCTCGATCCGAATGACCTCGAGCGTTCGTTCGCGCCCGGCCGCAACTTCGTCACGAAGCTCTGGAACATCGGCCGCTTCCTGCTCACGAATGTCGGTTCGGAACCCGTGTCGTCCCTGGACGACATCGCCCCGCACCGCCTGACGAGAGCCGACCGGTGGGTCCTGGGACGACTGAACGACGCGATCCGTGCCTGCGACAAGGCGCTTGGGCCGGCGCGCCCCTCAGCCGCGGCGTGGAATAGCGAAGAACGGTACGCCGGCCTCCGGTTGAACGAGTACACCGAGTCCGCGCGCAGCTTTGCGTGGAGCGAACTCGCCGACTGGTACCTCGAGTCGGTGAAGGCGCGACTGGCGGTCGCGGGCGAAGACCGCGAGGTCGCGCGCGCCGTCCTCGTCCACACGTTCGACCAGGTCCTCCGCCTGCTGCAGCCCATCGTTCCGTTTGTCACGGATGCGCTGTGGCAACGCCTTCCCCGGCATGACGGGACGGCGCTCGCGGTCGCCTTGTGGCCCGCGGATCGCGTGACTGCCGGCGATGTCCGGGAGTTCGACCTCGTGATCGAGGCGGTTAACGCCATTCGCCGACTGCGTGCCGATTACGCGGTGGCACCGGGCAAGACGGTATCCTGCACGCTGGTGCCGTCGCCTGCGGCAACCAGGCTGTTCACCGAAGAATCGGGGCTCGCCGGACGTCTGGCGCGCGCCGACGTGTCCATTGCCGCCGCTCCTCCCGCCGAATCAGCGGCGCACGCGGTGTTGAGCGACGGGACGCAGGTGGTGTTATCGCTTGCCGGCGCTGTCGATGTGGAACGGGAGTGCGCGCGCCTCAAGTCGGAACTGGCTTCGCTCGAGAAGCAGCTCGACGCGCTGCGCGGGCGCCTGAAGAACGAGAACTTCCTCGCGCGCGCCAAGCCGGATGTCGTCGAGTCGGAGCGCCAGAAGGCAGGCGAGTGGTCGTCGCGCCGGGAATTGCTCGCGGACAAGGTACGATCGCTGTGCGGCGGCTGATTGCCGTGATGGCTCTGGCCGGCTGCGCGCAGTCCGGCATGCCGCCCGGCGGTCCGCCCGATACGGCGCCACCGCGTCTGGTCCGGGTGACGCCAGACACGAACGCGCTCAACGTTCGCGGGGGCGCCATCTCCTTCGAGTTTGACGAAGTGGTGAGCGAGCGGCCGCGTGGCGTCCCGGGGCTGGCCGACCTCTTCATCGTTTCGCCCAGCAGGGGGCCATCGGGAGTTTCCTGGAGGCGGACACGCGTTCAGGTCAGTCCCCGCGGCGGCCTGAGGCCGAACACGACCTACACGGTTCGCATGTTGCCGGGAATGGTCGACCTCGACAACAACATGGACTCGACCGGCCTGACCCTGGTCTTTTCCACCGGACCGACGCTGGCCACCGGAAGCATTGCGGGACGAGTGTTCGACTGGGTCACCGCCCGGCCCGCGGCTCGAGCCATCGTCGAGGCAATCGCACTTCCCGACAGCGCACGCTTCGGCGCGGAGGCCGACTCGTCAGGCGCCTTCGTCATCACGCACATGCCACCAGGGCAGTTCCTGCTCCGGGCGCTCGTTGACGTGAATCGCAATGGGGTCGTGGACGGTCGCGAGCTGTTCGACACGCTGACCGTGACCCTCGTCGATTCGCTGCGCCGCGAGATGCTGGCTGCGGTGCGCGATTCGATGGGCGCCGGCATCGCTACCGCGGATGTGCGCGACAGCCTGACGCTGCGCCTCACCCTCGACCGGCCGCTCGACACGCTGTTCGTTCCCGCGCCGAGGGTGTTTTCGATCAAGGCGGCGGACAGCTCGGACGTTGTGTTCGATACGGTGCTGACTCAGGCGGACGTCGACCGCGCGATCGCGGATTCGATCCGGAGCAAGGCGGTTCAGGACTCCGTCAGGCGAGCCTTCGTTGCCGATTCGACGCGCGCCGCCGACTCCGTGCGAGCAGCGGCCGCGCCGGTCCCAGCCACTCCGCCGCCCCGGCCGACCGGCAGACGCCCGGGCGCCGCGACGCGAACTCCGCCCGCGGCCCCGCGCGACACATCCAGCCGGATCGTCCCCAAGCCGTCGGCGAAGCTTCCCGTGACCATCCTGTACGTGAAGTTCAAACAGGCACTCAAGCCGGCAACGTCCTATCGCATCACGGCTGACAGTCTGAGGAGCGTCACCGGCGCCACGCGAACGTCATCTCGCGTGTTCACCACGCCACGGCCGGCGGCGCGACCGGACACCAGCAAGGCTCGTCCCGATACGGGCCGCACGACGCGTGGGTGACGCCAGGCGTGCGTTGCCGGCGGTGGGCGCGTTGTTGGCGATGCCTGACGTGCAGGGCCTCGCGGACCACGCGCCGCGCTCGATGGTCACCGACGCCGTTCGCGCCGCGGTCGAGCGGGCGCGCCGGGACCCAGCGGCTGTCCCTTCCGACAACAGCGGCTGGTTCGCGATGATCCGCGACGAGCTCGCCCGACGGGAGCAGGTCTCGCTGCGACCGGTCTTCAACGCCACCGGCGTCGTGCTGCATACGAACCTCGGCCGTGCTCCGCTGGCGCGCGTGGCGGTGGAAGCCATCGCCCGCACAGCGGCCGGCGCGTCGAACCTCGAGTACGACCTGGCACGGGGCGAGCGCGGGTCTCGTTATGTGCATTGCGCGTCCCTGCTATGTGAGCTGACTGGCGCAGAGGATGCGCTGGTCGTGAACAACGGGGCCGCCGCGCTCGTCCTCGCGCTCAACACGCTGGCCGAAGGCAGGGAATCGATCGTGTCGCGCGGGGAGTTGATCGAAATCGGAGGCAGCTTCCGCGTGCCCGACATCATGGCCAAGAGCGGCAGCATCCTCCGCGAAGTCGGCACGACCAATCGCACGCACGCTGACGACTATCGTCGCGCGATCGGCGAGCGGACCGGGGCGATCGTCAAGGTGCACCGAAGCAACTTCGAGGTACGCGGGTTCGTCGCCGAAGCAACGCTGCGCGACCTTTCACCCATCGCGCGCGAGGCCAGCCTTCCGTTGCTGATGGACCTCGGGAGCGGCTTGCTCGTTTCTCTCGAGGCGTACGGGTTGCGCGGAGAGCCGACCGTTCGCGACGCGGTGCATGACGGCGCCACGCTGGTCGTCATGAGCGGGGACAAGCTGCTCGGCGGACCGCAGGCGGGAATCCTGGTTGGCACTCGTGAGGCCATCGATCGCTGCCGCCGTAATCCACTGACGCGTGCCCTGCGGGTGGACAAGCTGACACTGGCCGCGCTCGAGGCAACGCTCTCGCTCTACCGCGATCCCGAGCGCGCTGTTCGCGAGATACCGGTGCTGGCGTTGATGACGGCTTCCCGCGAGTCCATAAGGGCGAGGGCCGAGGCGGCCGCCGGAATTCTGCGCGGAGCCGGCATTGACTGTGAGGTAATCGCAAGCGAAGCCGCCGTCGGTGGCGGCGCGTTTCCCACGGCCAGGCTCGCCTCTGCCGCCGTCGCAATCATTGGAAAGGCTGTCGACGTCGAGCAGAAGCTGCGCCTGTCTCCGGAGCCCGTCATCGGACGCATTGCTGACGACCGGCTCCTGCTGGACCTGCGCTCAATCGCGGCCGATCAGGACGAGCTGTTCGCCGCCGCCGTCGCACGGGCGCTCACTGGATGACCGGCTCCCGCCGCGCCGCCTTTCTCGATCGCGACGGCACCCTCATCGAGGACGCGAACTATCTCGCCCAGGCCGATCACGTTCGACTTCTCCCCGGTGCGCCAGATGCGGTACGCGCGCTGAACGATCATGGGGTTCTCGCGATCGTCATCACCAATCAATCAGGGATCGCGCAGGGATTGCTGACTGAGGCGCAGTACGCTTCGACGCGCGATCGACTGGATCATCTCATGAAGAGCAGTGGCGCGCGCATCGATGCCACGTATCATTGCCCACACTATCCGCCTTTGAGTGGCCCCTGTGAGTGCCGGAAACCGGGGACCCTGCTGTATCGCCGCGCTGCGGAGCACTTCGGGATCGACCTAGCCACTTCGCTGTATGTCGGCGATCGCGATCGCGACATCGCGCCGGGCCTCGCGTTCGGCGGCTTCGTGCGACTGGTGCCATCGGGCAGCACACCCGACGGCGATCACGAACTGGCGCGCGGGCACGGCGTACTGGCGGCCTCGCTCGGCGAGGCAATCGACGACTATCTCAAGCGGGTGCCGTGAGCGCGTGTGACGTGTCGCGACTCCGCGCGACCGGCTAATTTCACCGCATGACGCGCGTGGCCGTGCTCGCCTCAGGGAGCGGAACGAATCTCCAGGCGATCCTCGACCGGCAATCGGCCCTGGGCGCGACCGCAGCGGCGCGTGTGGTGCTGGTGGCAAGCGATCAGGCGGACGCCGGCGCGCTGGCGCGAGCCCGGGACGCAGGAATAACGGCGCTGGCGCTCGACCGGACAGCGCGCGCGAGCGGCCTGGCTGCAATTCTGGCCACGCATCGCGTGGAGATGGTGGTGCTGGCGGGCTACCTGAGGCTGGTGCCAGCGGATGTCGTGTCGCACTTTCGCGGGCGAATCCTGAACGTGCATCCCGCGCTGCTGCCCGCCTTCGGCGGGCCAGGAATGTTCGGGCACCACGTTCACGAGGCGGTCATCCGTCGCGGCCTGCGCCTAACGGGTCCCACGGTTCATTTCGTGGACGAGCGCTACGACGAAGGTCCGATCATTGCCCAGTGGCCGGTAGCCGTTCTGCCAACGGATACGCCCGACGAACTCGCGAAGCGGGTCCTGGAAGTCGAGCATGTGCTGTATCCACGCGTGGTCGAGGCGGTCGCCGCGGGCCGCATCAGACTCGCCGATGACAATCGAGTCGTGTTCGAAACGAATGCCGATGCGACACACTTCGGCCCAGCCGTGGGTGTTTCGCCGGCACGCCGGTACTTCGACGACACGCTCGGGGCGTCAGCACGCTGACCTACACTTCCCTTTGCGCCTTGCGCTTTGCGCTTTGCGCGATGCCCTCTGCCCTCTGCCCTCTGCCCACATAAATGCCTACCGCACTGCTGTCCGTTTTTGACAAGAGTGGAGTCATCGAGTTCGCAAAAGACCTTGTCGCCCTCGAATGGAATCTTGTTTCCACCGGAGGCACCGCGCGTGCATTGCGTGCGGCCGGCCTCGAGGTTCGCGACGTCGAATCGCTGACGAATTTCCCCGAAATGCTCGGCGGTCGGGTGAAGACGTTGCATCCGGCCGTGCACGGCGGACTGCTCGCGCGCCGCGACCTGCCCGAACACATGGCGGCCATTGCCGCACACGGCATCAGCACCATCGACATGGTCGTGGTGAACCTGTATCCGTTCCGCGAAACCGCCGCCCGTGCCGGGGCCTCGTTCGGCGACGTCGTTGAACAGATCGACATCGGCGGACCGTCGATGCTGCGATCGGGGGCCAAGAATCACGCATCGGTGTGGACCGTGGTCGATCCGGCCGACTACGCACCCGTGCTCAACGCGCTGCGCGAAGGCGCCGACGGCGCTGAGCTCCGCCGCCGACTGGCCGAGAAGGTGTTTGCGCACACGGCCGGTTACGACGCGGCGATTGCCGGCTGGTTCGCTTCTCAACGAGGTGAGCGCTTCCCGGAAGACATCACGCTCCATGCACGGCGTTCGCAGCCACTGCGCTACGGAGAGAACCCGGAGCAACGGGCGGCGTTTTACACCGAGGCCGGGAAGAGCGGCATCTCCGCGCTCAAGCAGCTCGGCGGAAAGGAGCTCTCGTTCAACAACCTGCTCGATCTCGAGGGAGCGTTGCTCGCCACCGAGCCATTCGCCGACGAGGCCTGCTGCGCAATCGTGAAGCACACGACGCCGTGCGGTATCGCGGTCGGCGCGGACGCAAGGGACGCCTACAGCAAGGCGCTCGCCTGTGATCCCGTTTCGGCGTTCGGATCAGTGATCGCCTTCACCGTGCCCGTGGACATGGTCGCCGCCGAGACCATCTCGTCGCTGTTCGTCGAGTGCATCGTGGCGCCCTCGTTCGCCGAAGAGGCGATCGAAATCCTGGGACGCAAGAAGAACCTTCGTGTGCTCGAGGGCGTCGCGAAATGGGGCCAGGACGCACTGGACGTGAAGCGAGTCCGCGGCGGG
>DATCIJ010000238.1:0-2581 GCA_036507855.1 Gemmatimonadaceae bacterium | reverse complement strand
GATGACGTACACGAACGACACGCCGAAAAACGAATAGCCGCGGACGGTTCGCGCGCCGGGCACCTTGAGCATCTCGGCCGCGATCGGGTACGTGACCTGATCCTCGACGATACGCGGCGCCTGTTCGTTGTACTCCGCTTCCACGATGACCTGCACGTCGGACAGATCCGGGAGTGCCTCCAGCGGCGTATTCCGGATCGCCCAGCTCCCTCCGAAGACAGCCGCGGTAGTGAACAGGAAGACCAGCAGCTTGTTCGCCACCGACCATTCGATGAGTCGCTTCAGCATGATGCGCTACTCCTCGCGGTGGTCGTGGCTGGATGACTTGCTTTCCGGAGGCTTCCTGCCACTGTCGGCGGCAGCGCCTTTCATCTTCATGCCAGGCATGTCCTGCGTCGACGTGTCGGCGCCTTTCGACGAACTCCCGGTGGCCGGGGTTCTCTGGCCCGTGGCCTGAGTCCCCGTATCCATTCCCGGCATGTTCGCCATCGCGCCCAGCGCCGCGCCGAGATTCGACTCGGCGTCGACGAGGAACGTGGCCGACGACACGACCACTTCGCCCGCCTTCAGTCCGCGCAGTACTTCCACACGGTCGTCGCTGGCCATGCCGAGGACGATCTCGCGCGGCTCGAGCATGCCGTCCGCCATCCTGACGAACGCGATGACGCGCTTGCCCGTGGCCAGGACCGCTGTACGGGGAATGCTCACCGCGTTCGCGCGCTGCGCGCCCGGTACACGGATGGTGGCGTACATCCCTGGCCGGAGGCGCAGCGCCGGGTTCTGCAGCGCGACGCGAACGCGCGTCGTGCGGGTGGCGGGATCAACCGTTGGATAGATGTAGGTGACGGCGCCAGAGCGCGCCTCACCCGGATACGCTTCCAGTTCGACCTCCACCCGCGCGCCGATCCGCACCACAGCCAGATCGCGCTCGTAGATCTCTCCCTCGACCCATACCGTGCTCAGATCGGCGACACGAAAGAGGGTCTCACCCTCCATGATCCGCTGGCCGCCAAGGACCGACTTCTCGACGACGACGCCCTGAACCGGCGACCGGAGTGTGAGCGTCTTCGTCACGGTTCCTGTCCGTTCCAGTGCCTCGATGTCGCTGGCCGGAATATCCAGATACAGCAGGCGGCGACGCGCGGAGGTGACCATGTCGTCCGCGGATCGCTTCGCGTCCGGCGTGCCGTTTTCGATGTCCGCCGCGAGCCGGATCGCCAGCAGCAGCTCCTCCTGTGCTGAGACCAGCATCGGCGAGTAGATGCTGAGCAGCGGCTCGCCTTCGCGCACTTCCCGGCCTGTGAAGTCGACGAACAGGCGATCGACCCAACCGTGGATCTTGGGCGCAATGGCCTTGACCCGCGTCTCGTCGTACGTGACCTGTCCGACCGTTCGCACCTCAGCGACCAGCAGACCCGACGTGGCGGTGGCGAACGTCACACCGATTCGTCGCGCCGCGTCGGCGTCGAGATGCACCGGTGACGCAGTGGCGGCCGTCGCCGTCGCGCCATGCTGGTGCTGCAGAGCGGCTTCCGCCTCCTGGCCACTGCGCGTGGTGAAGTACGTGATCCCGCCGGCCAGCGCGATAAGCGCCGTGATGGCGACCACGCTCAGCGCCGTGCGAATCCGGCTGGTCGCCGCGTGCTCGAAGGGGGAAGATTCACGTACGGGCGACTCGTCCGGCGGAAGAGTTGCCGACTCAACGTGTTCGTCGCCGGGCGTCTTCGATCGGGACTCGGTGGCCTGGATTTCCGACAATGGCGTGTCACTCATGGTCTGTCTCCTCTGGCACTCGCCGATGCGAGCGATACGGTGTTCGCGTCGAAGAGCTCGCGCCCAGTGAGCATTTCCAGCTCCGCCCAGGCGCGTCCTTCCTCCGCCTGGAGCGCGACGAGTTCCTGCCGGTAGTTGTTGACGGTCATCCGATCGTCGAGCAGCGTCATGAAGTCCACCCGGCCGACGCGGTACGCCGCGAAAGCGGATGCGACCGTCGCTTCCGCCTGCGGCAGTACCGTCGTTAGGTAGAGCTTCGCGAGGTTGCGCGCCCTCGTGAGCATCGCATGCGCTTCGCCGACCTTCCCCCGCGTATCCGCGCGCATGTACTGCAGGTCAGCTTCCGCCATGGCGCGCATCGCGGCAGCCTCGTCCCTCATCTTGAGCTGCCGACGGTTGGCCCAGATCGGGATCGAAGCGCCGACCATGACGCTACCCATTCGCTCGGTCCCCATCGCCCCGCTCCGCTGACCGTACTGCACGCCGACGACGAGGTCGGGCACCAGCTCGCGACGCGCAAGCGAGACCATCCCTTCTGCGGCCTGTACTTCTTCCTCGCCGGCCCGGATCATCGGCCGGTTACGCGAGGCGAGGATGGCGAGCGAATCGACGGAGGCGACGTCGCCAGGAAAAGCCGGCAGCAGCGTCGTCGCGACCGGACTGTCGAGGGGACGGTCGAGCAGCGCGTTCAGTCGGGCGGCAGCGGCGACTCGCATCGCTTCCATGCGCGTGATCATCTCTGTCATGCGCGCGACCTCGACTTGCGCACGGAGCACGTCGGCCTGGCGCCCCTCACCAACCTCGTACA
>DATCIJ010000237.1:0-21834 GCA_036507855.1 Gemmatimonadaceae bacterium | reverse complement strand
TCGAGGGAAGGTTCAAGACTTCAGCCTGTAGCCTGCAGACTTCTCTCGAGCCTCAAGCCTCGACCCTCGAGCCTATGCAATTCCAACCTTCATCGCCTTCTTCATGCAATCCACGAACAAGTCGATCTCCGACGGCGTCGTGTAGATGCTCGGCGTGATCCGCAATCCGTTGAACTCAGGGTGCACAATCGGCGTGGTCCGGATGCGGTGCTTGCTCCACAGCCAGCCGAAGAGCTGTTCCGTATCGACCCCGTCGATACTCACCAGGGCAATCCCGCACGAATGCGTGTTGTTCAGTGGCGTCGGCACCCGCACGCGTGAACTCTCCGTCATCAACACCCTGGCCCAGCGATCCCGCAGGTAGCGGAGCCGGGCGGCCTTCCGCTCCAACCCGATCCCACGGTTGAAGGAGGCTGCCACGGCAATGGCGTTGTGATTTGCCGCCGGATGCGTGCCGATCTCCTCGTACTTGCGGATGTTCTCATCCATCGACGCCGGGGCCGCCATCATGGGCCACAGCGACTTGATCTTGTCGCGACGCACATAGAGAAAACCTGTGCCGATCGGTGCGTGCAGCCACTTGTGCAGGCTGGTGCCGTAGTAGTCGACGTCGAGGTCGTCGCGCACGAACGGGAAATGGGCGAACGCATGCGCGCCGTCGACGAACAGCGCGATGCCACGCTCGCGAGCGAGCTTCGACAACTGCCGCACCGGCATGATGTGCCCGGTGAGGTTGGTGATGTGCGTTGTCTCGATGACGCGAGTACGCGGCGTGATCGCCTGCTGGAACCGGTTGACGATATCTGCATCAGAACCCGGCGGTCCGCCCAGCGAAATCGTCTTCACCACGATCCCGTCACGGCGAACGCGTTGGTCCCACGTGGTGAGCATCCTTCCGTAGTTCTGGTTCGTGACAATGACTTCGTCGCCCCGGCGGAGATCCAGGCCGAGGATCATCGTCTCCTGCGCCTCGGACGCATTGCGGGTTATCGCCATCTCTTCCGGGTCACAGCCAAACATCTGGGCCAGGTCGCGCCGGCAGCTCTCGATGCGCGGCTCGAGCACGTTCCACATGTGATCCACCGGAATTTCATTCGAGAACCGCAGATCGCGGATCATCGCTTCCATCACGTGAACCGGCGCCGGACTGCAACCGCCGTTGTTCAGATTGACGAGCGTCGGATCGGTGTCGAACGCCCGTGAGATTTCCGACCAGTAATCCTCGTCAGACGCGACCGCTGCCGCCGGTCGACCCGCGGCGACGTCCTCGGCGCGAAAGAGCGAGCGAAACGCGCCGCCATTCATGACAGGGAGCGCGACGGTGGCGCGAGCGACGGAGCTTACGAATGAGCGACGGGTGGGCATTGGGAGTGCTCCCTTGGGGATGCGCGAAAACTGGCTTGCTTCGAAGATCGCGGGTAGAGGGTGGCGGGTAAGTGCGTTCGCGTTCTGACTGCGACCCGCAACCCGCAACCCGCTACCCGATCTGTTCTGGCTGCTCCAGGTCCAACGTGAAAAAGAACCGCGTGCCTTTCTCCAGCTCGGTCGTCACCTGCAGTTCGCCACCCATGGCGCGGACGAGCTTCTGGCAGATGGACAGGCCCAGGCCGGCGCTGGAAAACGCGTAGTCACCTGGCGTCTGACGCTGGCGGAACGCTTCGAAGAGGCTGCCCATGACGTGGTCAGGGATTCCCCGCCCCGTGTCCTGAACGGAGAACTCGATGCGCGAGCGATCGAGTTCACGAGTGCTGACAGCGACCGATCCTGTGTTGGTGAACTTGATGGCGTTCGTCGCGAGGTTGAGGAGCACGCGGTTGAGTGCCGACGGATGACCAACGCGCACGTCCGCCGACGGTCCGGTCGCTTTCATGTCGAGACGCTTCTCCTCGGCCATTGGCCGGAGGATGTCCATGATGGACTGTAGCACGTCCGAGACGGCGAACGGCATCGGTTCCGTGTCGACGAGAGTGGTTCCTCCGCGCGCCAGCTCGATCACGTCACCGGCGAGGGAGCTGAGGCCGAAGGCGGCGCTGTACACGAGGCCCAGCTGTCGCTGCTGAATCGGGGAGAGCTCGCCGCCCGCCCCGCCCCGCAGCCGATCAGCGAGAATCAGGATCGAGCCGAGTGGCGATCGCATGTCATGCGCCATCTCGACGACGAGCTGCTGCGCATCCTGTCCGGTGAGGCGGGATGCGAAGCGGTGCGCGGAATCCAGGTCCAGCGCGTCCTGCACGCGCTCCAGCGCACGGACGATCGCGACCACGTCGTCAGACTGGTCACGCACGTCAGGCGCTTCAACGTGCTCCAGGAACGAGCGTCGCAGGCGCTCGAGAATGCGGCGGGCGGGCACGAATGGCGGGAGCCCTCTGACATCGGCGGAACCGCCGGTCGCGGCGCGGCGCACGGCGTCCGTCAGGACGCCGACCGCCGAACGCATGTCGATCGGACTCGAGGTAGCGTGCGGTCCCAGCGACCAGGAACTCGCGACGTCGGCGGCCGCTCCCGTCAGCGCGCGCCAGGTCGCCGATCGGATTTCCTCGACTGGTTGGCCCTCGCGCGGGCGCGCCTTGAGCTTCGACGGCTTCGCCGTGTCTATCGCCACCGCCCTCCCGTATATGAAACCAGCGGCCCGGCATCACCGGGCCGCGAAGCGTCACTCGTCGACCGTTCCCGCCGGCTCCTCGCGCCGGAAGCCATGCTTCTCCATCAACCGGTAGAGCGTCGTCCGGTCGATGCTCGCCAGTCGCGCTGCCTTGGACATGTTGGAGCCGGCGCGAGCGACGAGCTGGGCGAGGTATTCCTTCTCAAAGTGGGCGATGAGTTTCTCCTTCGCCAGATGGAACGGCTCGGTGAGCATTCCCGGGGGGAGCCCGTTCACGGGCTTTTCAACCGAGGTCTCGTCGTAGATCGGGACATCGTTCGGCTGGACCAGGTGGCCGGGTTCCGTCAGCACCGCCAGCTGCTCGATCACATTCTGCAGCTCGCGCACGTTGCCGCGCCACGGGCGCGACCGCAGGAACTCGATCGCGTCGTCCGACAGCTTCGGCGTGGCCTCGTTAGGTCCGCGGTGGCGCTCCCAGAACACCGAAAAGAAGTGGTTGGCGAGCAGCGGGATATCCTCAGGCCGCTTCCGCAGCGGCGGCAGGTTGATGGGAACGACGCGCAGCCGGTAGAGCAGGTCCTCGCGGAGCGTGCCCTTGGCCACGCAGTCCTGGGGGACGCGGTTGGTAGCCGAAATGAATCGCACGTCGACCACGGCGTCCTCCTTCTCGCTGCCGACCCGGCGGACCACCCCGTCCTGGATCACGCGCAGGAGCTTGGCCTGCAGCGGGAGCGACATCTCGGTCAGTTCGTCCAGGAAGAGCGTCCCACCATTCGCGATTTCCAGCAGGCCGGGCTTGTCCCGGTCTGCTCCCGTGAAGGCTCCCTTGCGATGGCCGAACAGCTCCGATTCGAGGAGCCCTTCGGGAAGCGCCGCGCAATTGATGGGCACCAGTTGTCGCGATGTGCGGCGGCTGTGGGCGTGTATGAACTGGGCGATCACTTCCTTGCCGGTACCGCTCTCGCCGGTGATCATCACCGATGCGTCGGTGCTGGCCACCTTGCGAGACAGGTCCACCGCGGCTCGGAACGAGGGAGATATCCCCAGGAGCGTGATCTTGTCCGAGTTGCCGGTCTGCTTGAGCAACTGCGTCTTCAGGTCCCGCGTTTCGCGGGCGACCATGACCGCATGCGACGCGCGGCCGACCAGCACCTGCAGGTGTGTTGCGGAGAACGGCTTCGGCAGGTAGTCCCAGGCGCCGGCCCGTAGCGCTTCGATGCTCGTGTTCACGCTCGGATTCCCGGTCATGACGATGACGATGGTGTCCTTATGGGAACCCAAGGTCGCCTTGAGGATCTCCATCCCCGAGACGGGCGTCATGTAGAGGTCGACGAGGATGATGTCGAAGCGGCGCCGCTTCACGAGGTCAATGGCCTCATCCCCGCGTCCCAGCGTCGTCACATTGTAGCCATCCAGTTGCAGCACGCTCGCGCAGCCCTCGCGCAGCGTTCGATCGTCATCGACAATGAGGAGGTTGAGACTGGCCTTGACCTCAGGCGAGATGGACAGGGGATCGCGTCCCGCGGCCTCTTCACCTCGTTCGGTCTCGTCCCGCGCCCCGGTTGCACTGGCCATCAAGCACAAACTCCATGAGAATTGTTCAAGACTTACCGCGACGTAGGCTGCGGCGGTGTGTCTTCGCCTATGTTTCCTCGACGCATCGATTCAGACGACTGCCTGTCGTATCCGTCCTCCTGTGACGATCAGGTTACTGACGTCGTAAAGCTACAACGCGGCATGTCGACGACATGGACGTGGCTGCTACTCCACACTATTGTTGCACCCATACTACGATGGCCCTGCAGTCTCGGGTAGGGTCACTCGGCACGGAAGTGGCAGCGGGCGTTGTAGCGCCGCGTCAGCTTTCGGTTAGCTGGATCGTGCCGCGCGGTCACAGCATTTGCGCCGTTCGGACTCGTATGATCGTCTAGATGCGACATTTCCTTCGATCCTTTACATCGAATGCCCGCTAATCTCGTCCCAGCCGATTCAAACAACGGCATCCCGGCGAACTATCAGCCCGGAGGCGCGGCGTGGGGGCCGCAGGCGCCAGTTGCCCCACCGTCGGGCAACCTGAGTGAACAGCTGGGTCGCATCACCTCCGCGATCCGCCGCTACAAGTGGCTGATTCTCGCGATCGTCGCTGTTGGCAGCAGTGCTGGCTTCGCGCTGACCCGGCTGGTCTCGCCGAAGTACACCGTCTTCGGGTCCATCATCCTCCGAAAGTCCGCGGCAGGTACGGGCCCCATTTCCGCTCCTGGCCTCATCTCTGATCCGAGTTCCTGGGCAGAACTGGCTCGCAGCTACACCGTGCTCGACCAGGTCGTGCAGAACCTGGGCCTCTACGTGTGGTCGGCGCAGCCATCCGACAGCGCGCTCGTTCGCGATCTGCAGCCCGGCGGGCTGTTGCGACCGGGGAGCTACGAGCTGCGCATCGATGCGACCGGTTCACGTTATGATCTCGTTCGCCCCGCGCCGCGCGCCGGGGAGCAGGAAACCGCGATAGAGTCGGGGGCGATCGGCGATTCAATTGGTTTATCCGTCGGCTTCCTCTGGCAGCCGGAACCGGGTCGATTCCGCCCGAACTCCAGAGTCGGCTTCACCGTGATTATGCCGCGGGACGCCGCAGTGCAGTTGTCGCAGGAACTGATCGTGCTCCCAGTGCAGACCACCAGCAACGTGATGCGCCTGTCGATGAGCGGGGAACGGCCGACACTGCTGGCCGCGAAGATGAACACGCTCCTCGACCAGTTTGTGCAGGTAGCCGCGCGCGTCAGCCGCGAGAACCTCACCGCGATCCGCACGACGGTTGAAGAGCAGATGCAGCGTTCTGCCGAGCGCCTGCAGGCCGCCGAGAGTTCGCTGGAGAACTTCAAGGTCAGGACCATTACGCTGCCGACCGAGAACGCCGTGGTCGCGCCGGGAACGCAGATGGCCACGAACCCGGTTTTCGGCCAGTTCTTCCAGGACAACGTCGCGCACAAGGCGGTGCTGCGCGACCGTCAGGCGCTCCAGTCGATCTTCAACACGGCCGATTCCAACGGACGTCTGTCCATCGAGGCGCTCAAGACCCTGCCGCCCATCAGTGCGAGCTCGCCGCTCACTACCGAGATCCAGAACCTCGAGGTGAGGAGGGCCGAGCTTCGCCAGCTCCAGCAGCGGTTTACGGACCTGTTCGGGCCGGTGGTGGCAAAGAAGGAAGAGATCAGGGTCCTCGAGACCCAGACGATTCCGCTCCTCGCCAGGCAGACCCTCCAACAGCTCGACATACAGGAAGCGGAGCTCAGGAAGAACATCGAAGGTCAGGCGACGGAACTGAAGAAGATTCCCGAGCGCACGATCGAGGAGGCGCGACAGACCCGTGAGGTCAATATCGCCGACAAGATCTACACTGACCTCCAGCAACGTTATTCGTCGGCCAAACTGGCCGAAGCCAGCGCGGTGCCCGACGTTGCGGTGTTCGACACGGCGAGCGTCCCGAGTCGGCCGTCGACCGATACGGCTTCCAGCATCTTCCTCGTCGCGATTCTGGCGAGCCTCGGCCTGGGCCTCGGGGCGGCCATCCTCCTCGATCAGACGGACCGTCGCTTCCGTTATCCAGAGCAGGCGACGCGCGATCTGGGGCTCGACATCATGAGCGGCATTCCGACAATCCGGAATCCGCGCAACGCTTCGGCGCGGCTGCAGGAAGCATCGCAGCTCGTCGAGTCGTTCCGCTCGTTATCGCTCACGGTCCGGTCGGCGTTCGATGGCATCGGACCCGTCATCCTCACCGTCTCCAGTCCGGGCCCGGGCGACGGGAAGTCGTTCGTCTCGGCCAACCTGGCGATGGCGCTCGCCGATGGCGGCTATCGCACCGTGGTCATCGACGGAGACATCCGTCGTGGCGCGCTGCACAGCGTCTTCGCGCCAGCCACTCAGACGCCGGGCCTGACCGACTACCTGGCTGGCGAGGCGGTGCTCAGCGAGGTACTGCGGCCGACATCGCACCCCGGCCTGTTCCTGGTTCCCTGCGGACGCCGCCGTCGTAACGGCCCCGAGCTGCTGGCTGGCGAGGGGATGGTGAATCTGCTGCGCGATCTGCGTCAGCAGTTCGATGCCGTCATCTGCGACTCGGCGCCGCTGGGCGCCGGCATCGATCCGTTCGCGTTAGGCGTGGCGACCGGCGCCATGCTCATCGTCCTCCGCACCGGAGAGACCGATCGGAAACTCGCCCAGGCCAAGCTCGAGGTACTGGACCGCATGCCCGTGCGCATCCTGGGCACGGTGCTCAACGACATCGGTGAGAGCCCGCAATTCAAGTACTACTACTACCTCGAGGGCTATGGCGGACTCGAGACCGCTGCGACCGGCGACTCAGCGCTCATCGGGAGCGGCAACGGGAACGGAGACAGTCGTCGCTAGTGCCGTTCCACCTTGTTTCGCCAAAGGCTCAGAGACACGAGCCGGCCTGGAACCAACTTGGCGGGAATAGCTGGAACGGCACTAGCCTTCGGGCTGAAGCGAGAGGGCCGGCGCCTGGAAAGGCTCCGGCCCTCTCTCGTTCGACCTGCCGGCCGCTACTGGACCGGATGGGCCGGCACGTCGTGATACGCGCTGATGCTCGACTCCTCCGACGTCCGCACGTGACGCAGGGCGGTCGCGGCACGCAGCAGCAGCTCAACCGCGTCGACCGGCGACTTGGAGAAATCCTGGTAGGCGCAGTAGCCAGCGCGAACCTCGTAATTGCCGATCGAGTCGGCGCTGCTGAACGTGGTGAGCGCGGATTCTTCTCGCAAGCGCTCAGCGAGCCGGACCGCGCCTGCGTCATTCGTGGTCGGCGCGAGGATGGCGAAATCGGAGCGGGCAAGCCTGCCAACCGCGTCGGACGCCCGCGCGGTTCGGCGGCACAGGTCGCCGAGCTCCTCGGCGATTCGCGGATCGAGATCATCCGGGCCGGCTTCTCCGGAGAGGCTTGCCGTGATCGCCACGCAGGCCAGCGGTGCATGTCGCCGGGACGCTTCGGCGCCCATCTCCCGGGCCCGGCGTGCGAGACCACGAACGTTGTAGAGGCCAGTGGAATCATCGAGAAGACTCTCTTCCCTCGAGCGATCAATCTCCCGCTTGGCGCGAACGAATGCGGAGAGCTTGAGAATGAGCGCTTCGGCATCGACGGGCAGGCTGAGGTACTCCCAGACGCCCGCTCGATAGGCGTCGAGGCGCTGCGAACGCGAAGCCGGCCCGGCTGTCGTCATGACCACGGGCGTGCTGGACGGAAATTCCGGGTCGTCCCTCAACTGGATGCAGAGGTCGACCCCGGGAACATCGGGCATTCCCGAGTCGATAATGACGACATCCGGATGTGTGCGGTGGATGAGCTCCAGTGCCTGACGTCCGGTGTACGCACGAACCGAGGCGAACCCATGTGGCCCAAGGACGCTCTCGAGCGATCGGGTAGACCATTCCTGATCGCTCGCGAGCAGGACGAGAGGCGGCGACGATTCTCTTCCATGCTCCGCGACGCCAGTGCCGCGGGTCGAGTTATTCCGTTCCTTCTCGCTCATGTCGCGCCGTTTTCCTCCAGACCACTTGATCGCTCTCGGAAGCGCGCTCGCGCGCTCGTGGCACCGCATTCCGCAAGATTCGTCCCGGCAGAAACCGCCCGACAAGAGGGACGCGCAGGTCCGCTCTCTGTTGCGATACCGCGACAGGCACAACGCGCCCCTAACGCACCAGCCCGGCAATGCCACGAAAATCGCGGTCGCGCGTTCAGACGCAAGATCGAGTTTGGCGGTCGCAGACCGGTTACTCTCAACGCCTTGCGACCAGCCATGCCGTCGGTCGTCTTTTCTCGCCCTTCGGCGCGGCGGCGGCGGGTTGTCTCCGCGAGGGCGCAGGGAATGCTGTTGGGATAGCACAACACTTGCTACGCTGTGGCCATGACGGTTTCGCCTCTCCACGTTATGCAGGGGTGCGATCATTTGAGCCTCTTAACATTTGGATGACCGACCACCATCTTCACGATTCCTCAGGGGAAGACTCAGTATGACCCGCTCAAAATCCCTCGTGACGCTTCCTGGCATCGGCTCCTGGCGCCTGAGTCTTCTGATCGGCGTGTTGATCCTCGCGCCGGTTGGGTCCATATCAGCGCAGACCATGATCGGGGAAATGCGCCGTCAGGCGACGAGAGCCGAGCTGGAAAAAGCGGCCAAGGCGACTGAATCGGCGGCGCTTGAGCAGCGTGACGAAAAAACCCGGTCCAAGTATCTTGCGGACGCGGCGGCCATCCGCATGCGCCTCACGAACGGCGACTTTATTCCAGGCGACCGGATTCGCCTGCTCGTCGAGGGCGATACCGCGCTGTCTGACACGTTCACGGTGCGCGGTGATCGGATGCTTCCGCTGCCGAACCTGCCGCCGATCTCGCTGCAGGGCGTGCTCGACTCGGAGCTCGATCCTTTCCTGACGAAGGAATTGCTGCGGTACATCAAGGAGGTCACGCTGGAGGCGACGCCGCTGGTGCGCATTTCGCTGCTCGGTTTCCCGCAGTCGAACTTCTTCACCGTGCCCGTCGACCAGTCGATCACCGATGTCATTGCGTCCGCCGGAGGGTGGGGGCCGCCGTCCCAGGTCGCGTATGACAAAGCGGTGGTGCGGCGCGCCGGAGAGACCTTCATGGATGCGAAAGCCACCGCCGAAGCAATCCGTCAGGGCAAGACGGTGGGCGACATGGCGCTTCGCGACGGTGATGAGTTGTACGTGCCGGACCGGGCGTCAGCGAGTTTCAACTGGCAGAATGCCCTCGGAGTCGTGAGCGCGTTGACGGGGTTGTACTTCCTGTTTCGTTTTGGCAGACGTGGCGGACGCCCCTAGCAGCGGGATCGTGTCCTCCGGCATTCCCACCGAGGTGAATCCAGGCGGGCCTAACGCTCGTCCGTCGCGGGTGCAGACGCCGTCGCCGCGGCCGCGTCGTCCCGAGGGAGCACCGACTCCTCCCCGGCCGAGCCCGCGGTCCGTCGGGATCCCGGACGTCATCCCTCGTGAACGGAACGAGAAGGCGAGCCGTGTGCTCAACGTCGCGATCGCGGCGATAGCGCTGGTGATCGCCTTGCCGGGGCTGATCCTCCTTGCGATCGCGGTGAAACTCACGTCCCGCGGGCCGATCCTGTATGCGCAGACGCGCGTCGGACTCGATCGGCGCTGGCGGAGCACCCTCGCTCTTCACGAGCGCCGCCTCGAGGACCTGGGTGGCCAGGTCTTCACCATCTACAAGTTCCGCACGATGCGCATGGATGCCGAGCGCGGCTCCGGGGCTGTGTGGGCGCAGGAGAACGACCCTCGTGTCACCCGCCTGGGCAAGTACATGCGCAAGCTGCGCCTGGACGAGGTCCCGCAGTTCTGGAACGTGCTGCTCGGCGACATGAACATCGTGGGGCCCAGGCCCGAACGCCCCAGCATCGTCTCGCGCCTGCGGGAGGACATTCCCGGGTATCAGTGCCGGCACCGCGTGAAGCCGGGGATCACCGGGCTCGCGCAGATCAACCAGAACTACGACGCGTGCATCGACGACGTGCGCTCGAAAGTGGACTGGGACCTCCGCTACATCAGCGAGCAGGGGATCTGGATCGACCTCAAGATCCTGCTTCGCACGATGCCATCGGTCCTGCTCAAGTACCGCGGCTGGTAGGCCGCGAACACGCCTAACGAAACGCGAGCCGGTTGTAGACGGATCCGATGATCCGCCCCAGACCGTAGCCGATCACGAACGCGTAGACGAAGCCGACGAAGGCACCCAGCCACGTCACGCTGTAGCCGGGGAAGAAGGCCCTCAGCATCGACAGATGCTGGCCGACCATCGGGCCGCCGCGGATGACGAGGAAGATAGTGGCGAGAAAGAGCCCGCCACCGAGCAGCAGTCCCGTGGCGATTCCCCAGGCCCGCGCGTTCAGGCGCATGAGGGAGGCCTGTACCATACTGGAATTCGGTGCAGTCATGACGGTAGGGAAAGTCAGATGTGATCGAGAAATTCACGGGTGGAATCGAGTTCTGCTTTCGTGCGGATCAGGAACGCGCTGATGGCCAGCGCAAAATTCCGGCAGAACGCCGCGAACCAGCCGGCGACGAAAGCGACGGCGAATCCCCACGCCGCGCCGATCACCACTCCAGGCCATGTGACCGAATACCCCTGGAAGTACTGCCCGAGCAGACCCAGCGGAAACGCCCGCGCCCCTGGCAGCACGATGCTCGCCACGGTCAGCAGCACCATCACCACCGCGCCGGCCACTCCTGTCGCCACGCCGAAGGCGCGCTTGTGCAGTGGCGCGAACGCGAACAGCATCGCCGAGATGATGGGCGATTCTTCCGGAGTCACCGTAATGCGGCCTCCCGGCGTGATTGCGTCACCGCGGGGTTGATACGCCAAGTGACCTCCTCTCCGAGGCGTCACGGATCGCCAGCGGTCCATGAACTCGGTCGGTTCTTTGTGGGAATCGGCGGCCACCGCTGAACACCCACTTCGGCATATGCCGATGTCGTAGGATCAGGCAGCGGCGGTCCGATCAGGTGCTGCAGCAGCAGGCCGACGCCAAACGAGATGCCATTGATCAGATAGTACATCAGGTGCGCCGGCATGACCAGCACAGCGAAAACGGGCCCCCGCACCCGCGCGAAAAAGACCCACAGCGGCAGGTTCAGCAGCAGCACAATGGCGACGCAACCGGCGGCCACCCAGAGCGGTGTCCAGGAACGCATGATGGGAACTGACACCACCAGGGCAACGGCCCCCCACACGAGAATGGTACCGAGCTTCTCCGTCCACCGGAGGTTGAGCGATCCAGTGGACATCATGGCTCCCCGGTGCATCAGCAAACGTGCCCACGGGATTCCGCGGTCGCGGAGATCGGTGCGAATGACGGCGCGCAGCGTCCACTTCTTCAGGTGCGTCACCTGAATCGCGGGATCAAGGAGAATTCGTCGACCCAATCGCCGGATCCTGGCGCCGAGTTCGATGTCCTCGATCTGCGGCCGACTGTAGTGCCACTCGTCGTACATGCCCGCTTCGGCAAAGACCTCTCGCCTGACGGCACCGGCGCCGGCCCAGAACGTCTCGACGTCGCCGGCGTTCCGGTGATGCACATGATGATGGATGAGATTCCGGTACTGTGACATAATCCCCGAGGCCGGGGGCTTGTCGTCGTACGAGCCGAAGGCGGCCCCGAGTTCAGGCTGGGCCTCGAACAGGGCGGCGATGCGCGACAGCGTGTCGGTGTGAGCGACGCAGTCGGCATCGATGAAGACGATGATGTCGCCGCGCGTGACCTCGAACCCGCGATTGCGTGCGTACGCCGGACCGTGCGGGTTTCCAGGCATGGTAACCACCGTATCCGCGTATCGAGCGGCAATCAGCGACGTCTCGTCCGCGCTGCCGTCGTCCACCACCACCAGCTCCCAGCGATCGCGAGGGAAACTGGAGTTGCGCAACGCGCCGAGTGAGCGCGGCAGGATCCCCGCGGCGTTATGCGCCGGCATGATGATGGACAGCAACGGATGGTCGCTCACTGGCCCCGTCCTGTGGCCGTCATGAGCGCCCGCACGCGGCGGCCCTGGGCACGGATCCAGAGCCGTCGACGGAACGCCGGGGATCCCCAGTTCTCCAGATCGCCGCCGCGCCGGAAATACCAGGCATCGAGGCGCGGCAGAAGCGCGCGGTCGTCATCCGACGCAAGGGGCCGGAGCTCCGTCGTCACGCTCTGCTCGAACACGTCTCGCGTCACCCTGGCGACGGCTTCGTTGACCGCGCCATACGGGTACGCGAACCGGCGCGGACGCTGGCCGAGTTCGGAAAAAATGCGTTCGACGCAACCGGCGGTTTCATCCTCGAGCTGTGCCGGCGAGAGCCTGGTGAGGTCAGGGTGGTGGCGTGAGTGGGCCCCGATCTCGAGGCCGGCAGCGCACGCGGCTTCCAGATCCCCCCACTTCATCAGCGGCAATGTCGGTATCCCGGGCGTATCACGACCGCCCCAGGCGTTCGTCCCGCCGACTGCCTCGGACACCACGAAGATCGTGGCGGGGTGCCCCTGGTGCGCCAGCAGCGGGAGAACCGACGAGGTGAAGTTCAGGAAAGCGTCGTCGAACGTGAGCGCGATGGCATCCATGTCGTCAGGTACGGATGGCAGATCTGCGAGCGGTACCACCCTCACGCGACCGGAGCCGAAGAACCTGACGTGGGCACGGAAGGTCTCTTCCGACAACGAAACCGGTGACCCTGACGAGTCGATCGAGTGGTACGTGAGGATCGCGCGCATAGCCCATCCGGGCTTATGAGGCCGCGGAGGCCGGTCGCGGTCGCCTCTGTTCCGTGAGCCGGGCTCTCTGGTCGTCGACGACGTCCCTGATGATCTGGGAGAGCGGCGTTCTTGGCCGGAAGCCGGTCGCGTGCTCGAGCTTCGTGACGTCAGGGACGCGGCGGAGCATGTCCTCGAAGCCCGCGGCATACGCTTCCGAATACGGCACGGTCACGATCGGCGAGGTGCTTCCAGCCGCGTCCCGCACCTGCTCCGCCAGGCGGCGGATCGTCGTTTCCTCGGTGGACCCGATATTGAAGACCTCGTTGATCGCCGCCGGTGTGTCGATAAGGCGCAGCATCCCCTCCACCGAATCACGAACGTGGGCGAAGCAGCGCGATTGATCTCCGGTGCCATAAACGGTGATGGGCTCTCCTCGAAGGGCCTGTCGCGCAAAGTTGGGAAGCACCATCCCGTAGCGCCCGGTTTGTCGCGGGCCAACCGTGTTGAAGAGCCGCACCACGATCACCGGAACGCCCTTCTCATGCGCATAGGCGAGGGAGAGCCACTCGTCGAGCGCCTTCGAACAGGCATACGCCCAGCGCGAGTGTGATGTGGGTCCCAGCTGCAGGTCATGGTCCTCGCGAAAGGGCACAAGAGTCGACTTTCCATAGACCTCCGACGTCGATGCCACGACCACGAGTTTTCCTTTCTTCGCCGCGGCGGCCAGGACTGTTTCCGTGGCGCCTACATTCGTTTCGATGGTGTGGACGGGGCGTTCGACGATCAGCCGGACTCCCACCGCCGCGGCGAGATGAACGGTTACATCGGCGCGATCCACGAGTTCCGAAACCAGCGGCCGATCGAGTGCCGAACCGATGCGATGCTGGAAACCAGGCCGACCCACCAGGTGAGCGACGTTTTCCATGCTCCCCGTGGACAGGTCGTCGAGGACCGTCACGGAATCGCCCCGTTCGACGAGTCGCTCGGCGAGGTGTGATCCGATGAAGCCGCAGCCACCGGTAATAAAGACGTTCATGCGACTTCCGATTCGGGAAGCGCCTCGAGAATCGCGTGCTGGCCACGTCGCGCCGCGGCGCGGCGCACGATGCCGAGGTACTGCGGAATGACCGCGCTCTCACTCCAGCGTTCGACGTAGCCGCGAAATCCCGCGCGGGCCAGGCGGGCGCGATGCGCGGGATCCTCCTGGAGGCGTTGCATGGCTGACACGAGTTCCTCTGTGGTGTGAAAGAGCTCGCCGCCCCCGGAACCCTCGACGATCTCTGGAAACGGCCCAAGCCGCCTGGCGATCACCGGCGTTCCCTGTCGGAACGCCTCAATCAAGACGATTCCGAATGTCTCATAGCACACCGACGGGACGACGATCGCGATCGCATGGCGGTAGTACCGCGGCAGGTCGTCAGGAGAGAGCCGCCCCACGAATCGCACGTTGGCCATGCCCGCCGCCTGCGCCTTCAGTTCGGCTGAAAACTCACCGTCCCCCGCAATGACGAGGTCGGCGCCCCGGTAGTGGGCGAAGACCGGAATGACGTCCTGCAGTCCTTTGATGCGCTCCAGGCGCCCGGCGAAGAAGAAGTACGGTCGCACGTGTGGTGACGGTCCCACAGCCTCCGGCATGCCCGCTGATTCAGGATCGGGAAGGAAGTACGGGAGAACCTCCATGTCTCGCGTGAACCCGCGCTGCCGGTGCATGTCGCGACTGAACTCGCTCATTGCGATCACGGCGTCGACACGGGCGATTTCGCGTTCCAGCAGCCCTGTCTCCCGCCAGAGCTGTGGTGGTCGCCGATAGTGGAGCGTGCACCGGAAGCACTCCGGCTTTTCACAGCGTTCCCGGCCATGCCGCCACAGAACGTGCATGGGGCAGATCAGCCAGTGCTCGTGGGCCATGTACAGCGTCACGGCGTCGCCCCCAAGGCGGAAGAGGCCCGGTCCGCCGACGAGCGAGACATTGTGATAGTTGACGATGTCGTAGTTGCCATTCCGCAGCAGGGACGCAATTCGACGACCATTCAGTACGGGGTGGCCGGTTTGCTGCGTCAGCAACGGGGACAGGACCCCAACGCCACTTCGCAGGCCAATGACTTCGACGCCCTCGTCATGAGAGATCGACTGCGGCTCAGGTCCGCCGTGGAGCGCGTTATACGCGTCGACATCGTGCACCACAGTCACGTGGTGACCGTGACGCACGAGCGCATGCGACAGGCGCTGGATGCCGATGGCGTCTCCGCCGAAAGAGTACGGCGGATAGAACGTCGTGAACATGCAGAAGCGCAGGGGACGGCCGCGCGGAGTTCCGGTCATTTTCGGCATCCGGCTGGCCGCCATCCTCCCGGGAAAGTGGGCTTGCCTACCGCCTGACGAAGGTAAGGGGAAAGCACATCAGGTGGGCTTCAACGGTCTAAGGTGCTTCGAGCGGTCTCGTCCTGATGGACCGGCACTCTGCGGCTTTCTTGTCGACGCCGCAAGACGAAGTTCATCAATCAGGGCAACTGGAAATGTCACGCAACTCTATGGCTGTTAGCAACTTAAGTTGTCATTGATCGTCATTCCCTGTGCCGGCGATGGCGACACCCGTCGTGCGCAGATCCGCGAAATGAGCAGGTGTGCCCAGACCCCTTCCTCGTCAGGCATGTTCGGACAAGTCGGTGCGGGCATGATCGGAAACGTGAGGGTTCAGGCTGCGCGACTGCATGTCGACGCATGTGCACACGCATTCTATCCCTGTCAGCACATACTTGGCGAGACGCCGCTCAACCACGTTCGAAAGCTCCATAAGAAATGAGCGAAGTGGAGGAATTCGACGCGATCGTCGTTGGATCCGGCGCAGCCGGCGGTTGGGCTGCCAAGGAACTCACGGAACGCGGACTGCGCACGATGCTCCTGGAAGCCGGGCCACAACTGGATCCGGTGCGCGATTTCCCGAAACCCGCACCGTCTCGCAGCTCGACACTCCAGCTCGTGAACCGTGCTCGCGCCACGCTTGCAGGACAGCACGTTCAGGCGCGCTGCATGTCGTTCAGCCCGATCACTCGACACCTGTTTGTCAACGACCGGGACAATCCATACCGGACCGAGGCGGGAGCTCCTTTCAACTGGTTCCGTGCCCGGCAGGTCGGTGGCCGACTCCATCTCTGGGGCCGCAACGCACTGCGGATCGGCAACGAACAGCTGCACGCCTCACGCATGGACGGCTATGGCCACGATTGGCCGATATCCTACGAGGATCTCGCGCCCTGGTACGAACGCGTCGAGCGGTTCCTTGGAGTCGATGGCAGTCCGGCCGGCGTGGCGAGCATTCCTGACGGCAGTTTCGCGGGTCCGTTGCGGCTGACCGCGGCGGAACGGCGTACGCTCGAGTGCCTGCGCCGCGCCTGGCCGGATCGCCCGGCGACGACCACCCGGATCGTCAGGCATAACGCCCGTCGCATGCCGTTGCCCATCCTGGCCGGACTGGAGACGGGACGACTGACGATCCGAAGCGACGGCGTGGCGTCGCGCATCACCCTCGACGACGCCGGCCGCGCCCGCGGCGTCGTGTTCGTGGATCGCATCCATCGCGTGGAGCACGAGGCGCGTGGCCGCGTCGTCGTCCTCTGCGCCTCGACGATCGAATCCGTCCGCATCCTGCTCAACTCGACGTCGCGAGCCCATCCTCACGGTCTCGGGAACTCGTCAGGCACGCTCGGCACAGGCCTGACCGACCATGTCATGGTCTACGAGGCCGGACCGCACGCCCCGCTGGAACCGGATCGCCGGGACGATCCCTACGACTTCGGCGCCTTCTCGGGCATCTTCGTCCCGAGCTTCCGCAACACGAACGGCCGTCGTGACGTGGATTTTCTCCGCGGTTATTCGCTGCTCGGATCGGTCGGACGCATCGAGCCGGGCTGGTTCTTCATGGCGTTCGGCGAAATGCTGGCCCGCCCCGAGAACCGGATCGTGCTGGACCCTTCGCGCCGCGACGCCTGGGGCATCCCGGTCGCCCGGATTCGCTGCGTGCACTCGGAGAACGAGCATGGCATGGTTCGCGACATGCAGGCCTCGCTGCGCGACCTGGCGCAACAGTGCGGACTGGAGATCGATCATCTCCGGCGCGAAAACCTGGTGAGTGGCCTGGTCCACCGGCTTGCCGCGAGGCTGGTCTACACGCGTGACGGCGCCCTCCTTCCGGGGTCGGCGATCCACGAGGCCGGCGGGGCGGCGATGGGCGACGATCCGGCGCGGTCCGTGCTCAACCGCCACAACCAGGTCTGGGACGTGCCTAACGTGTTCGTGACCGACTCGGCATCCTTCCCGAGCTCACCCTGGCAGAATCCAGCGCTCACCATCATGGCGCTGTCGGCGCGCGCCGCCCACCACATCGCCGACGAACTCGCCCGCCGCAACCTCTAGGCACCCGCGAGTTGGTGCGCGCCAGCCGTGTCCTCGACGCCGGAACCCGGCTAACTTGCCACGCGCCGCGCCATGAGGCGGGTCCTGACCAGCGACGCATCCAGCGCCACTCGATGCCCGACTTGCAGCGCACGACGGAAGGACCGCCAACACCGACGGGAAGCGCGTCGGCGCACGACACGATCGCGCGCAGCTTCCTGGCCCTTGGCACCGGCGAAGCACTCGCGCGCGTGATCGCGTTCGCCGCGATGCTCATCGTGGCACGCCGGCTCGGCGCTGAAGGGCTCGGGGTCGTGTCGTTTTCCCTGGCGGTACTGCTGTACCTCGCGCGCGTGGTCGACGCCGGGTTCGATCTCGGGATCGGCGTTCGTGAGGCGGCCGCCCGACGTGAGTCACTTGGTGAATTCGTGCCCGCCGTGCTGGCATTTCGACTCGTGCTCGCCGTAGCCGTGATAGCCATCGGCGGCCTGGCGGCGTTCCTGTTCCTGCCGGACCCCGAAGGGCACATCATCGCGCTCTACTCCCTCACGCTGGTTCCCCTGGCGCTGAGTGCCCGATGGGTGCTGACGGGCCTCGATCGCACATCGATGGCCGGGATCGCCCGCACCGTTGGGGAGCTGGTCGCCTTTCTCGCGGTGGCCCTGGCGCTGCGGGGTGCCGCCGACATCTGGCGGGTCCCGCTGGCACAACTGCTCGGGGACACCGTGGCGGCGATCATCGTGGTCTTCGGGCTGCGCCGACTGCGCGTCCCTGTCGGCGTGGCCTGGAATTCGACCATCATCGGACCGCTTGTCGTCAGGCACATCGCGCCCTACGTGGGAAGCACATTGCTCGGCATCGTCGTCTTCAATGCCGACGTCCTCTTTCTCCGGCTCTTTCGCGACGCCACGACGGTGGGACTGTACGCGTCGGCATATGCCGTGGTGAGCTTTGTGCTCAACATCGGCGGCATGTACGCGCTGACGCTGATGCCTGCCCTGACGCGGCTGGCCTCACACCGCGCCACCCGGCAGGAGGTCTACGATCAGGCCGCGGGGAAGGTGTTCCTCGTGGTCCTCCCGATCACGGTCGGTGGCGGCATGATTGCCTCGGACATCCTGGGCGGGGTGTACGGACCGCAATTCAGGACGGCGGGCGCCGTTCTCGCGGTGCTTCTGGTCTCCGCGCCGCTTTCGGTCCTGCGATCTGTCGCGACGACGGCCATCATCGCCGAACGCCGCGAGGATTACCTGCTGCGAATCGTCGTTGTGTCAGCCGTGGTGAACGTGGTCCTCAACATCGTCATCGTGCCCTTGTGGGGCATGCTTGGCGCGGCCGTGGTGACCGGTGCGACGGAACTGCTGCGCCTGGTCCTCGCCCAGCACCAGGCGACGCGCCTGGGGTACGCGGTTCCCTCGCTCAAGCTCGGTCGAAAGGCCATCATCGCCAGCGTCGTGATGGCGCTCGTCCTCATGACTCCTGCCGGGCGCAATCCATGGCTGGCCGTTCCAGCGGGCGCCGTGGTTTACGGAGCCGTTCTGGTTGCACTCGGTGGCCTGAGATTCCGGCGCGCCGGATTGCCTGAGCTCCGGGTGTGATCCTCGGTCAATCCTGACGGCCAGGAGGAGTGCTGCCGGCAGGCTCCTCACTCATGACTTCACTCTGCCGTCGCACGGACTCACGGTGGATGATCTCGTAGATCGCCTGCGCGTATTCGGGTGCCAGTCCGAGTTCCACGGCGCGAGCGAGACGGTCCTCGAGCAGAGCGCTCCACCGCGATACCTGCAACGTGGCGACGTTGTTGGCACGCTTGTATTCCCCGATCTCTTCCACGACGCGCATTCGTTTGGCCAGCAGGTCGAGCAGGTCGTGATCCAGGTGGTCGATGCGATCGCGGAGCACCTCCAGTGACGCCAGGTACTCGACGTCCGCCGACGTTTCGCGCCGAACCTTGAGGAGCGCGAGGATTTCACTCAGCCGCTCGGGCGTGACCTGTTGTGCGGCGTCACTCCACGCCTGGTCGGGATTCGGATGCGCCTCGATCATCAATCCATCGAGGCCCAGATCCATGGCGTGTTGCGCGACGTCGAGGATCATCTCGCGACGTCCCGTGATGTGACTCGGGTCCGTGATGATCGGGACGTCGGGATGCATGCGCCGGAACTCGATGGCCAGTTCCCACATCGGCGCATTGCGGAAGCGTGTGTTGCCAGCGACCGAGAATCCCCGGTGGATCACGCCCAGACGGCGGACTCCCGCGCGATTGATACGCTCGAGTGCACCGAGCCACAGGGCCATGTCGGGACTGGTCGGGTTCTTGACCAGGACCGGCGTCGTCACCCCGCGGAGTGCATCGGCGAGTTCCTGGACCGAGAACGGGTTGACCGTCGTGCGTGCCCCGATCCAGAGCAGGTCGACGCCATGGTGCAGCGCCGCTTCGACGTGCGCCGGCGTGGCGACCTCAGTCGCCGTCTTCATGCCGAACTGGCGACCCGCCTTCACGAGCCATGGGAGCGCGGCGTCACCAATCCCCTCGAAGTTCGCGGGACGGGTACGCGCCTTCCAGATTCCGGCTCGGAAGTAATCGACGCGTGCGCCGTGGAGCCGGCGCGCTGTTTCCAACAGCTGCTCTTCGCTTTCAGCGCTGCAGGGGCCGGCGATGACGAGGGGCCGGCCTTCGACACCGGACCATGCGGCCAGCGACGCGGTGACGAGCGTGCTCATCGCGCCGTCCTCAGTTGAGTCTCGCGTGGCTGGCGGCGGGTGTCATCGTTCGCTAGTCTAGCGTGGTCCCCCGGATTCCGCTCGCAGGAGAGCCCATGAAGGTCGGTCACGACATCGAAGCCAAGCGGGCCAGCTGGTCCTTCGACGGCAACGTCGCCGAAACCTTCGTGGATCACGTGCGACAGTCCGTGCCGATGTACGACGCGGGGCATGAGCTGATCGGGTCCATCAGCGACTACTTCGTGCGCGACGACAGCGTCTGCTACGAAATCGGCACGTCGACGGGACAGCTGCTGCGGAAGCTGGCGACGCACCAAGCGCACAAGCCCAACGTTCGATGGATCGGCATCGATCCCGTCGAGGCCATGATCGAGAAGGCCCGCTCGCACTGCGCGGGCGTGCCGAACATCGAACTGATCTGCGACGATGCCGTCACGCATCCCTACGAGAAGGCGGACCTGTTCGTCTCGTACTATTGCGTTCAGTTCGTGCAGCCGCGGCATCGACAGGAACTGATCAGCCGGATCTACGAGCGGCTGCACTGGGGCGGCGCCTTCATCCTGTTCGAGAAGGTGCGTGGGCCCGATGCGCGCTTCCAGGACATGAGCGTCGCGCTCTACAACGACTTCAAGGCGAAGAACGGCTTCAGCGCCGACGAGATCCTCAACAAGACGGCGAGCCTGAAGGGCGTGCTGGAGCCCTTCTCCACGGAGGGCAACCTCGGGCTGCTCCGCCGGGCCGGCTTCACCGACATCATGTCGGTCATGAAGTGGGTGTGCTTCGAGGGATTCCTCGCGATCAAGTAGGCGTTTCATCGCGCCGGCTCCGCCGCTCGCACGGCGCGGACGCCGATGATCACGTCGAAGTCGCGGTCGCCGTGGTCGAGCTCCTCCGGCGTCAATTCCTCCGACGCCAGACCATGCAGCGCCGCGGTGGCGCTCAGCACATTGCCATACGCTTCCACGGAGAACTGACCCGGGAAGGCGTCCTCGAAGAGTGATCGCGCCGCCTGACGCGTCAGGTGCCAGTACTCGCCCCAGCCATCGCGGTCCAGGTGCCGGCCGACTTTGCTGATGCCGTGCGTCGTCAGCAACAGGACACCGCCCGGTCGCAACATCGACCAGAGCCGCCGCACGGCGTGCCGGATGTCGTAGATCATCTGGATCGTCTGCGTGCAGACGATCGCGTCGTATCTCGCCTCGGGAAGCGTTGATTCGCCGGCGAGGTCGCCGATAATGGCAGCCCCGGGCGCCGCCACGTAGCTGAAGACTTCCTTCGCGCTTACGGCTGTCCCCCCGAACTTGTCGAGGTAGAACGTGTCGCCGAATTCGAGCGCCCGGCCGCGGATGTCGCTCCGGTGCCGGCCGAGGAACTGCTCGATGTAGTAACGCTCGATGGGAAAACCGCGGTCGAGGGCGAACACCGGACTGATGGGCGTCAGGCGACGCAGATCGCCGAAGTGCACCCGTCCCACGCGTGGCCACTGGAGTCCGAGGCGCCGCTGCGTGGTGACGACCCAGTCGCGCATGCCGCGAGGCAGCGTGCGCCGCGCCACGGCGATCATGCGATCGCGCAGAGGCACGCCGGACATGCGACTACGTCGTGGCCCGCGCCGATTCGCGCGAGACTCTGCTTCCCGCCGTCTCCAGCTTCTGCTCCTCGTGGTACTCGTAATCGGTGTTCACGGACCAGACGTCGTGCGACGACCCGCGCATGTTGGCCACCGACATCATGGCCGTCAGCATCGAGTGATCCTGGTTGTTGTACTTGTGCATGCCGTTGCGACCGACCGTATGCAGGTTGCGGATCGGATCGATGAAGCTGCGCAACGTGCTGAGATGCTCGGCATAG
>DATCIJ010000236.1:0-15798 GCA_036507855.1 Gemmatimonadaceae bacterium | reverse complement strand
CTGGTGCTGCTGATGTTCGCCTATGGCGGCTTCGAGTCGGCGCTCATCCCGATGGCGGAGGTCAAGGATGCCCGTCGCGACGCGCCCTTCGCGCTCATCACCGGCCTGGCGCTCGTGACCGTGGTCTACCTCGCGGCCCAGCTCACCGTGCTGGTGACACTCACCGAGCCGGCGGCGACCAACCGGCCGCTGGCCGCTTCGGCGCGGGTGATGTTCGGCGGCGGCGGAGCGGTGGTGATCACCGTGGCGGCGCTGATCTCGGTCTATGGATGGGTGGCGAGCAACATGCTCAACGTGCCTCGCCTGACGATGGCGATGGCCGAGCAGGGTGCGCTGCCGTCGTTCTTCGCGAAGGTTCACCCGAAGTATCGCACGCCATGGATCTCGATCCTGGTCTTCGCCGCGATCTCGCTGGTGTTGGCGCTCCAGTCGGGGTTGCTGCAGAACCTGAGCCTGTCGGCCGTCTCCCGACTGCTGCTCTACGGCGGGGTGTGCGCGTCGCTGCCGGTCTTTCGCTCACGCGAGGCGCGGGTGATCGTGACGCCGGGTGTTGAACCGGCGCTTTTCCGGGTGAAGGGTGGTACCATATTGGCCGCAATCGGTATGGGCTTGTCGATCGTACTCGTCACACGCATGAATCAACGCGAGGCAATTACGCTCGCTGTCACGGTCGCGATCGCGGCCGCACACTGGGCGTACTTGAGCCGCGACAAGGAATAAGGGACACGGGGCGGGAGTAAAGGATCAACGCTGGAGGATCCGATGCGTGCACTCCTCATTGCGGTAGCCTGTGCCATGTCCTCGAGCCTGGCCGCACAGCGACCCGCAATCATCAAGCTGCAGCCGCAGGACGCGAGACTCGAGACGGCTTTCACTGCCATCACATCGATCCGCGAGCTGAGCGATGGCCGTGTCCTGGTGACCGATCCACGCGACCTCCAGCTCGTGGTGGCGGACTTCCGGTCCGGGGACGTGCGGCAGATCTCCCGGCGCGGTGGTGGGCCAGGCGAGTACGGCATGGCGGCGCCGGTCCAGCCCATCGGCGGCGACTCGAGCCTCATGGTGGACTTCATGCAGCGCCGCTGGCTGCTGCTTCATGCGGATCGCATGGTAGCAACGGTCTCGCAGGACGACGCTGTCGTTCGCGCCACCAGGGGATTCGCGTTCGGGACGGATCGCCTGGGCCATGTCCTGACTGTCGGCTATACCGATCCCCCCGATGGCCAGTTGGTGACCACGTTGCGGGATTCCTCGCTACTGCTTCTCGTCCACCGCGGGTCAGGACGGACCGATACGCTCACGCGGATTCTCGAGCGGCCCACAGCCCGGACTGTAACGAGAAACGCGAAGGGCGAAGTCACTGCCAGCAGCGCTCGCGCCCTGCGCCTGCGGGTTGGGGAGCAGTACAAGCTCCATGAGGACGGCTCGCTCGCCATCATCCGCATCAACCCCTTCCGGGTGGACTGGCGATCCCCCGAGGGGCGCTGGACGCTCGGCGCCGCGCTCCCCGTGCCGGTCATTCGCATGAACAACCGCGAGAAGCAGGCCAGCCTGGCGCGCACCGCCCGGTCCATGGCGGCCAATCCTTCTTCTACTCCGCTCCCGCCGCAGTTGGTGACCCCCGATGACGATTGGCCCGACGTCATGCCGCCCTACGTCATGGGCGAAACCATTTTCTCGCCAGAGGGCCACGTCATCTTCCGCCGACAGCCATCGGCGGACCAACCGGGCATCGCGTACCATGTCGTTGACAGGCGCGGCCGGCTGGTCGGGATGATCGAGCTGAAAGACAACGAGCGCCTCTTCGCGTCAGGTGCCCGCTCCGTTTATGTCGTGGAGACGGATGCCGATGACCTCAAATACATCAGGCGTCACCCCTGGCCGCATAGCACGCTCCCTCCCGGCTGAGCGTCCGGCGTCGCGATTGCGTATCCCCTTGACGGCCACCAGTTTCGGCTGCGGTGGACGGACGGGCGCCTTGCCCCACTGACACAGGCTTCCAGGGGATTGTGACACGATGATTGCCAGGTCGATTCCCAGCCGCGTCGCGCTGACGTCGCTGGTCACTCTTGTCGTTGCGGCATCGGCACTTGCTGCCCAGGACGGCACTCCCAAACGTTGGACCGTCGACGACGTCATGGCGCTCAAGGGCGTTGGTGAAGTCGCGATCAGCCCGGACGGCAAGCGAATCGCTTACGTGGTGACCGAACGGAACACGGAATCCAACGTCACCAACTCCGACGTCTGGATTGTCTCTGTGACCGGCGGAGACGCGCGCCGCGTCACGTCCGGGCCACGCGCGGACCGTTCCCCGCAATGGTCGAACGACGGTTCCTGGATCGCCTTCCTGTCTGATCGCGCGGACAACAAGCGCACACAGGTCTACGGCATCGATCCCGGCGGCGGCGAGGCCTGGCAGATCACCCGCCACGAAACGGGCGTCTCCAACTACCGCCTGTCGCCCGATGCGAAGCGCGTCGTGTACTTCGCAGCGTCGCCGGCTTCCAGGGCCGAGCAGGACCTGGACAAGGCACGCGGCAAGGCGATCGTCCGCGACAGCGCATACGCGGCAGACTTCACGCGCCTCTGGGAGGTCGTTCTCAAGGAGCGCGCACCCGCCGATGGCCGCGCCATTTCACCCGATGGATTGCATGTCACATCGGTTGTCTGGGGATCCGATTCGCGCGCCTTGGCCTTTGGTGCTCGTCCGCAGCCGACATTGGTCGCAACGTCGCAGGGCGCAGCATATGTCCAGAGCGAGCCTGGCGCCGAGTCGCGCGCGCTTACGGCGATGCCCGGGAGTGAGGAGGTGGTGGGCTGGCCGGCCGCGTTAGGGCTGATTGTCTCCGCATCCGGAGAGTTCCAGGGGACGGCCAACTCGCGATTGTGGCTCGTGCCGCTCACGGGCGGGGAACCCGTCTCGCTGACCGATGCCCTCGACGAAGACGCATCGTACGTCTCCGCCAGCGCCCAGGAATTGCTCGTGGAGGCCGCCGTCAAGACGAGCCGCGTGCTTTTCAGGATTCCGCTGGCGCAGGGCAAGCCTTCGGGACCGCCGCAGCGCGTCAGCGGTGACCGATTCAACACCGGGTTTCAGACGCTCTCCGGTACGATCGCGTTCACATCGGAGACCGGAAGCGAACCTCCCGAGGTCTATGCATCGACCGGCGCGACATTCGCACCGAAGCGCCTGACGAGCACCAACCCACAGGCGGCTGATTTCGGGCACGGCGCGCAGCGCGTCGTCACGTGGACGTCGACAGCCGACAGCGAATCGATCGAGGGAGTGCTGACGCTTCCCGTCGGGTACCAGGAAGGCACTCGCGTTCCGCTCCTGGTCGTGGTGCATGGCGGTCCGGCCGGCGTGTCGTCGGCGCGGTACCCCTCCACGAACACCGCCTACCCGGTGCAGATCTTCAGCAGCATGGGATACGCGGTCCTGCAGCCGAACTTCCGCGGTTCAACAGGCTACGGGAAGCGTTTCCGCGGCCTCAATCAAGGCGACATCCTCGGCAAGGACTGGATCGATGTGAACTCGGGCGTGAACGCCATGATCCGCACCGGCCTCGCCGACTCGACGAAGATGGGCTTGATGGGGTGGAGCTACGGCGGATTCCAGACGTTCTGGGGAGTCACGCAGACGCGGCGCTTTGCCGCGGCAAGCGCGGGCGCGGGCGTGAACGATCTCACCGCGTTCTTCTCCCAGACGGACATCTCCGATTACCTCGGCATGCTGCTGAACTCGGTTCCGTGGGACAAGCCTGAGCTGTGGGTCGAGCGCTCCGCGTACCGGAAGGTCAAGGAGGTCACCACTCCACTGCTGATCCAGTCTGGCGACGCAGACCGACGAGTTTCGCCGGAACAGAGCATCCAGTTCTACGAAGCGATGAAGCGGATCGGAAAGGCGCCGGCGAAACTGGTGTTGTATCCAGGTCAGGGCCACGGCATCACCGATCCACGGCTCAGCAAGGACCGCATGCTTCGCAATGTGGAATGGTTCTCCTACTGGGTTCCGGTGACTGGGCAGAAGCCGGTGATCAGGATGGACTGAGCGCAGAGCGCAAAGGGCAGAATACGACAGACTGAAACCACACTCGTGGTCAGTTCGTGGTAATCACCATGCGAGCAATCTCTCGGCGCCTTGCGCCTTGCGCTTTGCGCTAACCGGCCCATGGATCGCCACGCCCTCGCCGTCCTGATTCCGGTGATCACGATGTTCTTCACCGGCCTCATCGCGTTCTCGTTCACGCGACTCGGGAAGGCCGTCGCGAAGCGACTCGAGGGTGGCGTGGACGGCGAGACGGCCGAGCGACTGTCCCGCCTCGAGGCCGAGCAGGATCGACTGCAGCGCGAACTGGCCGAAGCGCATGAGCGACTGGACTTCGCCGAGCGCGTGATTGCGCAGCAGGGCAGCCGGGTGCTGCCAGGCGACTGATCGTCAGGCGATCCACGAGAGCGCCCTGACAAGGGCGCGCACCGCGTCCTGGTCCAGTTCGCTCCGGCCAGCCCCAGGAGCGGTCGCGCCGAATCGAACCTCGCGTGAAGGACGCCTGGACGCGCTTCGCAGACGAGTCGGCCGGGCATGCACCTCGCTGACGCCCGCAAGTTGCACCAGCTCGGCCACATGATCGGCGCGAACACCTCCGCCGGCGATCATCGTCATCGCCGGGCCGGCCCGGCGCAACAACCGGCCAATCGCGTCGGCTCCGACCATCGCGCTCGAAGCTCCCCCCGACGTCAGCACCCGCTTTACGCCGATGGAGCCCAGCACGTCCAGGGCCCGCTCGAGTTCCGGCGCCAGGTCGAACGCGCGATGAAAGGTGAAGGACAGTGGACTGGCGGCGTCGACGAGTGCCTTCGTCGCGTCACGATTGATGGCGCAATCGGCTTCCAGCACGCCACTCACAATCCCCTGGGCGCCGGCGCGCTTCGCGGCATCGATGTCGCGCCGCATAACGTCGAGTTCCGAATCGTCGAACGTGAAATCGCCGCCCCGCGGGCGAATCATCACGAACGCCGGCACGTTCACCCGCTCGACGATGGCGGTGATCAACCCGATGCTGGGCGTCGTGCCCGCTTCCGACATGCAGGCGCAGACCTCGAGGCGGGACGCGCCCGCTTCCGCGGCCTGCATCGCTTCGGTCAGGGTCTCGACGCACACCTCGAGCAGGGGCGCGGCGGTCGGGAGATGCGGGCTCGAAGACAGGCGGATTTCTGGCAAGTTCGATTCGTGCGGTAGGGGGCTGGAGAATGATGGGCACCGGATCGTTACCTTCAAAGCAAGACACCTCGTTCATCTCTCAGCGAAGCGTGAACCAACTCGACCTTTTTCCCGAGCACGTGATTGTCGAAGCCGTCGACGCACGGGCGGCCGCTGGTGACCGGTCCAAGGTAAAGGCGATTTTCGTGGTTCAGTTCGAGCGCCGGCCGGGCAAGCATCAGGTCTTCCATGACCGCCACGGCTGGTATTGCGCGGACCACGGGCCACAGTGTCCCGCCGTGCAGGCCGCGAAGTCGCGAGCACGTTGACGGGGGATGCTTCCGGGTCGCACGCGAATTCGGCAAGTTCGTCCGTCATCCGTCATCCGTCATCCGTCATCCGCCATCCGCCATCCAGTGGTCCTCGACTCCGTTCGACGCCCCGACAACGATCACCAGCAGCGACTGCTGGCGACGGAGCGCGATCGTGCCGAGCGATTGCTGAATGCGGTCAGGCTGGTCGTCCTGGGGCTGCTTTGCGGCGCGGCGCTCGCCTATGCTCCATCGCTGCCGCGCGCACTCAACGTCGTGAACGCGTGGCTGCTCGCCGTGATGGTGTCCTGGACCGTCGGCCAGCACCGGATCTTCTACCATCGCGATCGCCTGCCCGGCTGGCTGTCGGTCGCCAACTCGATCGTCGACATCACCGCCGTCACGGCGATCGTCGCGGCGTACGGAATCGCGTACTCACCCGGGATGGCGCTCAAGGCCCCGATCGTGGCCGCGTATTTCGTCATTCTCGCCGCGCTCCCCGTCGCCTCCTCCACTCGCAAAGCAGCGTGGGTCTCGGCGCTCGTCGTGGCTGAATACGCACTGTTGATGACGGCGTTCCTCGTGTCCGGCCGTCTGACGACGGTGCTCAGTCCCGTGGCGGCCAGCAGCTCGGGCGCCGTGTCGCTTCTCGACGAGGGCGCGAAGATCCTTCTGCTGGCGTGCGCGGGAGCGGTCGCCACGTACGCGGCGCACTGGCAGGAGCGGCTCTCCCGCCGCTTCTCCCAGGCCGCGCGCGAGAGTGAGCAACTGCAGGCGCGACTCGACCAGGCCAGGCTCCAGGCGCTTCGATTGCAGCTTCAGCCGCATTTCCTGTTCAACACCCTGAACACCATCACGGCGCTCGTCCATCGCGATCCGCCATCGGCCGAGCGCATGGTGAACGGCTTGAGCGAGTTGTTGCGCTTTTCGCTGGGCACCGCGGGCGAGCAGGAGGTCCGGCTCGATCGCGAACTGGAAGTGCTGCGCCACTACCTCGATATCCAGCTGGTCCGCTTCTCCGATCGCCTGTCGGTGCGTTTCGACATAGACCCTGCCGCGCGGGAGGCGATGGTGCCGAGCCTTCTCTTGCAGCCTCTCGTCGAGAACGCGATCAAGCACGGGATAACGCCGCGCGTGGCGGCCGGTCACCTTCACATTTCGGTGCGACGACACAACGGCATGCTGCTGCTCGAGGTGCGCGATGATGGCGTCGGAACACGCGGTTCGGAGCCTCTGTCAGAGGGCGTCGGACTGGGTAATGCCCGCGCGCGCCTGGCCTCACTGTACGGAACGGACCAACGGCTCGAGGCCGGTCCTCATCCGGGCGGCGGATTCAACGTGACCGTCGAGATCCCCTTCCACACGGAGCCGCGTTGGCCACGCGAGTCCGTCGGCGCATGACCGACGCCAGGATCCGCGCGCTGGTGGTCGACGACGAGCCGGTGGCGAGAAGCCATCTCCGCGCGCTGCTCGAGGATCGCGGCGACGTGCAGGTCGTCGACGAATGCGGAGACGGTCGCACGGCGGTCGAGCGAATCCGCGCACTCGGGCCGGATCTGGTGCTGCTGGACGTGCAGATGCCTGAGCTCGACGGACTCGGGGTTGTGCGCGCCATCGGTCCGGATCGCATGCCGCCGGTGGTGTTCGTGACCGCGCATGACCAGCACGCGGTGGATGCCTTCGAAGTTCACGCGCTGGACTACGTGCTGAAGCCGGTTCATCGCGCGCGATTCAACGGCGCGATTGATCGCGTGATTGGGCTGATTCGTTCCGGGTCGGCGGTCAACCGCGGCCGTCCACTGGCCGAGGCGCTGGAACGTTTGTCGCCGACGGGATCGGAGCGGCTGGCCATCAGGTCGGGCGACCGCGTGCTGTATCTCCGTGTCGCCGACATCGACTGGATCGAGGCCGCCGATGATATCGTCCGTCTCCATGTCGGCAGGACGATTCACGATCACCGCGCGACGATGGCGCAGATCGAACAACGACTTCCCGCGTCACGGTTCATCAGGATCCATCGGTCGATCATCGTGAACATCGAACGGATTCGCGAATTCCAGCCCTGGTTTCAGGGCGACTGGATTCTGGTACTGGCCGACGGAACGCGCCTGCAGTCGGGGAAGAGCTACCGGAAACGCGTTCGGGAACTGATGGACGCCTAGTGACGTTCCAACTAATCGTGCCAAGTTGGTTCCAAGCCGGCTCGCGACTCTGCGCCCTTTGGCGAAACAAGTTGGACGGCACTAGCGAACTTCGCCGTCGTATTCCCGCTGTTCACCGGCGTTCAGGCAGCCTTGGCCGTGGAACGGTATCGTCCAGCGATAGACCTGCTTAGCATCCGCCCGTAGGCGTCCACCATGTGCATCACGGCGGACTCTGTCTCTGACCATCCCGGAGGGGCGCACATGCAAGTCAATCGTTTGGCCTTCCTTGTCGTCACGTCGGCGCTGCTCGGCTGCGGAGGAGGGGGCAGCGATGACGGTGGCACTACCGGTCCTCCGCCACCGCCCGGCAATCAGCAGACGCTCGGCTCCATAAGCACCAACGTCACGACCATCAACATCGGCGCGGGCAACACGCAGACCATCACCGTCTCCGCGTTCGACACGCAGAACGCAGTGATCGCGAATCCAGGCACGCCAACGTTCACCGTCGCGCAGGCAGCCATCGCCGAAGTGGATGGACAGGGCGTCGTTCTGGCGCTGTCGCAGGGGGTCACGGCGGTGAACGTGTCGCTGACGATGGGCGCGGTGACGAAGACCGCGACCGTCTCGGTGAGTGTCTCGGGCACGTTGCCCAGCGACGCGAGCGTGATCGCCAGCTCCGGCGATTATGTCTTCACACCGAAGAACGTCGCGATTTTGCGCGGTGGGTCAGTGACGTGGACGTTCGGCGCTCTTGAGCATACGGTAACGTTCACGAACACGTCGGGTGCGCCCGCCAGCATCAGCACCGGCGGCTATTCCACCGCTGTAAGCCGCACGTTCGGGTCGGCCGGCAACTTCGCCTACACCTGCACGATCCATGCAGGAATGAGCGGACAGGTAGTCGTTCGTTAAGTTGGCCGGGTCCTGAGCACTTCCGGGGGTGTACCGTTGCCGATGGTGGGGGCAGAGCTTTACACGTGTCGACAGCGGTACATCACCCTTGGACTCGCAGCGGCGGCGTGGCTGCTGTGCGCGCCGTCGGGCGCCGTGGCCGCGCAGGAGCGCGTCATCGAGCGGCATGTCTTTTCCGATCCGGAAGGCCGGTTGCTGGCGTTCTACTCGGCGGCGATGGCCTTTTCCCCCGCGGGATTCGCGCCTGACGAGTCGCGCCTCTCGTTCTCGCTCGAAGTGTCGCACGTCCCGAGTCTCGACAAGGCGCAGCGCCGGCCATCGATCGACAAGCCAGAGTCCACGAACCTGGCGCCGTTCTTCCCCCGTCCACGGGCTTCGCTGCGAATCGGGTCGTGGCGCGCTGAAGCCAGCTGGATCCCGCCAATGCGGGTCTTCGACGTGGAGGCCAACCTGGGAAGCCTCGCCATCACGGGCCCCGCGGTACGAGCCGGCGCGTTCAGCCTCGCGCCGCGCGCCTGGGCGACTTTCGGGCGCGTCCGCGGCGCGATGACCTGCTCGACGCGAGAAATGCTGGGCAAGGGGTCCGACCTGGAGCTGTACTACGGCACCGTGTGCCACGGTCGAGAGAGTGACGACTGGTTCGAGCCCCGCCTGGTCGGCGGCGAGGTCGTCGCGTCGCGCGCGTTAGGCACCGGCGGAGCGCACGCCTATGCCATGCTCGGGGCGCGCGTCGACCGGACCCGCTTTGACATCGGTGTGCTCACGTTCACTGGTGAGCGCGACTCGGACCATCCGATTCTGGAGCTGAGAGCCTTCCGGCCGCACGGGGCGCTTGGTGCGTCATGGCGGGTGCGCCGGGGCGTCTACGCCGGCGGCGAAGTGTTCTACGCCCCGGGAAGCCTCCTGACGGGGCGGGTCTCGGGTCGATGGGTGGTGCGGCAATGAGGCGCGCATTCCTGCTGGCCGCGCTGGTCGCCGGATGCGCCGACTTCGAGGGCGTGGTCACACCGACCGGCGGACTGCCTGACGTGGTGGTGGAAGCCGCCCAGTTCCACCGCGATATCCTGCCGATCATCGAGCGTCGCTGCAGCATCGGCGGCTGTCACTCCGAGACGTCGCACCAGGCCGGTCTGTACCTGACCCGGGATTCGGCCTGGGCCGCGCTCGTGGACCGTCCTTCGCAGGTGCGCCCCGGCGAAGTGCTCGTTCGACCCGGCGACGCGGCGAATTCATGGATGGTGATCGCCATCCGCGACGACGCGGCGCGCCGCCTGGGACTCGCACGCATGCCGCTCGGATCGGGTCCCCTCACACCTAACCAGATCCAGACGATCGTGAACTGGATCAATCGCGGCGCGCCCAACGACTGATGGATACTCCGACGTCCTTCAAGCTCGACGCGGACAACACCCGCGTGTCATTCAGTGTGCCCTGGTTCGGTCTGGTGCACGTTCGCGGTTCCTTCGCCGTCGTCACAGGAACCGTCACGGTTCCATGTTCGGGGGCGGACGAGGCCTCCCTCTCGATCGAGGTCGAAGGCAATTCAGTGCGCACGGGAATCTCACTGCGTGACCGTCACCTGCGGGGCCTGCGATTCCTGGACTCCGTTCGTCATCCCGTGATTCGCTTCGAGAGCGAACGCGTCACGCGGCGCAATGGCGTCTGGGACGTGCGGGGCAAGCTCTCGCTGCGCGGTCTGGAGCGGAGCGTTTCCGCCTCGGTGGATGACGAGAAGGCGTCAGGTTCGGCTCGCCGGCTCAGCGCCGAGTTCATGGTGCCGCGCCGCCCGCACGCGATTGGCACGGCCAGGGGTATCCGTCGCCTGAATCCGTTGCTGTGGGCCATCGGCGACGAGGTGACCCTGCGCGTCGAAGCGCTGGTGCCGGCTACGATGCTGCACCCGGCAGCGGAACACGCCCCCGCGCGCTGACGGGCCACGACGCCTCCACGAGGGCGCCGCGCACGCCGACGATCACGTCGTTGAGGTGGACGACGATGCACACGTGGTTCGGCACGATGCGCACCACGTCACCGACGCGCGGATGCCAGTCGCTCCCGCGCAGGTCGAGGATGCCATGTTCCTCGGACATGCGCACGACGCGGATCCCGGGACGGTCGAGCAGGCATCCGTAGCCCGCCTCGTCGCCGGCGGGCAGCGGCTCCCTGCCTAACGCCTTGCTCCCGGCATCCACCACGGCCTGGCCGGGGACGGCAGTGCTGATCACCGTGGCCAGCACCGTCAGGGCGCAGTCTTCCCAGCCGCACGCGCCCAGCTCGACCGTGGCCCGATCGTTGTAGACGTACGTGCCCGGCCTGACTTCGGTCACGCCGGTCACCTCGTGCATCCGCCAGGCGGCGGGCGTCGAGCCGCCGCTGACGACCGCCGGCGCGAGGCCGGCGTCGCCTAACGTCGCCAGCCAGCGTGCCAGATCGCTCCGCAACCGCGCCAGGGCCTCGTCCTGTCGGGAGAGGTGCTGGCGCACGTGGCCCGGATAGAACAGGATGCCCCGATAGGTGAGTGGCGCGAGCGACCGCAATCGCCGGGCAACCGCGAGCGCCTCGTCAGGCGTCGTGACGCCCACCCGCCGCATACCCACGTCCACTTCCACGTACACGTCCACCTCGCGGCCGGCGGCGTCGGCCGCCTCGGCCAGCGGCTCCGCGGCATCGATGGAGTCGATGGCCACGGTCAGGCGGACGTTGCGATCGAGGGAAAGGACCCGCCGAAGCTTCGCGGCGCCGACGGGCGGATGTGCCAGCAGGAGATCGGAGCAGACGTCCGCCATCACCTCCAGCTCGCGCGGCGTGGCGCACGTGAGCCCGGCCGCGCCCAGGCGCAGCTGCTCGGCGGCGATCCGGGGCGCCTTGTGTGTCTTGGCGTGCGGCCGGAGCGCGAGACCGTGCAGCACGCAGTACGCGGCCATGCGATCGAGGTTGTGCGCGAGCCGATCGAGATCGACCAGCGCGGCGGGAGTCTCGAGCATGTCGACAAGAGTCGGCGAAGTGTTGCTGCGGGGAAGAGACATCAGCTGAGTTGGTAGTTCTGGGTGCCAGGGCGCGTTGCTGGAACTGGGGCTAGGAGCTGGGTCGCCGCTTTGCGCTTTTGCGCTTTGCGCTCGATCACCACCATCCCAGAATCTTCCACCACGTAATGCCAAATACTGCCCAGATCGGGATCGTCACCAGCGACGTGACAAGCCCTATTCGCCACCACTCGCGCTGCGTCACGTACCGCGCCCCGAAGAAGATCGGTGCCGGCGTCGTGCCATAATGCGTGAGGGACGCGCTGAGGTTCGAGAAGTACGCCAGCCCCAGCACCGCCAGCGTGACCGGCGCGCCCGCGCCAAGCGTGACCACCAGGAACGGCGTAAACATGGCCGTCGCGTGAGCGGTGATGCTGGCGAAGGCGTAGTGCGCGTAGAAGTAGATCAGCAGCAGCACACTGAGCGCGGCCCACCACTCCCAGCCGACGGTATATCCGGCCACGACCTCGGCGAACCGCTTGGTAATACCGGTCTCCCCAAGCGCCTCTGCCATCCGTACCAGTCCGCCGTACCAGATGAACACGTCCCAGGCGGGCCGCTGCGACATGACATCATCCCAATCGAGGACGCGGGTGAGGAGCAGCACCGCGACCCCGACCAGCGCCACCACCGCATAATGGATGCTGTGCCACGCCTGGGTGATCCAGAGCCCGGCCACGAGCAGGAAGACCAGAAGCATCATGCGCTCGTCGCGCGACATCGGACCGAGCTTCTGCAGCTCTTCGTTGGCGAACTCGGTCGCGTGAGGCGTGTGCTTCACCTCGGGCGGGTAGATGCGATAGATGAGCAGCGGTACCACGAGCAGCGCGACGAGACCCGGGACGATGCCACCGAGCATCCACTTGGCGTACGATATCTCGTAGCCCGCCGCGTCGAGCGCGAACTTCGCGATGAGCACGTTCGACGCCTGGCCGGTGAGGAACATAGCGCAGGCGACGAGGTCGCACTGGTACGACGTCACCATGAGGAAGGCGCCGAGGCGCCGCGCCGTGGGGCCGGGCGTGGAGTCGTACGCCTCGGCCAGGCTGCGCACCACCGGGAAAAGGATGCCGCCGGCCCGGGCGCTGTTGGAGGGAATGATCGTGGCCAGCACGGTGTCCGTGGACACGAGCGCGTAGGAGAGGCCTAACGACCGCTTGCCGAGGGCGCGGATGAAGACGAACGCGATGCGCCGCCCGAGTCCGGTCTTCAGGACGCCGCGCGCGATGAAGAACGCACAGAGGACCAGCCAGACGATCGGGTCGGCGTAGCCCCGCAGTGAATCGGCCGGCGTCATGGTCCCGGTCACCGCGATGGCGCACACGCCAAGGAAGACAATGGCGCCCGCGGACAATGGCTGGACGATGGACCCGACGATCGTGGCGGCGAAGATCGCGAACAGGCGCCACGACTCGGTCGTGATTCCCTCTGGCGCGCCGAAGGCGAGAATGATCAGGGCGGTCGCCAGGACAGCCGCCCACCGCCACATCACACCGGGGGGTGACGTCGGGCCGTGAGGCGTTTGACCCGGTACCGGCGCAGCCGATGGGGTTGGCATCGGAAGAAACTACGGAGCGCAGAGCGCAAAGCGCAAAGCGCAAAGGGGTTATCCGGTAGCACCAGCCCAGCCTGGCCCAGCACCAGCATCCAGGTAACCAGGCGTAGTAAGCAGTACGCAGTACGCAGCTATGGTTATTCCCACGAAACCCTCCCCGCTGGGCCTGTGTCAGAAGGGCGGCTCAGCAAGAGGGGGGCCGAAGTACCCGAACCCGACCCAGTGTCCGAATCCCAACTCATCGCCCGGGCCATCGAGGGCGATCCCGCCGCACAGCGCGCGTTGTATGACGCCCACGTCGACCGGGTGTACCGCCTCGCCTATCGCGTGGCGGGGGATGATGACCTGGCAAGGGACTTCACCCAGGAGGCTTTCATTCGCGCGTTCGACCGGCTGCCGACGTTCCGCCGAGAGGCGTCGTTCGGCACATGGCTCTACACGATCGCGATGTCGGTCGCGCTGAACGGCATCCGCTCGATCCGGCGCCTGCGAACGCGCGAGGTGGCTCTGGACGCCGCCGAATCGTTAGGCAGGCGGGATCGGAATGCCGATCCGGACCTGAAGGATCGGTTGCACAGGGCGATCGAGGATCTTCCGCCCGGCTACAGGGCGGTGTTCCTGATGCACGACCTCGAGGGCTACACCCACGAGGAAATCGGTGAGGTGCTCGGCATCCAGTCGGGCACGTCGAAGGCGCAGTTGTTCCGGGCCCGCGCCCGGTTGCGCGAGGTCCTGGCGGACTTCGCGGGAGCATGGATCGCATGAGTGAAGAACGTTTCGAAGCCTGGCTGAAAGAGCACGCGGCGGACTATCATCGCCCGCCCGCGGAGGTCCCGCGCAACGAGATGTGGGACGCGATCACGCGCACGCGCGCCGCTCGCCCGGCGCCGGTCGCCGGGCACATCGGAAGCAGGATCTCCCCCGTCAGGTACGCCATCGCCGCGTCGCTCCTGATCGGTGCGGGCATCGGACTCGGATACTGGATGCGCGGTCCCGATGCCGTGACACCCGCGGTCGTCGCCTCACTGCCGGCCGCAACGGACTCCGCGATCCGCAGCGCGACCTACGACGTCGCCTCCGTCCAGCACCTGACCGCGGTGGAAGCGCTGCTTACCTCCTTTCGCAAGGACGAGCGGGCCGAAAGCGACGTGGCCATGCGGCGATGGGCGCGCGACCTGCTGGCGAGCACGCGCCTCCTGATGGATTCACCGGCTGGCGAGGTCGCCAGCCGTCGCCAGCTGCTCGAGGACCTCGAGTACGTCCTCGCGCAGATCGTCCAACTCGACCCCAATGCCCCGGCGGAAGATCGCGCCATGGTCGATCGCGCGATCAATCGTGAGCAGGTGCTCACCCGCATTCGCTCCACCATTCCCGCCGGTTTCCCGAGCGGCACCTGAGGCACTATCACCAATGAAGACCATGTACCGTTACTTCCCTCTCTCCGGCATTGCGATGCTCGCGACGCCGTTGGTGCTCGCGTCGCAGGCCGCGGCGGTTCGCGAGGCGCGCGCGGCGGTCGCGATTGGCGCACCAGCACTCGTGCCCCCTGCGAATGCGCCTTCCGCGATTGCGACTTCGGTAATCGTCATCCCGGCAAAGCTCGGCAGTGAGACCGAGCTTCAGGCCGACTCCGCGCTCCGGGTCGCGAAGCGCGTTCTCGAGGATGGCGATTTCCGCGATGCCGCCCAGCGGTTCGCACGGCTCGCCGAGCGGTATCCGAAGACGTCCCACGCAGCGGAGGCGTTGTATTGGAGGGCCTACGCCCTGTTCCGCACGGGAGGCTCGAGCAGCCTCTCGTCGGCTCTGACATCGTTGGTTGACCTGAACCGGCTCTACCCGACGTCGAACGCCAACCGCAACGACGCCGGCTCGCTGCGCATCAGGATCTGCGGGGAACTGGCTCGCCGCGGCAACGAAGACTGCGCCCGCGAGCTCGTCGCCACCGCGTCCTCGTCCTCCGCCTCGTCGTCCACGGCAACGACGCAGGGCGGCGGACAGATTCGCTCCTGCCCGGACGAGAACGACGAGAACGATGAGCGCATCATGGCGCTCAACGCGCTGATGAACATGAACTCCGAGGCGGCGGTGCCGATCCTGGAGCGCACGCTGGCGCGTCGAGACGACTGCTCACGCGGACTGCGCAAGAAGGCGGTGTTCATCCTGGCCAACAAGCGCCAGACGGGCGTCGTCGACATCCTGCTCAAGGTGGCGCGGGAGGATCCAGCGCCCGATGTCCGCGAACAAGCGGTGTTCTGGCTCAGCAACGTACGCGATCCGCGTGTTGTGGATCTCCTCGCGGAAATGGCGGCCAACTCCAACGACCCGGCTATCCAGGAGAAGGCGATCTTCGCCCTCTCCAACACTCGGAGCGAGCGCGCGTCGCAGATCCTGCTCGACATCGCCCAGCGCGACAACGCGTCCAGGGGTGCTCGCGAGCAGGCCATTTTCTGGCTCGGCAACCGTCGCGACACGTCGTCCACGGCGTTCCTCCGTGATCTGTATGCCCGCCTCACGGATCGCGACCTCAAGGAACGCGTGCTCTTCTCGGTCGCCAACCAGCGCGGCGCGGCCAGCGGCACATGGCTGATTGCGATCGCGATGAACGAGCGTGAACCGATGGAGCTGCGCAAGCAGGCACTGTTCCACGCCG
>DATCIJ010000235.1:0-9812 GCA_036507855.1 Gemmatimonadaceae bacterium | reverse complement strand
AGACGCTGAGGAAGGCGGGCATCGGTGCCGCAGCGGGTGCCGTGTTAGGCGGCATCCTCAGCGGCGGTGACCTCGACAAGATCCTGATCGGCGGCGCGCTCGGCGCGGCTGCGGGCACGGTCATCTCGCTTGGCATGGGCGACGTCGAAGGCGTCCTGCCCGCCGGGACAACGATGAAGCTGCAGACGACGCGAATCGTCGGACCGCGTTAGCTCGTTGCAGGTGTGCAGTACAGCGCGTGCACGGAGACCGGACTCTCCGTGCACGCGTTCTGTTCTCGCTTCGCCAGCCGCTACTGCGGCGGCTGCGCTGTTTCCTGCGCCGTAGGGAACGCGGGGGTCATGACCGAGGCCCCATAGAATTGCATGTAGAGACCAGCCCAGAAATCGGGCGGCCCCTCGCTCGGTTCCACCTTGTTAGTCTGCGGCTTCAGTCCGCGCTTGATGTACGCCGCCATCGACTTGAGGTCCGTGTCCGTCATGTGGCGGAAAGCCGGCCACGGCATCGGTGGCGCGAGATACTTCGGGTTCTCCGGAAAGTTGCCTTGCCCTGGTGTCGACGAGGTGATGTCGACATCGGGCGTTTCGCCCGGTCGCAACCCATAGCGCAGGGCGTTGAAGATCTGTCGCTCGCTGAAACGGCCCGTTCCCGTTTCGTTGTCCGGGGTCAGGTTGCGTGGCCGCGTCAGGAACATCGTGCCGTCGGGCACGTAGATCTTGAACAGCGTGAACAGGCTGTCGTTGGGGTGGCGATAGCCCGAGAGCCACACCGGCGCCGCCGGGTTGTCGCCGCCGCCGTGGCAGTCGCCGCAACCGTGGTGAACGATCAGGTCCCGGCCGAACGCGATCGTATCCGCCGTCGTCGCCAGCGTCGGCCCGCCGTCGCTGTCATCCGCGTCCGCCCGTTCGCAACCCGCGAGCACCAGCACCGGCACCATGAATGCGGCGAGCCGCGACAACCGTCCGAGAGATGTCATCCGTCCTCCATGCCTAACGTTTGACTTCAAGAATACCCATCATCCCCTGATCTTCGTGGTTGAGGATGTGGCAGTGGAACATCCACTTTCCGGGGAAATCATCAAACCGGACGACGAGGCGCACGGTCTCCTGCCTCCGCACGTTCACGGCGTCCTTCCAGCTCCGGTACGGCTCCGGCTGTCCGTTGCGCTCTATGACCTGGAACTGGAACCCGTGCAGGTGAAATGGGTGGTCCATGCCAACGAGGTTCTCGACCTTCCAGATCTCGGTGGCGCCGAGTTTCGTCGTGATGTCGACGCGCTTGAAGTCGAAATGCTGGTTGTTGATCATCCCCTGGCTGAACGAGACTACGCGACGCGCGGTTGCCCTGGACGTGTCGAGCGGCGGGATTGGGCGAAGCGTTGTCGGGATCGTTACCGCGGCGAGGGGAGCCTCACTGCTCACCTGCAGCGTGAGCAGGTCGCGCGCCTGGTTCCAGTCTTTCGGTCGCGTTTGAGGGATATAGCGATCGTACGCAAGCGTCTGGAGAGTCTTCCGGCTTCCCGGCGCACCGGTGCCCCGGACCAGGATTTCCACGCGCTCGGAGTTCGCGAGAGTCAACTCGCTCACCTCGATCGGTCTCTCAAAGAGCCCGCCGTCGCTGCCCACGTGCAGGAAGGTCTGGCCGGGGATCGCCAGCCGGTAGACGCGCGCGGCCGAGGCATTGATGATGCGCCAGCGCTGGACCTCACCAGCGCGAATGGTCAGCGTGGGCTTGAGCTGGCCGTTCACGAAGAGCACGTCGCCCTCGCGTCCATTCTCTTCGTCGATCCGCCCCGGCATCGAGCTCGGATCGGGGAGATCGATCGACCCATCCGGCTGGAACCGGTTGTCGGCGAGAATCAGCAACCGTTCGGTAATCGACTTCGGCAGCGGGTCGTCGGGCGCGCGGACGACGATCGCGCCGAAGAGCCCCTTCGCTATCTGGTATCCCGTGCGGTGGTGCAGGTGGGGATGGTACCAGTACGTGCCGGCTGTGCCGCGCTGAATCGTGAATACGTAGTCGCGCCGGCCGCCGGCGGGCACAGGATCGAAAGGGCTCCCATCCTGACTGGCGGGAAGGTGGATCCCGTGCCAGTGGACAGTTGTGGGCTCGGGAAGGTCGTTGCGGAAGTGGACGATGACCCGATCGCCTTCGGTGAGCTCGAGCGTCGGTCCTGGTGAACTTCCGTTGTATGCGAGGACTTCAGTGGTGACGCCGGGCTTCAACGTCAGGCGAGTCGCCGCGGCGGTGATCGTCACCTCCACGGTGCCCGGCAGGGTGGAGGCGTTCTTCAGCAGCGGTGGGTGCTTGAGCTCTGCCGCCGTGCGCCATGCGGGAACAGCGTTGAACTCGAATCCGCTCCAGGCGACGACGCTCAACACGGTAATCCGCCGCATGAGACGGACTGCGGGGCCCGGGATCGGGAAATGACTCAATGAGTGCGCTTCGAGAACGGGATTGGGGTAGGTCAGAAGCGCGACGAATCTCGCGACCTCCGGCACTGGGCGCCAGAGGCCCGATTGGTCCCGGCTATGAAAAGAGGCTCAGGGTGCGCGAAACAGCCCTGGAAACAGCTGCTGCAGGCGCTTCACTTTGGGCGCGTCGTTGAACACGATGTACGGATCAGTCGGATGCAGCGCCGCATAACGCTGATGGTACGACTCGGCCGGATAGAATGGCTGGCGAAGTCGAAGCTCCGTGACGATCGGGCCGGCGAACACGCGCCGCGAGGTCAGTTCGGCGACGTACGCTGATGCCTCGCGGAGTTGTGCGCTGTCGCGCGCGAAGACGATTGCCCGATAGTCGGACCCGACGTCGGGACCCTGGCGATCACGCGTAGTCGGGTCATGAGCAACGCGGAAGAAGACTTCCAGAAGCTGCCGGTACGAGACCACCGACGGATCGTAGGTCACCCGAACCGACTCGGCGTGGCCGGTGGTGCCGGTGCCGACGACTTCGTACGTGGGATTGGCCACCGTGCCGCCGCTGTAGCCGGAGACCACTGCGGTCACGCCTCTCATGTGTTCGAACACCCACTCCACGCCCCAAAAGCATCCGCCCGCGAAGATCGCCTCGGCGCTTTGCGCACGCGCGGGCGCGGTCAGGCCGATGAGCCCTATGAGCGAAAGCGCGATCCGGCGGTTCGTCATGGAGTGCCTGAAATGAACAGAGCCCGGGAGGTGACTCTCCCGGGCCCTCTGATTCCGCAATCAGCCCTTCTTGTACGTGGTCGTCGTGGTCATCGGCCCACCGCCGCCCCGACCCGAGGCGGTCACCGAGACAACGAGTTGACCGGACGCGTCGAGCGTGAACGCCTGCGTGGTGGTGATGGCGTTCTCGCCCACGGTGTAGTTGGTCGTGATCACGAGCTTGGCGCCGTCCCACACGGCCTTCGAGACCTGCTCCACGGAGTTGCCGCCCATGGTCATCGTGTTCTTGCTGTCCGTGCCGTCCAGGTTGTAGACGGTCTTGACCTCACCGGCCTGCGTGGTGCGGGTGATGGTGAGGGTCTTGGCGTCCTGGGTCAGGGTCGCCGCCATGCCGAGGCCACCGCGGCCGCCACCACGACCACCCGGAGCCGGCGCGTTCGGGTCTACCACACGGGTCCACGAGCCGGAGAAGTCCGGCTTGTCCTGCGCCTGCGCGATCGACGCCGCGAAGACGAGGGAGAGGGCGCCAACAACTAAAGCGTTCCGTCGCATCTGCTATTGCTCCTCGAGAAGCAAAGTGTCGTTGTGTTCGGGATCGGCTGAAATCTCGCGTGCGCGGCAAACGGAGCGCCAGTGCGAGGAAGTGCCCCGCGAGCCCGACCAGGGAGCAGGAGTTACCGGAATTCTCGCGCCAGGTTCCAGCTAAGCCGATGGAGCACTCAATCGGGCAGCGCCCCGGGCTTGCCCCGGGGCGGGCACCCCGCTCCCGGCGCCCGCCAGCAGGCCGACGGCGGCCGTGAAATACTCGTTGACGTCGAAATGATCGGGATCGATCATCGACTGCACGGCGCATCCCTTGATCAGACTGACGCTGAGCCCGGCCAGCCCATCCGCCGTCACGCCGGGGAACCGGTCCGGGTGCGCCTGAAGAACCGCTTCCGCCAGCGGCCGGAATGCCTCCCGGTAGCGGGCAAACTCCGCCTTCAGCCTCCTTCGCGTGGCGTCATCGCGCATACCGGCCATCCAGTAGTCGAACGTCAGCCGGATACGATCGGGTTCGCTCGTGAGCCGCTGGATCTCCTGCCGGAGCACCGCCAGAAGCCTCGCCTCGGCCGTGGATGACGGTGCGATAGCGGCGTCGGCTTTGAGCACGGTCGTTGTCGCCAGCAATTCCTCGAGCAGAGCAAGCAGGAGCTGGCGGCGGCTCTTGAAATGAAAGATGATGAGCCCTGGGCTCACACCGGCGGCAGCCGCGACCTGGAGAATCGTCGTTTCAGCGAGACCCTGCTCCCCCGCGACCCGGTACGCCGCGGAGAGAATCTGATGACGCCGTTCCTCCTCGGGTGCCTTCGAGCCAGGCATGTAACCTCCGCTGCTGCCGTGCGAACTCGCCGGACAGGCGACCAATGATCAGGCCCGCGACAGAATGCGAACCAACCGCTCCAGACGTCATCCACGCGTGAACTGCTTGACTGGGCGTAAGATGCACTGTACGATAGCATCGTATTGAACGGCTCGTCAATGAGTTTCCGTCGACGATTCGTATCCGCAGGCGAGGCCGCCTACCTGACCTGGACAGTGCGCGATTACCGCATTGAGATGTCCAGTCGCGCATTCGATCGATGACCACTGGCGTCATGATCGGGATCGCCGCGATCGCGATTCTCGTCGCCGTCCTGACCGGTCGTTCGTCGCCGCGCCTCTGGCTCGCGTCAGTCCTCGTGGCCGCAACCGCCGCGATGGCGGCGGCGATCGGAATCCTGATTCACGGTGGCGAGTGGGAGTGGCGGAGCGCCGCAGTGATCGCCGGCGACCGAATGCACCTGCGGCTCGACGGAGTGAGTGCGCTATTCCTCGCCCTGCTATGTGTGATCGGAGCTGCGGGAGCCGTGTACTCGCGCTCCTACTGGACCGATCGCGCGCACCCACGCTCGGCGCGCACGGGGCGGGTCTGGTGGAGCATGCTGATGCTGAGCCAGGGTTTCGTGCTCCTCTCTTCGCACGGCCTGCATTTCCTGGTGGGCTGGGAGCTGTTCACGCTCAGCTCCTACTTCCTGATCACCCTGGACCGCAGCCGTCGCGATGCCCGCGCGGCGGGATGGCTCTATCTCGCCGTGTCGCATGTGGCGGTGCTCGCCCTCTTTCTCTTCTTCACGACGTTGGCAGGCCGAACCGGAAGCTGGGATCTGGGACCCATGGGAGCGGCGAAAGGTGTCGCGCCGCTCTTCTGGCTTGCTCTCTTCGGGTTCGGTATCAAGGCGGGCGTCTTTCCGCTGCACGTCTGGCTGCCGTCGGCGCACGCGAACGCGCCGAGCCACGTGTCGGCCATTCTCTCAGGTGCGACCATCAAGCTCGGGATCTACGGCTTGGTGCGCTTCAGCGGCTGGATGCCACTGCCGGAGGGCGCCGCCTGGGTGGTAGTGACGCTCGGCGTGGCGAGCGCCGTGCTTGGCGTCGCGGTCGCGCTGGGCCAGCACGATCTCAAGCGCCTGTTGGCATATCACAGCGTGGAGAACATCGGAATCATCCTCATCGGGCTCGGTTTCGCACTTGTCGCGGCGGACCACGATGATGCCGCGTGGGGACGACTGGCGCTCGCCGGCGGCCTGTTGCACGTCTGGAACCACGGTCTGTTCAAGTCGCTGCTATTCCTCGGTGCGGGCTCCGTGCTTCACGCCACGGGGACCCGGGAGATGAGCCGGCTCGGCGGACTGTGGAAGTCGATGCCGTGGACAACCGGACTCTTCTGCCTCGGAGCTGTTGCGATCTGTGGCCTGCCTCCGCTCAACGGATTCGTCAGCGAATGGCTCGTGTATCTCGGTCTCTTCGATGCCGCCATCTCTCGCGCGCCATCGACATGGGCTGCAATCCCGGCGGTCGTGCTGCTTGGCCTGACGGGGGCGCTGGCGCTGGCGTGCTTTGTGAAAGCATGTGGCGTGGTCTTCCTCGGTGTCGCGCGCTCACCGGAGGCGCACCGGGCGCACGAGAGCGATTGGCTGATGCGGGGCCCGATGCTCGGCATCGCGGCGGCATGCGTCGCGATCGGATTGGCGCCGATCTTGTTCTGGCCCTCGATCGCGACCGCGGTGGGCGCCTGGCGACCCGCCTGGGCGGGCGTGGAAACACCCGCGCCGCTGTTCACGTTAGGCTGGGCTCATGTCGGACTGGCGATTGTCTTTTCGGCCGGAGCGTGGTGGTTGGTGCAGCGCTCGCGGCGCCGCCTGCGATACGGCCTGACCTGGGATTGCGGTTATGTGGCGCCGACCGCTCGCATGCAGTACTCGGCCGGGTCATTCGCCGGCATCATCACCGGGTGGTTTGCCTTCATACTGCGACCGGAGCGTCACGCGCGGCTGCCGGTCGAGCCAATGCCATCATCAGCGAGCCTGGTGACGCACACGCCGGAAACCGTGCTCCGGTACCTTGTCGAGCCGTTCAGCCATGCGATGGTGCGCATCGCCACGGCCGCGCGAAAGCTGCAACACGGTGGGGTGCAGTCGTACCTGCTGTACCTCCTCATCGGCATTGCCGGACTGGCTATCGTCGTGCTGATGGCCGGATCATGAGCTCGGCCGCATCATGTACCTGAATCTCATACAGATCGCCGAGTCGTTCGGCGTTTCGGAGAAGGTGATTGAAGGCTGGATCCGCGACGAGGGTCTCCCTCACACGTTCGATCGCGGCCGGCTCCTCTTCGACCGCGCCCAGGTCGTCCAATGGGCGGCAAACCGCGGACTCGCGTCGCAGGTCGGCTTTCTGGCGCCGGAGCGATCAGCCTTCGCGACCGGCGTCAGGGTGGAGCAGTTGTTACGCGTCGGCGGGATATGGCGCAACGTGCGCGCGACGGAGTGGGCGGATACCGTCGAGCGCATTGCATCCGCACTGCCGGGTGTGAGCCCGGCCGTCCGACAACTTCTGGTGCAACGCCTCGCCGCATACGGGGGAGTGACCATGGCCCCGGTTGGCGGCGGCTTTGCCCTGCCGCACCCCAGCGCTCGCATTTCCCTCGGGCGTGACTCGGGTGCCGTGGCGCTGATATGCCTGCGCGATCCCCTGCGCCTGACGGAATCCGCCGTCGATGACGTGCCTGTGACCCGCCTGTTCTTCTTCGTGGCACCATCGCCGCGTGCGCATCTCGACATCCTGGGACGGTTAGGCAGAATGTTGAGGAGTGGTCCGGTGCGCGACCTGGTGCTCTCGAACGCGCCGGACGAGGCGATCCTCAAGGCCGTTGCCGATAGCGACGCAATGGCGACCGCTGTTCCCCAGGCGGAGTCCGGTTCGTGATGGGAATCCGCGGGATGGCTATTGCCGTGATGGCGGGCCCGCGATGAGTGAGGTTCTCGACCTCCTCTCGCGTCTTGCGTGGTGGCTGCTGCTTCCGCCGCTGCTGCCCGGGATCATCAACAAGGTGAAGGCGTGGGCGGCCGGCCGTCGCGGCCCTCCTGTCCTGCAGCTCTACTACGACCTCGCGCGGCTATGGAAGAAGAGCGTTGTGCAGAGTCGCGTGACATCGCCGGCGTTCCTGGCTGGTCCAGCGGTGACCTGGATCGCCATCATGGCCGCGGCGATGCTCGTACCGCTTGGCGCCGTCGGGACGGCGCTGAGCTTCCGCGGCGATGTCGTCCTGCTGCTGTATCTGCTGGCACTAGCCCGATTCGCGACCGCCTGGGCGGCGATGGAAACGGGATCGGCGTTCGAGGGCATGGGAGCGGCGCGTGAGGTGAGCTTCTCCGTCCTCGCCGAGGCTGCGCTGATCGCCGCGATGCTCACGCTCAGCGTGCAGACACGGAGCGTATCCCTCTCGACGATGCTCGCGCCGTTTCCAGGCGCAGGCGTGGTGCTGCTGGCGGCGGGCCTCTTCACCGTGTTGCTGGCCGAGAACAGCCGGGTGCCATTCGACGATCCGAACACGCACCTCGAGTTGACGATGATTCATGAGGTGATGGTGCTCGATCACAGCGGGCCTCCACTCGCGGTGATCCTGCACGGGGCGGCGTTGAAGCTGCTGCTGTTCTCGGTTCTGCTCACGGAGTCCGTGCTTCCCGTTGGCGCTATCACGCCGATTGCCGGCATCCTGCTGCTGATCGCAGGCGTCCTGACGACCACCCTCGGAATCGGGCTGGTCGAATCGATGATGGCACGCTTTGCCTTCCGGAGAGTCCCGCTGCTGCTGCTGACGGCCGTATTGCTGTGTGTGTTTGCGCTGCTCGTGGCCTGGCAGGGCGGATCGGTGGGAGCATGAACCTCAACGTCCTCATTGGACTGGCGATCGGGCTCAACCTCGTCGCGCTCGGCAGCAGCCGGTTGCCGATGCTCATCCGCTCGATGTCGGCCCAGGGTGTGTTGCTGGGCGTGATGCCGATCTTTCTTGTCAGCGAATTCGACTGGCACGTGGCACTCGTCGCGCTGGCGACGGTCGCCGGCAAGGGACTTGTGATTCCCGGCTTGCTGCGACGCGCGATGCGCGCGGTCAGCATCGAGCGCGAAGTCGAACCGATCATCGGGTTCGAAGTGTCGTTGCTGCTTGGTGCCGGCGCTACCGTTGGCGCAGTGGTCGCGGCGCGGTGGCTGCCGCTCCTGCCTGAGCACAGCGGATCGCTCCTGGTCCCGGGCGCGATGGCGACGATGGCCACAGGCTTCATCCTGCTCGTGGGCCGCGTGAAGGCCATTGCGCAGGTGTGCGGTTACCTGATCCTGGAGAACGGGATCTACCTGTTCGGGCTGACGCTCATCAAGTCCACGCCGGTGCTCGTGGAAGCAGGTGTGCTGCTCGACGTCACCGTGGGCGTGTTCGTCATCGGCATCATCGTCGATCGCATCCAACGCGCGTTCGATTCACTCGACACGCGCAAGCTCACGGCGCTGCGCGAATGAGGGAAGTTCTGCTGATCGTGCTTCCGCTCGCTGGCGCCGTCGCGGCCGCTCTGTGGCCGAGCGATCGAACCAGGCCGTGGCTTCTTCCCGCCGTCGGTGGTGTTCACCTTGGGCTCTGCCTGTGGCTGCTGGTGCGTCCGCCAGTCGTGACGCCTGACGAGTGGATGGGGTTCGACCCTCTGGCGCGCGCCGTGCTGCCCGGAGTCTCCCTGCTGTTCTTTGTCTGCGCGACGTATGCGGTGTCGTATCTCGGCATCCGGCAGGACCGGCCCAACCGTGTGTTCGTCGCGATGCTCCTGACGGTGCTCGGCCTGATGAGCGCTGGGCATCAGGCCCGGCACCTGGGGCTCCTCTGGATCGGAACCGAGGCCGTCACGCTGGCCGCAGTCCCGCTGCTTCATTTCAACGATACGCCGCGCGCCTTCGAGGCGACCTGGAAGTACCTGCTCATCGGCGGCACGGGCATCGCGCTGTCGCTCCTCGGCTCGCTCTGCCTGGGATATGCATCCCTTCACGGTGGTGGCGCCGGCGACATGACATTCGTCGCGTTGACGGCACAGGGGGCGGACTTGTCACTGCCGTGGGTGAAGATCGCGTGGGTGCTGCTGCTGGTGGGCTACGGAACGAAGATGGGGTTGGCGCCGATGCACACCTGGAAGCCGGAAGCGTATGGAGAAGCGCCCGGCATCGTGGGTGCGATCCTCGCTGGTGGAGTCACCACGGTCGCGTTCACGGCCATCCTTCGTGTGCGGTCGGTGGTGGGTGCCGCGGGAGCCGGCCCGATCG
>DATCIJ010000234.1:0-15208 GCA_036507855.1 Gemmatimonadaceae bacterium | reverse complement strand
GCCGTCCGGATCGAGGATCTGGAAGTCCAGCTCCACCGACTCCATGTCGAACGGCACGTGCTGCTCGGCTTCCCAGCGCATCAGCTCGCGCGCCTGCTGTTCCTTCACGCGCTCGATCTGGATCTTCTTGATGATCACGTCGCGACCGCCGACGGCGGTGACGACGTCTCGACTCTTGAGGCCGGACTGTTCCAGCGCCATGCGGATTGCGTCCGTCACGATGCCGGGGTCCATGACCTCGCCTTCGACGATGGCATCCGCCAGGAGTGGCGTGATGACGACGCGGGCGAGCTCCGGCTCCCCGCGACTGTGGTCGATGACCGCGACCTTGATGAGTCCTGAGCCGACGTCGAGTCCGATTGTCGACTTCTTGCGACCGAAGAGCGCCATAACGAGTTGGCCGAGTGCGAGAGGTCTGCGGTTACCAGGATCTCCGAAGCGGTGACCTGGCGTGAACACCGACTATGGTGCGCAATGCGTTTGCAGCAGTGAGCCGCTCCGCCATGCGCGGTGGATCAGCAAGGCCTTCGACGCCTCTTCGCACTCGCGGGTCGCCGCACAGCCGGCGACCCAAGAGATTGAACCAGCGTCATCTGGTCGTTGCTGCCCATTACACGACCGCCCGGGAGGGGGAGTAACAGCAGATTGCGTCGCGTGTTGCGCTTTCCCGCCGACGTGAGCGCGGTCACGTGAGCGACGTGATCGCGGCTGGCGGTGACCCATTTTCGAGTCAGTTGCGGCGCGAATCCGGCTCGGGACGCTCGTCAGTCAAACTCCACCCACCAGCGGGCTTTGATCCGCACCGGTGGCGCGGCCGCGAGTCGGGCCTGACGCAATCGGCACGACGAACGCCAGATCAGGCCTCCATTTGCGACGACCGAATGGTCGCCCGGGCCACGCCGCGCGTCGCCCGCGAGCACGGCGCCCAGAACCATTCCCCCACCGCTGCCGGTCACGTAGTCATCGTGTGCGACGACCAGACCGGCGAACACCGCACCGCTTTCGAACACGATGTCGCCTGACGCGATGATGATCCCCTGGCCCGTCCCGCCACGAACCGTCAGGTCGCCGAGCGCCTTGATCACCGGCAGGTGAGTGGCGCAGGGGCCCCCGCCCGGGTCACCCCAGTTGAGCGCCGCCAACGTGTCGCACACTCCCGCGCTGACCAGGGGCGCCGGGGTCACGATCGCACCTGCCGGAAGTACGATGTCGGCGACGAGCGCTGTAGCGAGCGACGCGACACGCGCGGAAATGGTGCTGTCGGGAAGCAGCGGCGGAGTGCCGGTGATTCCTGCACCGGGTGCGACGATACGCATCGTGTCGGGTGAAGCGACTCCGGCGGTCGGCGCCGGAGTCATGCCGGCACACGATCCCAGGAACTCCACGCTGTCCGTCCCGACCACGGCGCCGGACCCTGTGATGCGCGCGCTATCGGCCACTCCGAGCGCCGCCTGGACCGCGTCAGGCGGCAGGTCGAGGCGGAAGGCCGCGTTCACGCTCCGCCGCGCCGCGCGCCTGACGACAGTTCCGCCGGCGGTTCCCTCGCTCACGGCCCACCACGTCGTCGCGCTGGTGCGAGTGAGACGCACGACGCTCGCTGCGCCGCCGGGAAGTGTGTGGCTCACGGTCCCGAGGGTCTGTCCAATCGGGGTGGTAACGTTCCAGGCCGGATCCCAATCGCGAAGCACGGCGGCGGCCCCGTACTCCGCGGCCTCGAGCGCGAGCCGTTCTGCGAGCGCGCCCACGGAGGCACGTGCCTCCTGTGTGGCGGCGAAGGCGCTGCCGGCGATGAAGAGCGCGATGACAGCGAGAGTGAAGACCGCCGCCGGCAGCGCGAGGCCGGGACGAAGCGCAGTGCTGGGTGCTGCTTTCCGCATGGTGGTACGTGTTGCCGGAGCTGGTGACTGGTGCTGGTGTGGTGATGTCGCGCGCGATCGAGCCCGAGTCATCGGGAGTTCCTCACGCCGATGAGCGAGTGGAGCGAATCGGCATAACGTCCACGCGTTACGCCGTCCATCCGGACCACTCGCGTGGTGAGGGTGCGCGTCGCCAGGGAGATCGCTGCCGGGACCCCCGGACCGGCCAGCAGCGTGCCTGACGAGTCCCGTCCCTTGAGCGCGATGCCGCTTGCGGTCGGCGCCGCCGCGTTGAACGGGAGGTAGGGACCGCTGACTGGTTGGATCGTGATCCACGAGCCCGTCGCCGATTGCACCTCGGCGAAGCCGAGCCAGAACTCGCCGGTACCGCCCCGGTAGAGCGCAAAGCGCGCCATTCTCGTCAGGCGGACCGCGCTTCCGGGCGACACGGTGGACGGCGGCGGAGCGCCGTTGAAGGCGAACCGCCAGGAGGAGAGCCCGACGTCCCGGACCGGATCGAGCAACGGGCTTCCCGGGCAGTGACCGGGGGCGCGGGTTGCGGAGGTCACGGGCAGGCCCACCCAGGCGTCATCCGCCGCCGCATCGGTGGCGCCTTCGTCGAAGAGCCAGGCGGTATCGCCGGGCTGCGGTGATGTCCTGAACCTGGCGAAGGACTGTCCGGCTGAAACGGAATCCGGGGCGAGGTCGATCGTACCGGCCGTGATGTCGCAGGCGACGCCGGCGCCCACCGGAAGCCTGAAGACGATCGACGAATCGGAGATCAGCGTGACATCACCGGCGGCCGTGGAGACCCCCCGCAGTTCGGTCGCCACCGCCTCGTGGGCCGCGGCATGCTGTGACCGCGACTCGAGGATGGCGAGGATTCCGCTGTGGAATCGTGCCTGCCGATCGAGGGAACGGAGCGTCGCGGCGCCGATGACGCCGAAGAGTGCGAGTGCCACCAGGAGTTCGATCAACGAGACGCCGGGACTGCGGCGCCCTTGACCCGCGCGATCGCGGCCTAACGTTCGCATGGCAGGAGCACCGTGACGGGCCACTGGCGGAGTCCGCGCCGGCCGGTGAGCTCCAGCATGGCATCGACCGCGACGGTCCGGTTGGCCGGAGATGCGGTCCACCGGACGGTAGCCGGCGATTGCACCCGCTGCCCGGAGGTGACCGTGGCGCAGGGGACGGACCGGAGGGAATCGAGGACGCGGCCGGCGAGAACCGCGCCCTCCGTTATGGCGCGCGCCTCACCCGCCTGAATGGCGATGAAAGTGCCGCTCGAGGCCAGTCCGAGGATTCCGACCGCGAAGACGAGGATGGCGACCAGGACTTCCGGCAGCGTGAAGGCGCGTCTCATGGGGCGACAACGTAGTGGGCCCCCTGACGGCGACCATCATCTTCTCAACGCAGGTGGAGTCATTGTAGCGCAATGCGCAAAGCGCAAAGCGCAAAGCATTCCTTTCACCCCCTGCGCTTCACGCTCAACAGCTACCTGACCACCTCGTGGTATCCGTAGTCATCCGCGAGCAGAGCCCGCGCAATCCGCGTCCGCCGTATCAGACCGCCAATCTCAGTACCAATCCGCGGTATCCCGAAATGCGGAAAGGGCGACGACCTTTCGGCCGCCGCCCGTTCCACCTCGAAGCTTGTGGGAGATCGCTACGAGGTTAGTTGCACTTCGGCTCGCCTTCGACCGTGGCCGGCGCAATCGCAGGGGTATTGATGAAGATCGCGCAGGTCTTGGTCGTGCCCGAGTGGGTCGTGGTGGCGCTCCAGCCCGGGGCGGTATAAGTCGCGACGACCGTCACACCAGCCGACGGAACGAAGTTCGTCGGGGCCATTTGCACACCAACGCCAGCCAGGTTCGAGCCGGTACCGGCGGTGTAAATCTGGAAGTCGCTGAAGTACGCCTCTTCAACCGTTACCACGTTGCGAAGGTCGGACTTCATCGACGCCAGGTACGCCTTCTCCTTCGTGTTCGCGAACTTCGGAATGGCGATGGCCGCCAGAATGCCGATGATCACGACGACGATCAGGAGCTCGATGAGGGTGAAACCCTTGCGAATCTTGTTGCTCATGCGTGTGGTCTCCGTAGGTCCCAGGTGAGGTGGAAGTCGCCGTTGTAGTTGGCGCCGCTATCAGGAGGGCAACACGCGGACCAATCGAGGGCGCCGACCATAACCGGCTGTGCCACAACGTCTTAGCAGGATTGCCGACCGCCGCCATTCCGCTTTGCGACACGTGAAATGCGACCTGTCTTGCAGTCTGCGACGGCCCTGGAAAGGCCGCCCGATCCCCTCTCGGTCCTGTGCCGTCCCGCCCGAACTTCGGCGCGCAACGATCCGGGAACAGTGGCTAGACTGGGCATCGGCCTAACGGGTAACAGCCTGCATAACGGTCGATCGCTCATGTGCGGTGCGTCACGGGGCGCTGGAGGTTGCAGCGCACGATATGCCAGAAAGCGGCGACACCATCCTTCCAGCCGATCTTCTTCCCCTCCGCGTACGTGCGCCCTGAGTAGCTGACCGGCACCTCCCAGATCCGCGCGCCGGCCTGCGCCAGACGCGCCGTGACCTCGGGCTCGAAACCGAACCGATCGGCGGTCAGCACGAGCGAGCGCGCCAGATCTCCGCGGATCGCCTTGTAGCAGGTCTCCATGTCGGTGAGGTTCAGGTTCGTGAACATGTTGCTGACCGTGGTCAGCAACGAGTTGCCCACGCTGTGCCAGAAGTAGAGGACGCGATGTGAGGTGCCAAGGAAGCGCGACCCGAAGACCGCGTCGGCCTTCCCCTCGATGATGGGATCGAGCATCTGCGGCCAGTCGGCCGGGTCATACTCGAGGTCTGCATCCTGGACAATCACGACGTTGCCGCTGCTGCGTTGGAGCGCCGTCCGAATCGCCGCTCCCTTGCCCTCATTGTGCTCCTTGTGAACCACAACGTCGATCAACCCTTCGGCGTGCAGCTGGTCGAGGATGGCGCGAGAGTCGTCCGTCGAGCAGTCGTTCACGCAGACGATTTCCGTTCGCACCGGCACGGAGCGCACCTGCTCCACGATGATCCGGATTGTGTTCTGTTCGTTGTAGACCGGGATCAGCACGGACAGATGGACCTCCTCGGCGGCAATAGGCGTTCGACCGCGCAGCCGCGGGATCGGCGATTCGACTTCGTCGTTCGCTGACGGCATCAAGGGGCGCTGCTGGGAGGGACGTGCGCTCATGGTGCAATGCGTTCGTAGATGAAGGCGTTGGGAATCAACCGGTGCCGTCGAAGCAGTGGCGTTTCTCCCATGGTGAGCGCCTCAGCAGCGCGCCGACCCGGTGCGGACGTTGTGATGTAATAGCGTGGAGCGTAGGCATCAATCATCTCGCGCACCGCGGCCATGTTATCCTCGTCGGTTGGGGGCCGCAGGCGCTCCTTCGGCAGGAACGTTGAAGTCGGCATGCCGCGACGGCCAGTGTAGAGGTAAACGATGAGGTCGTCGTCGGTCATGAGGACGTCGGACGGGGCCGTGCTGGCCGCGACCCATTCGACGATCGGCTTCGCTCGCTGTCCCGCGTCCCGCTGAACCGAAGCCCACCACTGGTTCCGATATCCTCGCGCGTTGTACACGGCGAAACCCAGGACAAGCGTCGCCGACAGGGCGATCGAGACGTATCGAAGACCCCGCGGCGCTGCCGACGCCGGCCGCCAGCTCCAGATCGCCGAGATCCCGGCCAGCCCGCAGATCGTCAGCAAGGGCCACACGGCCAGCACGAATCGCTCCGGTTCGAATGGCCACACCATGATCACGGCAGCGTAGGCCGCCAGGAAGAGCGCGGTGACTGGCGCCCGCCTGACGAGGACTCGCGCCCCGGTGGCGATGAGCACGCAGGCGGCCATGAACGCGACGGCCCGCGGCCAGGCCGTGGCCATCGGCATGAACGCGAAGCCGAGGAATCGGTCAAGGCTCTGAACGTTCGCCACCGCCACATCGCGAGCGAACGCGAGGCCACCATCCCGGTAGCCCTGCGCCATCCAGGGCCCATACGCGCCGTACTTTCCCATCAGGACCGGAGGGATCTCATGCTGCCAGGAGCCCAGCCAGAGCTGCCACGGCACGAGGCAAAGCGCGGCCGCCGTCGCAAGCGCCACGGCGCTCCACCAATGCCGCCGCCAGATCATGACGACCAGCGCGGCGGGCACGATCACTGCCCCGAGTGTCCGAACAAGCGCCAGCGCGCCACAGGCCAGGCCGGCCGCGATCGCCATCCGCACTGAACCGCCCGCGGCGGCGCGCTCCGTGAGCAGCAGCGCCGGGAACAGCAGCGCCATGAACATCGGCTCGGACAGCACGACACCAGTCACCAGCAGCACCACGATCGCCAGCGTACCCACGGCCCCAGCCAGTGCCGAGTGCAACGGGTTCCAGCCAAGCCGGGCACGGCAGAACGCCCAAGCGCCTAACGCGGCCAGCGAGAGCCACACGGCATTGGCGAACTTGAACAGGACGATGTTCTCCGGGAACGACGGTGATGCGCGCCAGAGAAGCGAAAGAAAGAGTGGGTAGCCAGGCGGAAAGTGCGTCGCGTGCGGCGCACCAGGCAGATTGATCATCCGGTAGCCTTCGCCGGTCGCGAGGGCCTTCGCCAGGACGGTATAGATGGCATCGTCCTGGAATGCGCCAACGGGCCATGGCGTGACCGTCATGAGCGCCAGCACCATGACGAACGCCACGAGCGCCACCGGGACGAGGCGCTCCAGCCGGAGGCGGACCGGCACCGCGTCGGCGGTCGCCGGGGCCGCGGTCTCCGCGCTCACTCCGGTCACCCGTCCGTGCCGAAGCGCGACAGCTTCCGGTGCAGCGTCGACGGATCTATGCCTAACGACTCGGCGGCCCTCGTTTTATTCCCGCCCTCGGCGTTGAGCACCCACAGGATGTAGGCACGCTCGATGGCCTCGAGCGTCGGGTTGGGCGCGACGCGGTCGTCGACCAGCCGGGACGGCGTTGGGGACGTCACCCGCTCCGGCAGCGCGTTCAGCTCGATCCGATCACCCGGCGTCATGATCCAGGCGCGCTCGAGGGCGTTCTCGAGTTCCCGCACATTGCCCGGCCATTGGTAGGCCTGTATCGCCTCGGTCGCCGCTTCGGACAGCGCCTTGTCGCCTCCACCACGCGTGGCGGCCAGCCGCTGCAGGAACGACTCGACCAGCAGGGGAATGTCGTCCTGCCGTTCGCGCAAAGGCGGCAAGTGCAGCGAGATGACGTTGAGCCGGTAATAGAGATCCTGCCGGAAGGTGGCGCGCCGCATCGCCTCCTCGAGGTCGCGATTGGTCGCCGCGAGGAGCCGGGTGTCGATCGGAATCGGCTCCGTCGCGCCCACCGGGATGACCTCGCGATGCTGCAGCACGCGCAGGAGCTTCACCTGCGTCGCCGGCGTGGTCTCGCCGATCTCGTCGAGGAAGAACGTTCCGCCGGCCGCGGCGGTGAACAGGCCCTGCTTGTCCTTCACCGCCCCGGTGAATGAACCCTTCACGTGGCCGAACAATTCGCTCTCCAGCAGGCTCTCCGGAAGCGCGCCGCAGTTGATCGACTGAAATGATCCCTCCACGCGCGCGGAGAGCTGGTGGATATAGCGCGCCACCACTTCCTTTCCGGTCCCCGACTCGCCCTGGATCAACACCGTCGATTCGGTCGGAGCGACGGTCTCGGCCAGCCGGAGTACCTCCATCCACGACCTGCTCTTGCCGACCGGACGTCCCGTCAGGGATGTCTCGCGCCTGCGGATCTCCCGCTTGAGCGACTGGTTCTCGACGCGCAATCGCCGGTGCTCGGCGGCGCGCCGCAGGATCGCGACGAGGTCGTCGTTCCGGAACGGCTTCTGGATATAGTAGAAGGCGCCCTCGTTCACGGCCTGCACCGCCGACTGGAGCGTGGCCTGGGCGGTCATCAGGATGACCGGCACCGCCGGGTCCTGCCGCCGGCACGCGGAGAGCACCTCGATGCCGTCGACGTTAGGCATGCGCACGTCGGTCAGCACGATGTCGGGCGAGAGCGAGGCAATCTGCTCCAGCCCCTGCCGCCCCCCCTGCGCCACGTGCGGCGTGAAGCCCTCGTTCCGGAGCAGGATCCGCAGCGATTCCAGGATGCTGGACTCGTCGTCGATCACGAGGACGCTGGCGTTCACCTGATTCCTGTCGCTCACGTCACCTCCACTGGTTGGTCGTGCTCCCGCGGCAACAGCACCGTGATCCGGGTTCCGCTGCCAACCTCGCTGTCCACGAACACGCAGCCGGAGTGCGACTCCACGGCGCGATGCACGACGGCGAGCCCCAGTCCGCTGCCGCCGGGCCGCGTGGTGAAGAACGGGTCGAACATCTTCTCTCGATCTTCGGCCGGGATCCCCGGTCCTTCGTCCGCGATGCGGATCGAGACGCCGCCGCCGGGGAGCCGCACGCCCGGTGGCGCTTCATCCCCACGCAGGGACCTGACGTTGACGCGCACCTCGCCGCCCGGCGGCGACAGTTGAACCGCATTCAGCACCAGGTTGAAGACCGCGCGATGCAGCACGTCGTCATCGCCGTCCACGAAGCCGGCTTCCCCGGTGATGCTGACACGCACGCCGTCCACACGCGATGGATGCGCCGCCGCCAGCGTCGCCGCACCTCGCACGAGTCGCGCGATATCGACCTTGTGGATGCGCGACACGCGCACCCGGGCAAAGTCGAGAAACTCCGAAAGGAGCCGGGAGAGACGATCCGATTCGCGAACGATCAGCGACGACAACGTCCGCTCGTCAGGCGTCGCGCGCGACGAGTGACCGAGCTGTTCAACCGCGCTGCGAATCGACGCCAGCGGATTCTTGATCTCGTGCGCCAGCGACGCACTCAACTCGGTGACCGCCTCGAGTCGCTGGGTGCGGCGACGAAGGGCATCGAGCCGCTTCTGGTCGGTCAGGTCCTGGAAGATGGCGGTGGCAGTCCGGCTCGATCCGTCCACTCCATTGCCATTCTGCTCCACCGGCGCGGTGACCGTCGTATTGAGGCCGATGGGGAAGCCGCGGGTTGCGGTGATCACCTTGCCTTCGGCTCTGATGGTCCGGATCCCGGACGCCGCGGCCTGCTCCAGGGCCGACACCAGCTCGGGGGAGACCGACCCGAAGAGCTCGCGCACCTTGCGACCGGTGCTGCCGCCCAGGTCGAGCCCAAGCAGAGCGCTGGCAGCGGGGTTGGCGTATACGAGGTGGCCGGCGGCGTCAACGGTTACGATCCCACTGCGGATGTTGCGCAGGATGTCCTCGGCCTGCAGTCTCACCTTGACCAGTTCGGCTGCCAGTTCCTCGCGACCGGCGCGGGCCTCGCGCAGGCGCGAGGCGATGTACCCGGAACTCAGCGCGACGCCAGCGAATACCCCGAGTTGGAGCCAGAGTCCGAGATCAAGCGATGATCGATGCGCGAGAATGACGTCGGCGAAGTAGAACACGCATCCGAGCGCTGCGACCAACAGCCCCGCCGACGCGGTCAACACCAGCGCGGCGACGGCGATGACCAGGATGTACAGCGCGGCGAACTGCGAGGCCGCGCCGCCCGTCACGTGCACCAACCCGGTAACGAGCACGAGGTCGAACAGGATCTGTCCGCCGAGGAAGGCGTCGTTCAGTGGTCGCGGCTGGAACTCGCTCCACGCCGCCGACACCGCGGTGAAGAACCCCGCGCCCAGGAGCAGCATCGTGGCGATCAGGCGATCGGCCGGCGTCGGGTCCTCGAGCACGAACCCGACCGCGAAGAAGATCGCGAGCGTGATCGCGATCCGGCCCGCGTAGTCCCACCGGAGCAGGAGGCGCGGATCGAGGACCTTCGAGCTCTGGACTGGGGGCTTGGACAGCGGCGTATTCACGAAGTGGACCGGGCCTTCTCTTGCAAGGTGCAAGGAGCCGAGGGGGGCGTTGACCGTCGCATTCTGCTAGAACTTGGACGATTCGCGTCACCGGGAGTTTCCTTGTGGACGTGACGGATCACCTGACGTGGCAAGGAGTTCTGGCCCGGGTCGGCGCGGTCCTGGCCCTGGTGCTCCTGAACGGCTTCTTCGTGGCCGCCGAATTCGCCCTGGTTGGGGCGCGCCGGTCGAAGCTTCAGGAGATGACCGATGCGGGCGACCGCCTGTCGAAGCTCGCCCTGAAAGCGCTCGACAACCTGGACCGGTACATCTCGGCCACGCAGCTGGGGATCACGATAGCGTCGCTCGCCCTGGGATGGGTGGGAGAGCCGGTGGTGGCCGCGCTGATCGACGCGATTCTGAACCTGTTTGGCGTTCAGCCCAACCCGGGAGCGACGCACACGGCCGCTGGAATCGCGGTCGGTTTCGCCGTGATCACATTCCTCCACGTGGTCTTCGGGGAGCTGGCGCCGAAGACCGTGGCGCTGGTGATGCCGGAGCGGCTGAGCGGGTGGGTGTCGCTGCCACTCATGCTCTTCGCGCGCCTGATGATGCCGTTCATCGCGCTGCTCAATGGCACGGCGAACGCGACCCTTCGCCTCTTTGGCATCAAGCCGATGGGCGAGAGCCGCCACGTGCACTCGCCGGAAGAATTGCGCATGCTCGTTATGCAGGCGCGCGCTCACGGAACGCTGGACGAGAGCGACACGGCCATGCTGGCGGGCGTCTTCGACTTCCATGAGAAGAAGGTCCAGGACGTCATGCGGCCGAGGACCGAGATGGTGGCCCTGTCGATCGGCGCGACCGAGGCCGAGGTGCGGGCAACGCTGAGTCGCGAGCGATACTCGCGGTACCCGGTCTATCAGGAGTCGCTGGACGACGTGGTCGGCGTGTTCCTGGCGAAGGACCTGTGGCTCCACGACGGCAAGGCGCCCTTTTCGCTCCGGGAATTCGTGCGCGACCCGTTGTACGTGCCCGCTACGCGCCCGGCCGTGCGCGTGCTGGACGACCTGAGGAAGACGCGCGCCCACATGGCCGTAGTGCTCGACGAGTATGGCGGCACCGCGGGGATCGTGACGATGGAGGACCTGATCGAGGAGGTGATCGGGGACATCGCCGACGAGTACGACATGGTGTCGCGGGAGTCGGTCGAGGTGAACGGGGTGCTTGAACTGGCCGGCAACCTTTCGCTGATCGATGTGAGGTCCGACCATCGCGTGACGATCCCGGAGGGTGACTGGACGACGTTAGGCGGTTATGTTTTCGCGCGGCTGGGGCGGATTCCCCGGGTTGGGGACAGGGTGGCCTTTCCGGGTGGGGATCTTGAAGTCATTGCGATGGATGGTCGCAGAGTAGCGGGGGTGCGAGTCAACAGGGGCAAGGCTTGAACAGGGGGCTGCCTGCTTCTTACTGCTTTCTACATGCAGGGGCTGGCGCTGGTGGTTGCAGTGCCGAGTCACGAGTCACGATTCACGATTCACGACTTTGACTGACGACATCGTCATCGATTCCAGCCACGTCATTCCTCGCTACGAGTTGATGATCAAGGCGACGCGTGCCGGCGGACCGGGCGGCCAGCATGTCAACACTTCCTCGTCACGAGTCGAGGTACGCTGGAATCCCTCCGAGTCGAGTGCGCTGACGCCTGACGAGAAGGTCCGGGTCGCGCAGCGCCTGGCATCGCGGCTCGATGGCAAGGGGTGGGTCCGCGTGGCGGCGAGCGATACCCGCAGTCAGCGTCAGAACCGGATGCTGGCGGAGCAGCGATTGGCGGGCCTGATTGCGCGGGCGCTTCACGTGCGGAAGAAGCGGATCAAGACCGCTCCCTCGACATCGGCGCGCGAGGAGCGTCTGCGGGTGAAGAAGCTTCGCGGCCGTCGGAAGCGGGAGCGTGGATCCGGAGACTTCGAGTAACGCAGGCCAGAGGCCACAGGCCCGGCCACAGGAAGTGCCGAGTCACCCAGTCCCCAGTCCCCAGTCCCCAGTCCCCCGCCATGAGCTACTGCGACGCTGCCAGTCTCGAATTCCACGGCCCGTACCACGATACCCAGTACGGCTTCCCCGTTCGCGATGACTCGGCCTTGTTCGAGCGACTGATGCTCGAGGTCAACCAGGCCGGGCTCTCGTGGCTCACGATCCTCAAGAAGCGTGAGGCCTTCACGAAGGCGTACCATGGCTTCGACATCGATCGCGTGGCGAGGTATGGCGAGCGCGATCGGGTGAGGCTCCTTCGCGATGCCGGCATCATCCGCAATCGACTCAAGGTGAACGCGGCTATCGAAAACGCGCGGCGGATCCGGGCGTTGCAGAAGGAAGCAGGATCATTCGCGAAGTGGCTCGACTCGCATCATCCGCTTTCGCTGGATGAATGGCGGCGTGTGTTCAAGAAGACATTTGTCTTTACCGGCGGCGAGATCGTGAACGAGTTCCTGGTGAGCACGGGGTACCTGCCGGGCGCGCATCGGGAGTCGTGCCCGGTCTACCCCATAGTGCTCGGGAAGAGGCCACCGTGGAGTCGTGACTCGTGACTCGTGACTCGTGACTCGGCACAGCTGGTGCCGTTCCAACTTGTTTCGCCAAAGGCTCAGAGACACGAGCCGGCTTGGAACACCAATTCTGCATCATACCACTAGGAACTTCCACCGGCGTCCGTCTTCAGTTTGTCGAGAAGTTCGCGCGCCGCTTCTGCCTCGCGCGTTCCCGGAAAGCGATCGGAGAGTCGCCTGAGTTCCACCAACGCTCGCACGTCGTTCCGAAGTGGACCGAGGTAGAGATCGATCAGGCGTTGCGTGGCGTACAGTTCCCCAGCGCGATTGTCACCTGACAGTCGGCGGCCCTCGGCGAAGAACTCGGCCGCCTTCTCGGGCGCAGGGCCTCGATAGAGCATCTCTGCCGCCTGAAATCGAGGGTTCGGGTCGCTGGGATTGAGTCTCATCGCTGCGCCGTAGCTCACGAGTGCCCCCTCGTAATCGCCTCGCGCGGCCATCGCCTGCTCCGACGAGTACGTCTTCTCGTACGGCGTCGAGTCCCCGCTCGGCCACACCAGGCGGAGAAACGCGTTCGCCGTTCCCTCGACAATGGTCGTCGACATCCGCTTCAGCGCGGTTCCAATCGCCCACGCGGAGAGCAGGACGAACAGGACGAGCCAGGGCCCCCTCAGTTTCAGGAACCAGCCTAACGGCACGCCAAGGAGGATGCCCCACACAACGCCGTAGACGGCTCCGGCGATTCGTTCGGGCAGGCTTCGGTCGAGATCGTCTTCGGGAATGGTGGTGACTCGCTACTGGTGACTCGTTCCTTGCCAATCCGCTCAGGTCATGCGCGGTCGCAAGGAGGACGTTGTCAACCAGTCACCAGTCACTACCTGATGCTCACCGAGAACCCCAGGCGATAGGTCAACAGATTGGCGTCGCTCTGGATCGGATTCAGGATGATCGACCCATCCGGCTGGTCTTCGATCCCGCCCTCGCGCAGGTACCTCACCTGGCCGTTCCCGTGATAGATCGCGCCGAGGTCGATTGCCCACTCGGTGGTGCTCGTCTGGAACGGGATCAGCAGGCCCCATCCAATACCGTATCGGAACGCCACATCAGAGTAGTTCGTCGTGTTGGCGAAGGGCTGGTTGTTGTTGTTCGACCCTTCGACCGACGATTCGGTGAAGAAGTAAGAGAAACCAATGCCGGCGTTCGCGTACGGCCGAACGAATCCGGCGGGAATCGTGAGCTGCGGACCAAGGCCCATCCAGACGATGTTGTTGGAGGTCGTCAGGTCGACCAGGATCCGACCGCCGATGGTGCCGGAGAGGGGAACGCGGAATGTCTCGCGGCCGTAGATCAGCAGCCCTCCGTCCAGCTTGAGGCTCAGGATGCCCTGGGGTTCGACGTTCCAGCGGACGAACGCATCGAAGCCAAAACCTTGATCGACGTAGCTGAGGAAGTCACCAACGGGTCGGCCGTAGCTGAAGCTCGCGCCCGCAGCGCCTCGCGCCGGGCGATCGATCGGTTCATCGCTGAAACGGGGTCGCTGGGCGGAAGCAAGCGATGGCAGTATCAGAAGGAGCGCGCCAAGCGCGCGACGTGTCAGGGGGGACATGGTTCTGTTTCCAGTTGAGGTCGCAACGTCTTTGGCGACAAGTACGCCGAAGTTCGATTGATGTTTCACCCGGGAACCGGACGCTGATGGTAGATGGACTTGTTCACCGCGTCCATCGAGATTTGAGCAGTTTATCTCAGGTCTCCCATCTCCCTTCTCCCAACTTGTCCGTAACCATCGACGACATCCGCGCCGCCCGCATCCGCCTGGCGCCCCTGCTTTCCCCGACGCCGCTCCGCAACTATCGCGAGCTCGATGATGCCGTCGGGCATTCGATCCGGGTTTTCGTAAAGCACGAGAACTTCAACCCCACCGGCTCGTTCAAGGTGCGGAATGGACTGGCGTTCATGACCGCGCTGCCTGACGAGGCACGGGCGCGCGGCGTGGTCGCGGCCACGCGCGGGAACCACGGGCTGGGCATCGCGTACGCCGGTAGAGCCTTCGGGGTGCGTACAACAGTCTGCGTGCCGATCGGCAACAATCCTGACAAGAACGCCGGCATGCGCGCGTTAGGCGCGCGGCTGATCGAGGAAGGCCGCGACTACGACGAGTCGGTGCAAGTCGCCGAGCGAATCGTCAAGGAGGAGGGCGCGACACTGGCGCATTCGACGAATCATCCACAGGTGATTGCCGGCGCGGGGACGCTGTCGCTGGAGATTCTCGAGCAGGAGCCACAGATCGATGCGCTGGTGATCGCGATCGGCGGCGGGTCTCAGGCGGTGGGCGCGTTGACCGTTTTCGGCGCATTGAAGCCGGACGTCCGGGTGTACGGCGTTCAGGCCACCGGTGCAGCCGCGGCGCATGCGGGTTGGCTGGCGCGCAAGCCCATGCAGGTCGAGAAGGCGGACACGTTTGCCGACGGCCTGGCGACGCGGTCGACCTACGAGATGACGTTTCCAGCCCTGCTCGAGGGCCTCGCCGATTTCGTCACCGTGACGGACGCCGAAATCGCAGAGGCGATGCGCATGTTGCTCCGCACGACGCATTCGATGGTGGAGCCGGCAGGTGCGGCGGGGCTGGCGGGGCTGCGCAAGCTCGCGCCAAAGCTGGAAGGAAAGCGCGTTGGGATCGTTCTCAGCGGCGCCAATGTCGACTCCGCGACGCTGCAGAGGGTACTGCGCGGTGAGGTGTAGTCCGCAGACGCGCTGCCCGCTGCCCGCTGCCCGATGACCGTTCGTCTCGACAAATGGCTCTGGGCCGCGCGCTTCTTCAGGACGCGGACGCTCGCTGCGGAAGCGATCGATGCCGGGCGGGTTGAAGTGAATGGCGAGCGGGCCAAGCGATCGCGCGCGATCACTGTTGGCGACAAGCTCAGGATCCGGAAGCCGCCGTTCGAGCAG
>DATCIJ010000233.1:0-7471 GCA_036507855.1 Gemmatimonadaceae bacterium | reverse complement strand
ACGTGGCGGGCACGGTCAGGGACCTGATCCTGGCCGGCAAGGTGAAGCATTTCGGACTGTCCGAAGCAGGCGTCGAGACGATCCGCCGTGCACACGCAATCCAGCCGGTTGCGGCGCTGCAAAGCGAGTATTCGCTCTGGTGGCGCGAACCGGAGAATGACGTTTTTCCAGTGCTTGAAGAACTCGGCATCGGTTTCGTGCCATTCAGCCCGCTCGGCAGGGGATTTCTGACGGGTGCGATCGACGAATCGACGACATTCGACAGCAGCGACTTCCGCAATGGCGTCCCGCGGTTCTCGCCCGAGGCACGAAAAGCCAATCAGGACTTCGTGGAGCAGCTCGGCCGCATCGCAGAACGGCAACGGGCGACGAAGGCCCAGGTCGCCATCGCATGGCTTCTCGCGCAGAAACCCTGGATCGTGCCGATTCCCGGGACGACGAAGCGACGCCGGCTCGAGGAAAACCTGGGGGCTGTGAGCATCAGACTGTCAGCGGACGATCTCCAGGAGATCGGGATCGTCCTGGCGCAGGTGCCTGTGCACGGCGCCCGCTACCCGGAGCGCCTTCAGCGGCTGGTCGATCGTTGACCTCGTACGACCGGGAAACGGTTGTTACCGCCGGCCCTTCGGTCCTGCCGGCTTGACGCCATATTTCTTGAGCAGATCGTCCACGGCTTCCCGCAGATAGACCGCCAGCGGGACGCGGGTCGTGGTGCTCAGCTGTCGCAGCGCGTCATGCTGCGGGCGATCGAAATACACGCCGGTGAAAACCCGCTTCTCTGTATCTTTCTTCTGTGGCATGGCGTTTTCTCGAATGGGAAAGAGGACAGCCCCCATTTTTGCATTATTGCAAATGTGGTTCGACCTCCCTACTCTCCAACCGTCATTCCGCGGAGGGGACGAAATGCAAAGACGAATGGCATCTGCAACCGCTTTCCACGGAACCGGCGTGCTATCGGCATGCCTCGTCGTGCTCCTGGCCGGCTGCAGCGCCGAGACCCCCAAAGACAGCATCGACACACCAGGCCTCTCGCCCGATTTCGTGCTGACGAACGACCAGACGCACACCAAGTTCAGCCGCGCGATCGAACCCGCAATCAGGGTGCCGTCCGGCAGCGTCATCGAGGCGTTCACGCACGAGGCGACCGGCGGGCAAGTGACGCCGACTTCGACCGTCGACAATGCCGCCAGCATCGACTGGGATCGGATCCATACGCTGACCGGGCCGGTCTATGTCGAAGGCGCCGAACCGGGCGATGTGCTCGCCGTTCGCCTGCTCGAGCTCGAGCCCGCTGACTGGGGATGGATGGAGATCCATCCGGATTTCGGGTTCCTGACCGGTGAGTTCGACAAGCCCGTGCTGCAGACCTTTGCGCTCGACACCGAGAAAAACGAGGTCGAGTTCGCGGACGGCATTCGCATCCCCCTGAAACCGTTCGCCGGTGTCATGGGCGTGGCGCCCGATACGGATGAGATGCTGAACACGATTCCGCCGCGCGCCAACGGCGGCAATCTCGACGACCCGAACCTGGTTGCAGGCACGACCGTCTACTTTCCGGTCTTTGTGGCCGGCGCCTTATTCTCCATTGGCGATACGCACGCCGTGCAGGGACACGGCGAGGTCTCAGGTACCGCAATGGAAACGCCGATGCGCATCGTGTACGAGATCAGCGTGATCAAGGGTGGCCGATCGATTACGGAACCTCAGTACGAAACCGACGAATACTATGCGACGACAGGGTTTGCCACGACGATCGACGAGGCCGCAAAGAAAGCCACGCGGTACATGATCGACTACCTGGTCGAAACGAGAGGCCTGAGTCGGGAACAGGCTTACATGCTTTGCTCGCTGGCCGGCGATCTCAAGGTCGCCGAAACGGTCGATGTGCCTCACATGCTGGTCACGATGCACATGCCGAAACACATCTTCGTTGAGGCCAGACCGCAAGGCTGATGCCTGAAAAGAAGGCGCACCCCGGCACGATCTCACGCGCCAACTCGCCGCCTGGGCGGCGATCCTGGGCGTGCCCGCGGCCATCGCCGGCATCTACGGAACGACCGCGCCGAACGTGCCCGAGCTGCGAGGGCCCCTCGGCTATGCGATCGTGATCGGCGCCATGCTGGCGATCTGCCTGGGCTTGTACGTCCGATTCAGGAAGCTGAACTGGCTGTGAGTCTGACCGCCATCCGGACGAGCTCGGCGAGGGATCCCGCCCGCATCTTTCGCATCACCTGGCCTCGGTGCACTTTCACCGTGATCTCCGAGATGCCGAGTTCGCCCCCGATCTGCTTGTTCAACAAGCCGGAGACCACGAGGCCCATGACCTCGCGTTCGCGGCGGCTGAGCGAGTCGTAGCACGCCTGGAGGGCCCGCGTCCCGGCCAGCATGCGCAGCGCCGCGTGGCTGCGCTCGATGGCGTAGCGAATGGCGTGCAGCAGCACGTCGCCGACGAACGGCTTGAGCAGGAATTCACAGGCTCCCGCCTTCATGGCCTGGACAGTTGCCCGTATGTCGGCGCAGGCGCTCACGAAGATGACCGGCACTTCCGTCCGATCGATGACCCGCTCCTGTAGCTCGAGTCCGCTCAGTCCCGGGAGATGCAGCTCCATGAGCAGGCAGTTCGGGGCAGTCACGCGCGGATGCGCCAGGAATTCCTCTGCCGAGGCGGGCGTCTGAGCTCGCCATCCGGCGGAGCGGATCAAAAGCTCCAGCGATTCGCGCACTGCCGCATCGCTGTCGACAACGAACACGATGGGTGTTTCAGGAAACTGAGGCCAGCCGAGCGCTTGACTCGCGTGCGTCAGGTCATGTGTGGCTCCCGCGGCCAAGCAAGTGCTTTGCCTTGCATCCATCGTCCGCCCCGCCAACCCGCCCGGCACACCCCAAATGGGGGGTGCCGAACCGACACCATGGTGTGGGCGCCGCCTTGATACCATTGTGCAATGGCCTCAGATGGGCGGGACGCGCAGCATCGATTGCGCCATTTCGCCGCCAGGAGGAGAGGCAATGCCCAAGTTCGCCAGGAAACCCGAAGCCATCGCAGGGCTGACTCGGGAGCAGTACCGCGTGACGCAGGAGGGGGCTACCGAAAGCCCCGGGACTGGAGAGTACCTGCACAACGAGGAGCCGGGCATCTACGTGGACATCGTATCGGGCGAGCCACTGTTCGCCTCGTCCGACAAGTTCGAATCGGGCTGCGGCTGGCCGAGCTTCACCAAGCCGATCGTGCCCGCGAACGTCAACGAATTGACGGACAGGTCATATGGCATGATCCGCACGGAAGTGCGCTCGACACACGGCGACAGCCATCTCGGCCACGTCTTCCACGACGGTCCCGAGGATCGCGGCGGATTGCGCTACTGCATCAACTCGGCCTCGCTGCGATTCATCCATCGGGATGAAATGGAAGCCGAAGGTTACGGGGCCTATCTGGACCAGGTGGAGGAAAGGTCATGACTGAGGAACGTGCCGTGCTGGCCGGCGGATGCTTCTGGGGCGTGCAGGACCTTTTCCGCAAATACCCGGGCGTGATCTCCACGCGGGTCGGGTACTCGGGCGGCAACACGCCGAATGCGACCTATCGGAATCACGGAGCGCATGCCGAGGCGGTCGAGATCCTCTTCGACCCCGCCCGGATCAGTTTCCGGAAGATCCTCGAGTTCTTCTTCCAGATTCACGACCCGAGCACGCGCAATCGCCAGGGAAATGACACTGGTTCAAGCTACCGGTCGGCCATCTTCTACACAACCGACGAGCAGCGCCGCATCGCCGAGGACACGATCGCGGACGTGGACGCATCCGGGCTCTGGCCCGGCAAGGCCGTGACCGAGGTGGCACCGGCGGGCGACTTTTGGGAGGCCGAGCCCGAGCACCAGGATTACCTCCAGCGCAATCCCTTCGGCTACACCTGCCATTTCGTCCGGCCCGACTGGACGCTGCCGGTTCGAAAGAGCAAAGCCTCGGCCGGCTAGTGGGCGGGCAGCACGGGCTCGACGCCCGTGTTCTTCAGCAGCAGCACGAGAAATTTCGCCGGCTCAGTGGCGCTCGCATTCCGGCCGACCGAGTGCACGTCGCCGGGTCCCTCATAGAATGACTGTCCCGGCTTCAGGATCACTTCCTCGCCGCCGGCGACCCCCATCACGACGGTGCCTTCCAGGACGTAGATGAAACCGTGGGCATCGTGGCGATGCACCGGATCGGCGCCTCCGGGCGGGTATTCCACGACGAGCATCAGGACTTCCTTGCCCGCGATGTCCCCGAGTTCTTTCGACATGAGCGCCGTCACGATCGTGTCATCCGCCGCCTGGGCGAACGGACAGAACGCGAGGCAGAGCGCCGTGACGATCGTTCGAAGAGGAGACATGGCTAGAGCACCTCGTTGGGCAGATTGACTGTCGCGTCCCGCCAGAACAGGTCCGCGATGATGACGCCGTCGTCTTCGATCTCGATGCCGCCGCAACGAGACTCCTGGATGAGTTCGAGCTGGACCTGGCTCCCCGTGGACCGGCGAAGCTCACTGGCCCGGACGTCGATGTTCGCGAACCAGGCTGGGTAGACGTCGTCGCCATCGAGAGTCGGCTCGATCGCAATGATGACCCGAAGTCTTTCCGCTTCCCGGATACCCCACAGGCGCCGGATCGCCGGCTGGGAGTCGTACCACCCGGCGAGCGCGAGGGACTCGGCGGTGACGTCCCGTGGCGCGACGTCATACGGATCGAGGCAGAGTTTCATGGCTTCGCGGACGCCGTGCCGGCGAGCCAGGTTTCGAACCGCGTCGAGCCGAGACGCGGATTGCGCCCCGGCATGAGGGACTGATCGTTCAGCTCCGCACCGAAGTAGCGGGCGTGACTGTCGGCCGTCACCTTGCGCGGATCGTTGCTGGCGCGGAAAACCCGGCGGATCAGTTCGTCGAGCCGGAATTTCTCGGGCCCGGCCACCTCGACCGTGGCGTTCGCCGGCGGCCCGAGCGTGATATCCGCCAATGCAGCCACGGTATCGTCGGACACGATCGGCTGCACCAGGGCCGGTGAGGCGCGAACTGTCTCTCCGTCGCTGAATGAATCGCCGATTCGGCTCATGAACTCGAAGAACTGCGTGGAGCGCAGGATCGTGTAGGGCCTCCCGGAGGCCTTCACCAGGCGCTCCTGGGCGAGTTTCGCCAGGAAGTACCCGCTATCCGGAAGCCGGTCCGTGCCGACGATCGACAGCACGACGTGATGCTGCACGCCCGCCGCCGCTTCGGCAGCCAGCAGATTGCGGCTCGATGTTTCGAAGAACTCCTTGGCGGCGGCGCCTTCGAGCGAAGGCGAGTTCGTCACGTCCACCACGACCTGGGCGCCGGCGAGCGCTGCTGCCAGTCCTTCACCGGTGAGCGTATTGACGCCCGAGTTTGGCGAAGCCGCAAGGACTTCCTGACCCCGCTGGCGAAGAACCGTCACGAGCTTCGATCCGATCAGGCCGGTGCCGCCGATGACCACGATCTTCATGTGCTATCTCCATCCACGCGTGAGAGATCACAGCAGGAGTGCGCCAGAATTTCGATTGCACCGTGGTATCGGGGCATTTGCGGGCGACCAGTCGGGACTGGCGGCGGGCAGCGGCGGCGAGAGCTCGCAAAACGGTCCCCCGGCATGAACGATGTTGCCGCCAAGCAACGTGAGGACCGAAGTGAGGCCCTTGATCTCCTCCTCGGGAACGGTCATGTAGTCCGCGGAGAGTATCGCCAGATCGGCGAGCTGCCCGACCTTGATCAGGCCTTTCTTGCCTTCCTCGTTGGAAAACCAGGTGTTCGCCTCGGTCCACAGGCGCAGCGCCGTCGTTCGGTCGAACCGGTTTTGCCGGGGATACATCGCCGACCCGCCGATCGTCCGGCCCGTGATCAGCCAGTGCAGCGAAACCCAGGGGTTGTAGCTTGCCACGCGCGTGGCATCGGTGCCCGCGCCGAGCGGGACTCCCGCCTCGAGTATCCGCCGGAGCGGCGGCGCTTCGGCGGTTAGCTTCGCGCCGTACCGTTTAGCGAAATCCTCGCCCTGATAGGCCATACGGTGCTGCACGGCGATTCCGCCGCCCAATGCCTTCACCCGGTCGATGTTCGCGGGCGAGATGGTTTCCGCATGATCAAAGAACCAGTGCGCGCGATTCAGCGGCACGTCGCGATTCACCCGCTCGAACACATCGAGCGCCCGGCTGATCGTCTGGTCGTAGGTCGCGTGCATCCGGAACGGCCATCTCACCTGCACCAGGTGGCGCACGACGCGCTCGAGGTCCTCTTCCATGTTCGGCGGCATCTCGGGGCGCGGTTCGCGAAAGTCCTCGTAGTCGGCCGCGGAGTACACGAGCATCTCACCCGCGCCGTTGTGCCGGTACCAGTCGTTGCCCTGCCCCGGCCTCACGATCTTCGCCCAACCCTGGAAGTCCGCGAGCTCGTCTCCCGGCTTCTGAGGGAAGAGGTTATAGGCGATTCGTACCGTCAGCTGGTTCGCGCGCGCGAGGCGCTCGACCACTTCGTAATCCTGCGGGTAATTCTGGAAGCCGCCCCCGGCATCGATCACCGAGGTCACGCCGAGACGGTTCAGCTCGCGCATGAAGTGCCGGGTCGAATTCATTTGGTCTTCGAGCGGGAGCTTCGGGCCCTTGGCGAGCGTCGCATAGAGGAGCGTCGCATTCGGCTTCGCGACCAGCATTCCCGTCGGCACTCCGTGCCGGTCGCGCTCGATGAGGCTGCCAGGTGGATCCGGCGTGTGCTTCGTGATTCCGGCGGCGAGGAGCGCGGCGCGATTGAGCAACGCGCGGTCGTACAGACGCAGGATGAACACGGGCGTGTCGGGCGCCGCTGCATTGAGCTCCGCGAGCGTGGGCAGGCGCTTCTCGGCGAACTGATACTCGTTGAAACCACCGACGACGCGCAGCCACTGCGGGGGTGGCGTGCGCAGCGCCTGTTCCCTGAGCATGCGCATGGCTTCGGCGAGCGAAGGAACGCCGTCCCAGCGCAGCTCCATGTTGTAGTTGAGGCCGCCGCGAATCACGTGCGTGTGGCTGTCCATCAATCCGGGAATCACGCGCCGGCCGCCCGCGTCGATCACCTTCGTGTCCGAAACGGCGCGCCGCATGATCTCTGCGTCATCGCCGACCGCAGCAAAGCGGCCGTTGGTGATCGCGACGGCCGAGGCATTGGGGCTTGACGGATCGAGCGTGGCGACCCGGCCGTTAATGACGATGAGCGTCGGAGCCGTCGCCGCGGCGGACGCCGCCCTGCCTTTTCCCAGCACGGCGCACGCGGACCCCGCGGCGAGGGCCTTGATCACATCCCGGCGTTGCCAGTGCCCGCTCATCGCACGGTGCGGACCTACTTCTTCTGCGCGGCGGCTTCCTGCGCCCTCTGATAGCTCTCCGCAACGGCGGCGTAGTTCGGCGCGACCATGCCGTACAGCTTCGCCAGTTCCGCCGCGTCGGGGCGGTTCCAGGTGCGATG
>DATCIJ010000232.1:0-6992 GCA_036507855.1 Gemmatimonadaceae bacterium | reverse complement strand
TTGCCACGGATCGCTGCCTGACGCGGAGAGCTGCGCGTGGGTGGGTGTTGCGTGGGAGCTCCGGTCGCAGCAGCAGGGGGCACACGCAGCGAATCTCCGGCTTGGGAATCATCGTGTGGCGACAGGTGCCACCTCTCCCTGACCATTCGCCCAATCTGCCCTCGTTAAGGACTAGCTCAACGCGTTTGTGCAATGGCCGTGCCAACACGTTAGAGCGACCGTCAGCGCAATTTCAGGGGCTAATCCGGACTTGGTTGCGTGTTGTCGAGCCGTCTGATCGGCCGCTGCAGGACCTATCGCTTCCTCAAACCCCTGCCAGCCAACACACCGGTCGGACGCCCCTCGGCGACGACTAGCTGCCCGTTCACCAGTACCCAGCGCATCCCCACGCTCAGCTTCTCGGGCTCCACGTAGGTCGCCTGCTCGCGGATGGTCGCCGGGTCGAAGACGATCACGTCGGCGAAGTAGCCGGCCCGGATCGCCCCGCGTTCCCCTATTCCATAGACCTCCGCCACCTGCTGCGACGCCGACTGGATCATCCGTTCCATCGTGACCACCGGCTTGTCCAGCACATAACGACGGATCTTGCGCGGATACGTCCCGTACAGCCGCGGATGACCGCCCGACCCGTCGGAGCTGGTCATCACGAACGGATCCTTCATGAAGGTTTCGATGTCGCGCTCGGTCATGTTGAACGACGCAACGCCCATGTCGAGCCCCGCGCGGATCATCTCCAGCGCGGTCTCGACCGCCGGAGTGCCCTTTTCGGTTGCGACCTGCTTGAGCGTCCGGCCGATGTACCGTTGCGCCGCGGACGATCCATTGATGAGGAGCAGCGTGCTGTCACCGCCGCGCCGGCGCAGGTTGTCGCGCATCTCGGCCAGGATTCGCTCCCGTGTCGGCGCGTCGGCGATGCGGGCCCGCAGCGAATCCCCTCCGCCGGCCTGCGCCCAGCGCGGAAGCAGCGCCGCGCTCAGTCCGGTCCCGCTCGCCGTCCACGGATACTGATCGGCCACCACCATGTGGCCCTGCGCCCGCTCTTCCTGCATGAGCCGCAGCACACTGTCGGCATAACTCCAGACGTCGACGCCTAACGCCTTGACGTGGCCCAGGTTCGTCGTGAGCCCGGACTCCCGCCCAATGCGGATCGCCTCGCGCACCGAATTCATCAAGCCGATGGTGTACGAGCTCTCGTCACGCTGGTGCGAATCGTAGACGCCGCCCCAGGGTTTCGCGGCGGAGACGACGCGGATGACTTCGTCCGTCGTCGAATAACTCTGTGGTGCATAGAAGAGTCCTGACCCGACACCATACGCTCCCTCGCGCATCGCCCTGTCGATCAACGCGCGCATGCTGTCGATCTGAACCGGCGTCGCTGGAGCCGAGGAATTGCCCATGACCCTGGAGCGCACCGTGCCGAAGCCCACCAGCGTAAAGAGGTTCGTCCCGACGCCCACGCGCTCGGACTCGGCCATCACCCGCGCCACATCGAACGGTCCGCGCCCGTCCGGGCCGATGGTCACCGTGGTGACGCCCTGCATGAGTGCCGGCACGTTCCGGCGGCCGTCCTCGCCGAGGCCGGGCACGCCCGCCATGGAATGCGTATGCGGATCGATGAACCCCGGCGCGACAATCAGCCCCCGCGCCTCGAGCACCCGCCCCGCGACCACCCTCGACTGCGCCGCGTCGCCAATGAACACGATGCGATCGGCGCGAATGCCGACGTCCGTTACCCGGCCCGCGACTCCCGAGCCGTCGTACACGGTGCCGCCGCGCACGAGGATGTCGACGGAGTCGGGGCTCTGAGCGAGGGAAGCGATCAGTAAGGGGACGAGCGAAATCATGGAAGGCAGGAATTAGAGAACCAGCGATCAGCGACTAGCGACCAGCGACCAGCGACTTCCAACATCCAGCATCAGCCCCAGTTCCAGCAAATAGCCCTCGCACCCAGCACTGACAACTCAGCGTCCACTTTCCAGTCGTTCAGCGATTCGCGTGATCTGCGCTGCCGCATTTTCCATTGCGGCCGCCACCCGCCCCATCTCGCGCCCCGCCTCCGCCCACTCCTTCTGCTCGATCGCCTCGCGCGCGGCCGGCATGGTCTTCACGCCATACCCGGTGTAGTAGCCCGGCGCGTACAACAGGTGCCGGTACCACGGCCGCTTCGGCAGCCCCTCCGTGGACGTCAGCGTGCGCTCGGTGTCCTTGAGCATCCCGTTCACCGCCACCGCCGTCGCCTGGTCGATGCTCCCGCCTAACGCGACGGCCTGGGCGCGCTCGAACCGCGCCGCCGCCCGCGACAGCGACTCGGCGGCGTTGTCCAGCGGCGCAAAATTGAGGAACGGCGCCGGCGCCTCACGCGCCGGCAGGCGCTCCGGCTGCTTCGGATCCGCGGTCGCCGCCAGCACGCCATCGTCCAGTTGCCGGTTCACCTCGGCGATCCGGCCGGCCACCTCCTCCCGCAACGCCTTGAGCTCACCCACGTAACCGCGCGCCGTCTCGGCCAGCGCGCCGAATTCGTGAGGCAGGATATCGGCGTTGGCCGTCCGCATGACGATCGTACCCGCCACCTGGGCCAGCGCCCGGCCATACACGAACGAGGTGTCGCTGAAGCGCGTGAACCAGCTGAACGTGTCGTAGATTGAGTGGTAGATCCCGCCGCCATCTTCGCCGCCAAAGCCGACGTTCAGCGTCGCCACGCCCAGGTGTTGCAGGAACGGCGTGAAGTCCGAGCCGGACCCCAGCGCGTCGATGCGAAGGTCGGAGCGCTCGCGCGCCTCGCGTCGCTGCGCCGGCGAGCCGAAGCGAATCCGTGCCGCCTGCGCCCGGCGCCAGACGGTGCCACCCGTCTCGGGGTCTTCCACCACGCGGGCGACCTGGTTCACCAGCCGCTCCAGCGAGTGTGACCCGCCGGCGCCGAGGTAGCCGCGCCCGTTGCCGTCGGTGTTGAGGTACAGCACGGCCTTCTGCCGCAGCTCGGCCGCATGATCCTCCGCCCATTCCGTGGAACCGAGCAGCGCCGGTTCCTCGGCGTCCCAGGCGGTGTAGACGATGGTGCGGCGCGGGCGCCAGCCCTGCTTCACCAGCTCGCCTAACGCCCGGGCCTCCTCCAGCTCGGCGATCATGCCGGCAATCGGGTCCTGGGCGCCGTTCACCCAGCCGTCATGATGATTCCCGCGCACGACCCACTCGTCAGGCAGCTCGCTGCCGCGCAGCGTCGCCACCACGTTCCAGACCGGGGCCAGCGTCCAGTTGAACTCCGCCTTCAACCGGACCCGTGCCGGACCGGGGCCCGTCTTGTAGGTGATCGGCAGTGCGCCGCGCCACGACTCGGGCACCACCGGGCCACCGAGTGCGGCGAGCAACGGCTGGGCGTCCGCGTACGAGATGGGAAGCACAGGGATCTTCATGATCGTGGTTGCCGCCGACCGATCGATCCTGCTCGCGTTGGGCGTGGCGCCCGTTCCAACGGTGAGTGGGTCGCCGGGCGCTACCGGCAGGTCGAGCACGCTGCCGCGCTGTACGCCGTCCTTGGGACGCCAGGGTCCGACTGGGTAGACGTCGCCTTGCGCATAGCCGTCGTCGCGCGGGTCGGAGTAAATGATGCAACCCACCGCGCCTCTTTCCGCGGCCAGCTTTGGCTTGATGCCACGCCACGAGCCGCCGTAGCGGGCGATCACGATCGCGCCACGCACCGAGATGCCGCGACGGTCGAGCTCCTCGTAGTCCGCGGGGACTCCGTAGTTCACATAGACGAGCGGTGCGGTGACATCACCCTCGCCCGAGTACGAGTTGTAGGTCGGTAGCTGCTCGGCGCGCTGTGAGGTCGACGGATCGTTCGGGATCACCGGTTCCTCGAGCTTCGCGACGAATCGCGTGGGTTCGACGAGTTCGACCCGCCGCTCCTTTGGCGTCGGGAAGAGCACGCGATACTCCTCGATCTTCGCCTCCCAGCCGTACGACGCGAACTGGTCGCGCAGCCACTCCGCGTTCGCCTTGCCATACGGCGACCCGACGTGATGCGGGCGCGCCGTGAGTCGCTCCATGGCGGCCCGGAGTCGCGCGAGGTCCGGAATGGCGCGGAATCGGCCTTCCCAATCCCTCTGTGCGGTCGCCGACGCCGCGGTGAAGCCTCGCAGCTCGGCTCCCTGAGTGATGGGTGTCGCGAGAAGCGCGACCGCAAACAAGGAGACGGCAGGAATTCGCAGGTTGTTCAACACAACATGTATCTCAGTTAAGGTGTGACATGACGTAAAGAACCGATTAATTCTCGCGGCCAACTTGGTGACGGACAAGAGTCACGTCCAGTCGATCAGGCGGCTAAGCCCATTCATGGCTTGACCTTCTGACGAGAACGGGTTCGGGCCATCCGCCTGACACGTTTTGGTTCCAGCTCTTCACCGCTCTTTCCCGATCTACCGATGACCCATACTGTAGGGCGGAACCTGCGCCAGCTTCACGGAAACAAAGGGGAGAACGAAGGAGTTCCATGCACCGGCTTCACCCAGCCACGTTCACAGTAGTCCGTCGGGTAATGCCCGGCGTACTCGCCTTTTTCGCGGTGGCCAGTGCGGGTGCCCAGGAGGGAACCCTGGGGACCGGGGGGATCCGTGGTACCGTGAGAGACTCCACGGGTCAAGCGATCATGGGCGCGCAGGTCACGATGCCGGGCACGTCGCTCGTGGCCGAATCGGACGAAAGCGGCCAGTTCGAACTGGCCAAGGTCCGCCCGGGAATGTTGTCGATGCGGTTCCGTCGACTTGGATACCAGCCCGATACGATCGAACTCCTGGTGCTGGCGGGTAAGACCATCCCGCTCGAGGTGACGCTGACGAGGCTCGCGGTTGCACTGACTCCGATCGTGGTCACGGGTCGCGCCGAGCTGACCGGGTGGCGGCGGGGTTTCTACGAGCGGAAAGACGTTGGCGCGGGTCGTTATTTCACCCGGGAAGACATCGAGAGGCGGAACCCGAGCCAGATGAGCGACATGTTCCGGATGATCCCCGGCGTCACGGTAATGCCGTCGCAGGGCATGATCCGCAATCAGCTGCGATTCCGCGGTGCACGTGGTGGTTGCGCGCCGCTCACGTGGCTCGACGGAGCGCCACTCTCCTCGGGCGAGTTCGATATCGACGCGCTCTCACCCCGGTCGATCGAGGCCTTCGAGGTCTATACCGGATCGATCGTGCCACCACGGTTTTCAGTCGCGCCAGGCATCGGCCCACGCACCTGTGGCGTGATCGTGGTCTGGTCCCGCGAGGGCGAGCGTCGCCCGAAGCGGCCGTCGCCTAACGCCAAGTCGACGGCGTCGGAACTCGTCAAGCTGGTAGACGACCGCCAGATCTTCACCGCCGCGCAGGTGGACGTCTCGGCCCGGCAGGACAGCCTCCATCCGGTGAGGCCGGTGTACCCTGACGCGCTGTTCGACGCGCAGGTCAGCGGAGCGGTGATGGTGGAGTTCATCGTCACGTCCGCCGGCGAGGTGGACATCGAACGGATCAGCGTCGTCTTCGCCACACATCCCGGATTCATCGATCCGGTGCGGCGGGCGCTCGAAGACGCCGTGTACGTCCCGGCGATTCGTGGAGGCTACCCGGTGCACCAGGTCGTGCAGCACGAATTCCAGTTCGTGCCTGACGCTTCGGCGAAGCGACGCCGCTAAAAGATCCGGCTGGGTTGTTGGAACTGACAACTCAGCTGGATCTTCAGTCCTCGCGTTTGGGAACCGGCCCCGCGACGGCAATACCCATCGCGTGATAGCCCTTGTCGACGTAGACCGTGGTCGCGGTGATCCCTGACGCCAGGTCGCTGGCCAGGAACGCCGCCACATTTCCCACTTCGGCGCCCTTCAGCTCCTCCGTCAGCGGCGCGTTGGCCGCACAGAACGTGACGAGCTGGTCGACGACGCCGATCGCGCTGGCCGCGCGCGACGCGAACGGACCGGCCGAGATCGTGTTGACCCGCACGCCCCAGGCACGCCCAGCCTCGAACGCGAGCATGCGCGTGTCGCTCTCGAGGGCTGCTTTCGCCGACGACATCCCCCCTCCATAGAACGGTACGGCGCGTTCACTGGCCAGGTAGGTCAGGGACATCGCACTGCCACCTTTCCCCATCAGCGGGCCCAGGCTTCGCATCATCGAGACCATCGAGTACGCGCTGACGCCTACCGCGGCCATGTAGCCGGCGCGCGTCGTATCGATGAGCGCCTTCCTCACCTCGGGTCCGTTGGCCAGGGAGTGGACGAGAATGTCGATGCCATTCGGGCCAAAGTCGGCGGCGATCTGCGCGGCGAGGCCCGCGATGGAATAGTCTCCGATGTCCCTGTAACGCTTGTTGTCCAGCACATCGGCTGGAACATCGGCCATGGTGTCGAAGGCAGCATCCAGCGGGTAGATACGTTCGAACTGGAGGAGCGAGCCGTTCGAGAGCCGCCGCGCATCGTCGATCTTCCCGCGCTCGAGCAGGGTCCGGAAGATGTTGAGCGCGGGTGGCCAGGTGCCGGCACACACGGTGGCGCCGGCCTCCGCGAGGGCCTTCGAAATCGCGAATCCAAAACCGTTGTCGTCCGCAACGCCCGCTACCAGAGCGCGCCGCCCGCTGAGGTCGATTGGAAGCATGGGGGAAATATGAGCGCAAAGCGCAAAGCGCAAAGAGAGGCCGGCAGGAAAGCGGGTTGTGGGTTGACAAGAGGGCGCTCCTGTCGATTCCACGCGTTCGTAAGACCCCTCTGCGCCTTGCGCCTTGCGCTTTGCGCTTTGCGCTCACCCTCTTAAGTCGTGACCAGCTATCCAGCCTCGGTGGTAACCGTCCCGGACCGGAGCACCTCGCTCGACGGGCCGCGCCCTTCCTTCTCGCGCGCGCTCTGGCGGATCGCCTCGGCCGACGTGTCGTGCGGCAATGTCGTGACGCTGTTGCGAGACGGCGGGGAGACGTTCGACGCGATGATTGCGCTGATCGAGTCCGCCACGGAAACGCTCGACTTCGAGGGCTAC
>DATCIJ010000231.1:0-4839 GCA_036507855.1 Gemmatimonadaceae bacterium | reverse complement strand
TGGCTCGTCGGGCATCTCGCCGTGACCGGCGATTTCGGCCGACGGCTCTGCGGGCTGACGCCGATGTGCCCGAAGGAATGGCGCGCGCTGTTCAATCCCGGGACGTTCCCATCGCTCGATCGTTCGATCTATCCACCGATGTCGGTGCTGTGCGAGGCCGTCGGCAATGTGTATCGCGACTTCTTTGCGTCGGCTCCCAGTGCGTCGGATGACGTGCTCGCGCTGCCCAATCCCTACACGCCGGCGGCCGGGGCCTTTCCGACGGCGGGCGACTTTGCCGCGTACCTGATGACCGGTCACCTGGCGCATCATTTCGGTCAGCTCGGGAGCTGGCACGCGACGGCGGGACTCCGGAAGATCGGCGTCCCAGTCGCAGATTGAATTCAGTGACCGCACAGCCTTCGCGTGCGCCGACCGTCCTGTTCGACCTCGACGGCACGCTGGTCGACTCCATCGAGCTGATCGTCGCGGCGGCTATGAACGCCTTCGCGAGTCGTCCGGGGCCGTCTCCATCGGAAGCGCAGATACGTAACACTATCGGACGGCCGCTCACGACGACCTTCGGCCCGTGGCTGGTCGACGACGACGACCTGCCGTTCCTCATCGCGAAGTACCGCGAGTACCAGCTCGAGCACCATGACCGCCTGACGAACGCCTATGAGGGCATTGTGGACGCCGTCGCCGGCCTTGCTGCCGCTGGTTGCCAGATGGCGATCGTCACGAGCAAGGTGGGCTTCATGGCCGAACGCGCGCTCGTACACACCGGCCTCGCCCAATACATGCGCCTCGTGATCGCATCGGATTCGACGGAGCGACACAAGCCCGACCCGGCGCCGGTGCTGATGGCCTTGCAGCAGCTGGGCTGCTCGCCTGACGACGCGATGTTCGTTGGTGACTCGCCGTACGACATGCAGGCGGGCCGGGCGGCGCGCGTGTGTCCCATCGGAGTGTCATGGGGCGCCTTTCCCGAATCGACTCTGCTGGAAGCAGGCGCCACGCAAATCGTCAGGCGCCCGGCTGACCTTCCTTATCTGGTGTCAGCTCGGGCGCGCGACAGACACATCTAGATCAGTTTGAATCACCCCGGGTTTTCCGGAGAGCTCGTTATGTGAACACGAAGGCGCTGCCGAAGCGCGCTACTGACCCTACTTGTCCGCGTGACTCGACAGCGCCTTCGCGCGTAGCCGCGCATCCTGGACCCTCGACTGCAGGGCCTGATCGGCGCGGTCCCAGAGCCGGATGCCCGCCGCGTATCGCTCCAGCGCTCGCGCATTGTCACCCGTGCGCTCGTACACCTGCGCGAGCTCGAGGCTGATCGGTGCCCGGTAAGCCATTTCCTGCGGTGAACCGGAGAACCCGTTCTCGAGCCACCGCTGCGCCTCGGCATCATTCCTCAGCTGCGACGCCGCCAGACCGCGCAGAAAGCGCGCATGTTCGAAGCCGTATTCCCGCAGATGAGCGGGCCGCGGTAGCACCAGCAACTCCAGCGGAATCGCGGGCGCCGGATCATCCAGCAGGTCGATGACCTGCCGATGCTGGCCACGCCGGAATGCGCGGTCCGCGTCCACAGTCGCGAGCATCATCCTGACGACGCCGCCCAGTCCTTCCGGCGCTCGTAACGACTCGAGCGAGTCCCGATACGCCGAGACGGAGGCCTCATCGTCGAGCTTTGATGCCACGAGCGCGAGCAGCTGCAGGCGCAGGTGCGGTCGCAGGAGTGAAGCGGGCGCGTCAGGCTCGCTGGACGCGTCCAGATCGGGGCGCCATCTCACGAGCCGAGCACGCACGGCCTCGAGTTCCGCAGGAGCGGGACTCATGAACGGCAACGTCGCCGCGAACGCCATATGCACGACAACGGGGCCGGCGCCTTCCATTCGCTCGGCCGCCTCAAACTCCTTCAAGGCATCCGACCAGCGACCCTCGGCCACGGCAAGCCATCCGAGTTGCACCTGTGCCTGCGCGCGATTCGCCGGCCGCTCACGCCAGGCGAGGTCGAGCCGCGCTATGCTGTCGGCGAAGCGCGTGTCGTCGAGATAGGTCGCGCTGTACCGGGCAGCCAACTGGAGCTGGCGACTCTCCAGCGCGCGTGCTTCCTCGAGCAGCCTGGCAACCTCTCCCGCGTTACCCCGGCCGCGGGCCGGAACAAGCCGGTAGCTGAGTGGCACGCTTCCGCGAAACCGCGCCAGCATGCTGTCGACCGCCTGATAGTCCTTCTCGCGCACGGCGAGATCCCACATGGGTCATATGGGTCAAAGGAAACCGGGGTCGTAGGCGAGCACGCGCTCGAAGATCTGTCCCGGTTCATCGAGCGGCCGGCCACGCAGCGGGTTGTACACCACCATCAGGTCCGCAAGCTGGAACTGCGCCTCGATGTCGTCGGGGTAATCACGCAGCACTTCGCGATAGCCTGCCTCCGCTTGATCGGCGGCGCCCGACCGGTACGCCGCATATGCCTCCAACAGCCGGCGGTCACGAGCAGCCAGACGCCCGGCGTGCGCGATGGCGTTGCGGCTCGCCTGCGCGGCGATGCTGCGGCGTCCGTTCCAGTCGGCGGCGACCGCCAGCCTGTAGTAGGCTAGCGCGAACGTGGAGTCGAGCTCGGTGGCGCGGCGGAACTGGGCGATCGCCGAGTCGACGAACTGCGGGCCACTACGCAGGGTGTGCTCGGCGGTGACAAAGCTCTTCAGCGCCTCGATGGACCGCGTCGTGATCGCGGCCGTTTCGACGATCCTCCGGCCCCGACCGCGCGAAACGAGGAGGTTCGTGGCCAGCTGGTCGATCACCGCGAGAGGGTCGGCGGCGGATCCCTCCGCGCTGACAAGCGGAGGTTCCCCGCCACTGTCATCCACGGAGTACCAACGCGCCTGCATCCGGAGCTCTCCGCCCGCGCTGCTCACATTGCCGGACACATACGCACCCCCGCCAACACGGCCGGCGACGGTTCGGTACACCCGTTCGTCCATCGCGCCCGTGCCATGCGCTGCCACCGCAGTAAGGACCGTCCCCGGATCCACGGTGCGCAACCCTTCCGCCCCGTCGAGGTTGCGAGCGAGGAGATCGACCATGCCCTCGCCGACCCACTCGAGCGATGCGTCACCCCTGACCGAGAAGGGAAACACCACCAGTCGATCAGCAGCCGTTGGTGAACCCATCCCTCCGCGCAGCGTGAGGAACGCTGCCACAGCGACCAGCGCGACGCCCGCTGCTCCGGCAAGTATGGTCTTGCGTCGCCGGGAGATTACCGGCTGCGTCGTCCAGAGGTGCGCACCCGAGTCGGTGGGGCTCAACGCGCGGCGCAACTCATCTGCCGAGCCAAACCGGTCGGCCGGATTCCGCGCCAGGCAGCGCTGGATTGCCTGGTCGAGCAACGGAGGCACCGTATCCCGCAGGAGCCGGACCGACGGCGGGTTCTCGGTGAGCCGCCGCGCGAGCGCCTGTGCCGGGCTGGCTGCCGGGAAGGGCACCTGACCGCTCAGCATTTCATAGAGCATGCAGCCGAGCGAATAGATGTCCGATCGCGCGTCGGCCGTCATGCCAGTGGCCTGCTCGGGGCTCATGTACGCGGGAGTCCCGAGCGAGATGCCGGTCATCGTCAGGCGATCGCCCGCGGCATTGTCGACGGCGCGGGCGATGCCGAAGTCGGAGACGACGGCATGTCCGGCCGCGAGGAGGATGTTCTCGGGCTTGATGTCGCGATGCACCACGCCGTTGGCGTGGGCATATGACAGTGCACTGCAGATCTCGTTTGCGATGCGAAGGACATCGTCGATCGGGAGGGCGCCATCCCGGTCCATCCGCTGGCGCAGCGACTCCCCTTCGATGAAGGGCATCACGTAACAGGGACGCCCGAGGCTCGAGCCCGAATCGTGCAGCGGGAGGATATTCGGGTGGCTCAACCTGGCCAGTATCTGCACTTCCTGGAGGAACCGCTCGTTTCCCGCGACGGCGGCCAGCTCGGGGAGGAGGACTTTGACCGCGACGGATCGATTGTGGCGAAGATCCTGGGCGAGGTAGACGGTCGCCATTCCGCCTCGACCGATCTCACGCTCGATGCGGTACCGTTCCGCGAGCGGGCCTTCCAGGGCAAACGGCGTGTGGACCAAGGGCATCCGTGTCGTGGACGCCACCAGATTAGTGCGGCGCGCGCTGGCGGGGAAGACAAAGCCGGTTGCGGGTCAACGGGCAGTCCGGAGTCCCGCAGGAGTCATGGGCAATTCGGGATTCAGTCCGGGCCGCCCCGGGAGGGCGGTGAACTGGCCTCGCGCTTGGCCTTGAACTCGGTTCCGGGTTTCCACCCGAAGTCGCGCGTCAGAGCTGCACCGGACGGACGGGCTGGTTCGCGGCCCGTCCGTGGTCGCCTAACGAATCAGGCGAACGACGTGACCGGCTCGATAGATCGCCCGCTCCATAACCGCAGTGCTTCCAGCAGACTGCGTGACGGACTGGCGCCGCAGCGGTAACGCCTTCATTGAGCCAGACGCTCTGGGCCAACTCCCGCCCCGGAGATCAGCCCGAGCCTTCGGCGCCGCCAAGCACGGCGCGCGCGTCTTTGAGCGCATTGGCCGGCACGTTCACCGTGACGCCGCGAGCCGTGGCACCCTGGAAGCCCGGTCCGAAGATCCCCACGGTGTCGTTGTTGTCACGCAGCGTGGGTATGCCGGCAGCCTCGAGCTGGGCAATGGCCAGATCGGCCTCGAATCCGGAGGCGAACGTCGCGACTTCGCGCCATCCCATTGGCGTCATGGTGCCTCCTTGTGTTGGGTATTGAGTTCAAATCTGGCTGACGGACCGCGTTTCCCGGCCTCCCGGCGCCCCAAGGCCCCACCCGCTGAAACGCCC
>DATCIJ010000230.1:0-8214 GCA_036507855.1 Gemmatimonadaceae bacterium | reverse complement strand
GACGCGGGTCATTGGCGAGAGCGTCGATGCGCGCCGCGATACGCTTGAGCACTGGTCTTTCCAGCGCTTTGAGGTCTTTCGCGGCGCGCGTTGTGAATTCAATGCGGTAGGGCACGAGGTGGCCCCTCTACCTGCCTGTTGTGCGACCACCGTGATGCCGAATGAAGCTACAGGCCGAGCTCCTTCTTGAGGTCGGACCAGGCGACACGCTCGTTGGACTCGGCCAGGGCGGCGCGTGCCGCCTCGACGTCGTACCGGTCCTCGAGGGACTCGAGCAGCGCCAGGTCATCAACCGGGATCACTGCCGCCACGTCCTTGCCGTGACGATGCAGAATCACCCGATCTCCCCTGCCTGCCACATCATTCAGAATCTCTGCCAGTCGCTCCCGTGCTTTGCTGGCGGGAATCCGGTTCACTCCATACTCCTTGAGCTGGAAGTTTGGTACAATTTGTACATAATGTACATAATTGTCAATCCAGAGTTCCCCCCAACTGGAGACCAACTCAAGCCACCATGGAAGAATGCGTTACGGAAGATCCTTGACCACCATCAGTTCATTGCCACGGGTCATCAAAAACCTTCACCGCCACATTCCGCTGCTCACCCGCCTCGAACGCATCTGCACGTACGTCGCGGCGATCCCGGCCGCCTCCTCGCACTTCTCGATCAGTTCGCGCGCGTGCGGCTGGATCGAAAAGCCGATGACGTAGAGATGCGAGTACGACTTGGCGTTGGCTTCCTTTGCTGCTTCATAGACCAACTTGTCGCTCACGGCGCCGGATTCTGGACGGCGCTTTGTGCTAAACGCTACTTCCCCAGCTTCTTCCTCGTAAACGCCCTCGAATGAACGTTGGGCGGATTGCTGCCCGTCGACATGTCGTACGCCTTCTGGTACAGCTCAGTGGCCTTCGCCTGGTCGCCCTTCTTCTCGAACGTCATCCCCAGCAGCACTACCTGGAACGGGTCGTTAGGTAGTCCGGCCATCGACTTCGTCAGCTCTGCCTCGGCCGTGGCGAGGTCGTTGGTGTAGAGCGCCACGTAGCCTACCAGGTACGGGAAGTACTGTTCCTGATCCTCGGCCATCGTGCGGTCGCTGTCGAGGACCCGGCGTGCTTCGGCGACATGACGTTTCGCCTCGTCGGCGTTTCCGCGCCGGGCCGCCAGCCGCGCCAGCGCGTGTTCCAACCGGAAATCCCAGAGGCTCTTAGGATGCGTACGCGGCTCCGGCTCGCGGTTCCCCAGCTCGCTGCCCCGGCGATACATCCGTTCCGCTTCGTCCAGCGCGCCGGCGTCGATGCACACCCGGGCCGCCTCGTTCGCCATCTCACCTTCCTGATAGTGCGCGTTCTGCGGTTCGGCTTCGCGGCGCGTGACCCAGTAGGCGATGACCATTTCCTCGTACTCGATCGACTTGGCGCAGTTGCCATCGTACGCATACGACATCGCCATGCGGCGTTGCACGGCGGCTCGGTCGGCCGGCGTTGGCGCGTTGTCGATCAGCGCCTGGAAGATCGCGCGCGACTCCTGGTGCTTCCCCTCGGTATCCAGGCGTTGCGCGAGGCGGAGACTGTCCGAGCGCGGCGTTGATGCACCACGTCCGCGGCCCTGTCCGTCCGCCTCGAGCGGTGCGAGGGAGAGAATCGACATGATCAACGCCGGAATCCGGACCGAACGCGGAAGGCCGGCGCGAGGAAGCGGTGTCGGCAGGACCTGGGGCATGCTGATCACTCCTGGCGATCGTTGGACGCGGCCGGTTTGAGGCGCCGGCCACCACGCTGTATACGGGCGGGCAGCCGTTTTTGCTCCTCCCGGTCGTCCGGGGGAGAAAGCAAGCGGCCGGCCCGACTCGCGTCGGACCGGCCGCTTGATGCGCTTTTCGAACTAGTTCGAAGTGCGCTGCACGTTCTCGGCCGCCGGGCCCTTCTGGCCCTGGACCATGTCGAACTCGACGGACTCGCCGTCGTTCAGGGTCTTGAAACCGCTGCCCTGGATAGCCGAGTGGTGGACAAAGCAGTCCTTCTCACCACCAACCGGGGTGATGAAACCGAAGCCCTTCTCGGGATTGAACCACTTGACTGTGCCTTTCATGCGCATACGAAACTCCTCCTGATGATGTCCTGCTGCGGTCGGAGCTCCGTACGGGCGTGCTGGCGACAACAACGGTGACAACTGATTGCGTGATACCCCCACGCAGGGCCGCCAATTGACGGAGAAAAAAATGAGACCCGCGAGAACGCGAGCCCCGGTACTTTGTGGTCGTGAATCGCGCGCTTTCTGGCGCGCAGTCGCACAGGCAATCTCGCTGATCCAGGGCGTTTACACAAGCCGAAATAAGGCCTGAGTTTAGCCGCCACCGGGCGGGGCCGGCGACTATCTTTCAGCACAGCTCTACCGCACGCGGAGTCGAGCCCGTTTCACGACCATTGCAGGGAGCAATAATGGCAGCAACGCTATCCGCCGCTCGCGAAGAGTTCATGCGCCACATGTACCGCGACAACGTACAGGCGGAGCGACCCCGCATGCTGGCGGTACTGGATGCCGTGATCGCATGGAGCGCCGCGCACCCCGGACTCGTCAGGTTCCGGCCCGATGACAACACGAAGGGCGTCATCCGGTTCGAGGACGTTGCCACGAACACCGTCTTCTGGGCGGCGACGCCGCGGCGACAGAATGTTCCCATACTGCAACTGCTGCCTGGCGGGGCGCGACTGCTCACGGAAGAGGAACGATCCGATGCGGTCACGCGGCTGAACTCGTATACCCGCGAGGAGAATCCGGCCGGTCGCATGCACATCGGTTTCGGCGCGCTGAAGAACCCAGCCGGGAGACAGGCGGTTCTCGACCTGATGGACGAACTGCTGGACAAGGTGCAGCCAGCGCATCGGACCCAGACGGTTCCCTGACGTTCAGCTCATTGGAGCGAGGGGCGCCGTCCGTCTCCATCCAGGACGCCCCATAGCGTTCCAGACGCCGTTGGCGTCACGGGAAGCGCGTCTTGATGCGGCCCGATGTTTTCTCAGCGCATGACGAACTCTTTCCGCCCCATCCTGACAGCGGCCGGACTGTTGTGCAGTCTCGCCAGCGGCGGCGCTCAGTCACCAACTCCTCAGCGAACAGTCGATGAACTCTTTGCCGTCGACCGTCAGCATGCCAGGGACGCGCAGCAGCTCAACGTAGTTGACGCCCTGGGTGGAATATTCACCGACGATGTCGTGATGTCGGCCCTGGGGGCGTTCTACAACGGTCGCGAGGCCGCGCTCACGCAGCTTCGCTCCGTGCCCGAGAACCTGAACGGGCGACTGGAATGGGCCCCGCTGCGAGGCGGCATCTCGGCAGACGGTCAGCACGGCTTCACGTTCGGCTTCATGACGCTCGTGCGCGCCGATTCAACCCGGCTGCCGCTCAAGTACCTCGCCTACTGGGTGAAGAAACCTGTTGGCTGGAAGGTCGCGGTGTATCGCCGCGTGGCGCGGGCCGCGGGTGACGTTTCGCTGGCGATACGCGAGCCTTCATTGCCTGGGCGAAGTGTCGATGTCACGCGCGACGCGAAGATCATCGCGCGCCATGCACGCGAACTGGGCGACGCCGAGCGCGATTTTTCGACGCTGGCGGGAAAGATCGGACTCGGCCCGGCCTTTACGCAGAACGCGGCGCCTGACGCGATGAACATGGGTGGTCCGCAGAGCGCCGACTTCCTCTTTGGGCCCGAAGCGATCGGCGCCGGCGTGGGCGCCGGACAAACGGGTCCGTCGACGCTGACGTGGGGGCCGGACACGGTGCTCGTGGCTTCAAGTGGAGACCTGGGAGTCACGATCGGCCACATCGTTGCGCCCGGATCTTCTGGTCAGCCTGCACGGCGGATTCCGTTCTTTACCGTCTGGAAGAAGGTCGGGGGTATTTGGAAATTCGTAGCCGAATGAGGCCAGAGGCCAGAGGCCAGAGGCCGGAGGCCAAAGGTCAGCAGGTTCTGCTTTGGCCTCGGGCCTCTGGCCTATTTCATCCGTGCTAATTCAGCCTCTGCCGCTATGTATCCAAAGGCCGCCCACTGTCCGCCACCCATGATGCGCCGGAACACCGCTTCGGCGTCCGCCTGACGACCATTGTAGAGATGCCAGTTTCCGATGCCGTACGCGGCGGTCGCGTCGGTCACGGACATCTCACCTGACGGGCCCACGGTGAGCACCGAGTCCACCGGCAGCTCTCCCTTGTAGAGCAGCATAAGGCGGTGGTACGTCTGGTTCTCGACGACATCCATCTCCTTCCTGAACTGCGAGAGCATCTTCTTTGCTTCGGCGTCCTTCCCCTGCCGGCGCAGGCTCATGTACAACCAGTGCGCGGTGGAGACGCGCCGATCATCGTTCTTCGCGGCCGCGAGTTCGCGCTGATACACGGGAACCGCCTTGGCGTACTCACCCTTGAGGTAATACGCCAGCGCCAGGTGGTACGCGATGTTCGACTGCAGCGTTCCGATCGGCCGGTTGGCCGCGTTAGGCTGGCCGTCCGGCTCCACCTCGTCAGGCTTCCCGGCCACCAGTTGCGTGGCCTTCTCCAGGTCGGCGATGGCGTTGTCCAGCTCGCGGACCGAGATGTAGCGGTGGCCGCGATGGCGGTACATCCATGGATTGTCGGGGTGCTTCGCGATTCCCTCGGTATAGACGGCGATGCTCTCGCGGAACCGCCCCAGGTACCCGAGCCGGCGCGCGTACCAGATGATGGAATCGGGGTCCGACGGCGCCTTGTCGAATGACGCCTTGGCAACGGCCAGCTGCGAGTCGTAACGAGCCCGCACCTCGGCACTCAGCGGCAGTTCGCGGAGTGAATCGCCCATGAACGAAACGGCCTGAACGACAATCGGGCCCGGAGCTGTGGAGTCAGAGGCGGTGTCGGCACCCTGGGTGCAAGAGGCGCTTACCATGGAGGCCAGAAGCCAAAGGCCAGAAGCCAGAGGAGTGCGAGCGCTAGGGGGCATCATGGAAAGATGGGGGCGAGGGACTGGATGACGCGAGAACTGTCGGGCGAATATCCGCTCGCGCCACGACCGGGGCCAGTTCATTGGGTTGGTGTCTGGCCTCTGGCCTTTGGTCTCTGGCCTTTCAGGTTACGCCCTGTCCCAAACCGGTTGACGCCGCCCCGGACGCGAAAGAGCATCAAGGTCCACTTAACGCCACTGTCCCATGCGTCATAGCCGCCGCTTTCCCATAGGCCTGGCCGTCGCGATCCTCGGCTCCGCTCTCGTCGCCGCGTGCTCCAGCAACGAGTCAGATGCGCCGATGCCGAGCAAGCTGACCCTCGACGCCGAATATTACACGCTCCCCAACGGGCTCAAGGTCGTTCTGTCGCGCGACACGACCGTGCCGACCGTCGGTGTGGGCGTCTACTACCACGTCGGTTTCCGCAACGAGCCGCGGAACCGCACCGGCTTCGCCCATCTCTTCGAGCACCTGATGTTCCAGGGATCGGGGAACCTGGGCAAGATGGAGTTCATCAAGCTGATCGAGAACAACGGCGGCCTGCTGAACGGCTCGACGCGTTTCGACTTCACGAACTACTACCAGGTCGTTCCCTCGCACACGCTGGAGACCGTGCTCTGGGCCGAGGCCGACCGGATGAAAGGTCTGGCGATCGACGCCACCAATCTCAAGAACCAGCAGGACGTGGTGAAGAACGAGGTGCGCGTGAACGTGTTGAATCAGCCGTATGGCACGTTCCCCTGGATCGACCTGCCGATGACGGCGAACGAGAACTGGTACAACGCGCACAATTTCTATGGCGAGCTGAAGGAACTGGAAGCGGCGACACTCGAGGATGCCTCGGCGTTCTTCAAGACCTTCTACGCGCCTAACAACGCGGTTCTGGCGATTGTCGGTGATTTCGAACCGGCGCAGGCCCGCGAATGGGCCGCGAAGTACTTCGGGTCGATCGCCAAGGTTGACCAGCCAGCGCCCCCCGATCTCTCCGAACCGCGGCAGGAGAAGGAGAAGCGTGCCAGTCGTGTCGACAAGCTCGCCACGCGTCCCGCGCTGGGCATTGCCTATCACGTTCCGCCCAGATGGACGCCCGACTGGTATGCCATGGGACTGATCGACCAGATCCTCGGCCAGGGTCGCGACTCGCGACTCTACGACGCGCTCGTCCAGCGCACGGGGCTCACCAGCGACGTCTCCGCCGGCATCAACTGGGGACTCGGCAACATGTTCAACTATGAAGGTCCCATGCTGTGGATGGTGGCCGTCTATCACGATCGCGACAAGTCGGCCGACTCGCTGCTCAAGGTGCTCGATACGGAGATCGAGTCGTTGCGCACGACCCCCGTGGACTCCGCGACGCTGGAGCGGGCGCGCACCAAGATGCGCTCGTCGCTCTATTCGATCGTCGAGGAGTTCTCCGGTCTGGGCAAGCTCGACCTGCTCGCCTCGTTCGCGCTCTTCGACAACGACCCGTTGAAGTTCAATGCGCTGGAGGATGGCTTCGCCGCCGTGACTCCCGAGCAGATCATGAAGACGGCGGCTGAATATCTGCGCTCGACGAATCGGACCATCTATACCGTCGTTCCCGGAGCGGTGGACAGGCCGGCGTCTGGAACGCCGTAGACAATGACCAAAGACCAGAGTCCAAGTCCAAGGCACTGCCGAGTCACGAGTCACGAAATCCAAACCTTGATGGCACGCGGAGACGCGGAGTTCGCGGAGACCAACATGGATGAACGTGTTCGTATCGGTGCCTCCGCGTCTCCGAGTGAGTCATCCCATCAGTTTTCGAGTCACCATATGACGAAGACATTCAGGTCGCTCGCAGTGGTCGCGCTGCTCGCCGCCCCGTTGGCCGCGCAGGACTCCGTAGTGTCGAGAAAGGAGACGCCGCCCGCTCCCGGCACTCCGAAGAACTTCCGGGTCCCGCCCCGGCGCAACTTCACGCTGCCTAACGGGCTTCAGGTCACGCTCGTGCCCTTCGGTCGGGTGCCGAAGGTGGCCGTGGAACTGGAGGTGCGGACGGGCATCATCGACCAGCGGCCCAACGACATCTCGCTCGCCTCGGTGGTAAGCGACATGCTCCTCGAGGGAACGACGACGCGCTCAGCGCAGGATATCTCGCGCCAGGCGGCGGAGATGGGCGGATCGGTGAACGTGACGCCAGGGTCGGAGGTCGTGGCCATCAACGGCGAAGTGCTCAGCGATCGCGCGACGGCGTTCATCCCGCTCCTGGCCGATGTCGTGCTGCACCCGAAATTCGACGAGGCCGATCTCAAGCGGACGCTCGACAAGCACGCGAGGGATAACGCCATCGCGTTGTCGTCGCCGGGCACGCTGGCGCAGAAGCGGTTCCGCGAGATCATGTACGGCAGTCATCCGTTCGCGAACGTCTTCCCGCCCGAAGAGATGCTGCGCGGGTTCACCGTGGCCCGCGTGAAGGACTTCCACACGAACAACTTCGGCGCGAAGCGCGCGCGCCTCTATGTCAGTGGCGTGTTCGACGCCCGCGAGGTGGAGCGCTCGATCCGCGATGCGTTCGGGGGCTGGGTGGAGGGGCCGGCGGCGACCGAGAATCCACCCGTCATCACGTCCAAGCGGCAGATCGACGTCATCGATCGTGCCAATTCCGTGCAGAGCAGCATCTGGATGGGTCTCCCTGTGGCGGACCCGTCCAACGCCGACTGGGTGTCGATGAACGTGACCGATGCGCTGCTGGGCGGCGCGTTCGGGTCGCGCATCACGGCCAACATCCGCGAGGACAAGGGCTACACGTATTCGCCTGGGTCGTTCATCTGGACGCGCAAGAAGGCGTCGATGTGGGTGGAGACGGCCGATGTCACGTCGAATGTGACGGGCGCCTCCCTCACGGAGATCTTCAAGGAGATCGATCGCCTTCGCACCGAAGCGCCGCCCAAGGCGGAACTCGACGGCATCAAGAACAACCTGGCCGGCGTATTCACCGTGCAGAACAGCTCACGCTACGGGCTGATCAACCAGCTGGAGTTCGTGGATCTGCACGGACTGGGCGACGGCTACGTCACCAACTACGTGAAGAACATTCTGGCGGTCACACCCGAGGACGTTCGCTCGACCGCCGAGCGGCACCTCGACCCACAGAAGATTTCGATCGCGATCGTCGGCACGAAGAAGGACATCGAGAAGCAGCTGGGCGAGGTGAAGACTATTCGGCCGTAACAGGAGGCTGCGTACTGCTTACTGCCTGCCAGTCCTGCTACTGCGTGC
>DATCIJ010000229.1:0-4929 GCA_036507855.1 Gemmatimonadaceae bacterium | reverse complement strand
GCACAGGCGACCGACCTGGTTCGCGTCCTGGACTCGGTGACGTCGAGCGGATCTTCAACGGCGGCGCCATCCATTCTGGCGCCGAGGATTCGTGCTGGTCGGGCGCTGGCCCTGTGGGCAGTTGCGACGGCTCTGGTCGGGCTCACGGCGTGGGCGGCGACGGTCGTGGTCGGCCTTCCAGGTTGGGTGCTCCCTGGATCGTTAGGCATCATGTTGGCCGGGCTGCCGGCGATCGGGTTCACCGCCTGGGTACAGCGCACCACGCAGCAGGCATATACGGCGACACCGACCTTCACGCCGGGTGGCACGCCGACCGGTCAGGGCACGCTGATGACGCTGGCGATGAAGGCCAGCCCGCACGTGTCGTGGCAGCGCACGTGGCTGGGCGGCGCCGTCGCCGTGGGTGCCTTCGTCGTGCTCGTTGTCGGCTTCATGGTGATGCGGGCGCTCGGGATCGGCCCGGCCGGCTCATTGATCGGCCGCGGCGCATTCGGGGCGAAGGAAAAGCTGATCGTCGCCGATTTTCGCAGTCCGTCGAACGATTCCACACTGGGAGCCACGGTCGCAGAGGCCATCCGCACCGACCTCACGCAGTCGGCCAACCTCAACGTGATGACGCGGGCTGCCGTGCGTGAAGTGATGCAACTCATGCGGAAAGATCCGGCCGCGTCGCTGCTCTACGAGACCGCACGTGAGGTCGCGACACGCGAGGGTGCGAAGGCGCTCCTCGATGGCGCGGTCGACAAAGTCGGGACTGGATACGTGGTGTCGGCGCGTCTCGTTTCGGCGCTCGATGGTGGCGAACTGGCCACGTTCCGCGCGACGGCCGCCAACGATGGCGAACTGATCTCGTCGCTGGGCGGGCTGGCGAAGGACGTGCGCGAACGCGTTGGTGAATCGCTGAAGAGCATCCGCGATACCAAGGCGCTGGAACGCGTCACTACATCGTCGCTCCCCGCGCTCAAGAAGTACGTCGAGGGGATGTACGTCATCGAGGCGCTGGATGATCGCGAACGTGGTCGCGCGATGCTCTACGAGGCCGTGACGATCGACACCACATTCGCAATGGCATGGCGTCGCATCGCCGCGTCATACGCGGGGCAAGGGAGTGGGCGCGCTGCCCAGATGGCGGCGATCGAGAAGGCATACCGCTATCGCGATCGACTGAGTGACAACGAACGCCTGACGACCGAGGCGGGATACCACAGCTACGGCCCCAATCCCGACCTCGACAAGACCATCGCCGCCTACGAGGCGCTCCTGGAGAGCGATTCGCTGAGCAGTCCCGCGCTGAACAACGGTGGTACGCGCTACGGAACAAAGCGCGACTGGGTGCGCGCCGAGGTGTTGCTGCGCCGGGCCATCGCCATACCGGAGCCTTTCGGCGGTTCGTTCGGCAACCTGATCCAGGCGCAATTGGCGCAGGGAAAATTCGCCGCCGCCGAGTCGACCGCCGCCAAGTTCCGCGCAACGCTCCCATCGAGCGCCGCTCATTGGCAATCGGATGCCTACCTCGCCATCGCACGGATGGACTTCGACTCGCTCGACAAGCTTGCCCGGACGACGTATGCCGATCCGAAAGCATCGACGCAGAGGGATTTCTCGACGCTCCTTCTTGCTCAGGTGAACTCGGTGCGAGGCAAGGTCAGGGACGCCATCCGCTGGGTCGGAGAGGCCGAGGCGATCCAGATCCAGCAGTCGGAGACGAAGATGCCCGTACTCCGCGCATCCCTCGACTCCGCCTGGTTTCGAACCTTCTATCTCGCGGACGTAGAGGGCGGTCGCGAACAGGTTCGTCGGGCGTTGGCGCGCACGCCGATGGAATCGCTGCCGCCGTCGGAGCGGCAGTGGGGATATCTCGTGTATATCGCTCACGCAGCGGGTGACGCGGCGGCGGCGCGATCGGCGCTTCAGGCATTCGAGCGCGACCTGCCGCAGATGGGTGTCGCGCAGTCAGCCGGTGCGCTGGCTGAAGTTCGCGGTTTCGCGGCATTGGCGGCCGGTCGGCCCGCCGAAGCCATCCCCTATTTCCGCGAGGCGGATCGCACTTACGCTTCCTGCGATCGCTGCGCGATGATCAACCTGGCGCGCGCATTCGATCTCGCCGGCCAGCGGGACTCGGCGATGGCGTACTTCCAGCGCTTCGTCGACACGCCGCACTCGTTCCTGTTCGAGGACCAGGACTGGTTGGCCGGCTCCTACAAACGGCTTGGTGAGCTGTATGAGGCGGCCGGAGACCTGCCGAAAGCGGTGATCAATCTCGAAAAGTTTGTCACACTCTGGAAGGATGCGGATCCGGAGCTGCAGCCCAAGGTGCGTGACGCGCGCGCGCGGCTCGAACGTATCCGGGCGGAATTGGCACGACGTGGTTAGTTGAGGCATCAGGCATCAGGCATCAGTCATCAAACCCTACACCCCTCGTTCAATGCGTCCACTTTCTCGTCTCAGCGTGTCGCTCGTTGTGCTCATCGCCGCATGCAAAGCGCAGGACGCTTCGCCGCCGGCCGACGCCCCGTCAGGCGCGGGCGGAAGCACCGTCGCCTCCGATTTGTTGGCGGATCTCTCAACCGTGGAAACGAAGATCGTCGACCTGGCCACGGCGATTCCGGAAAACAAGTACAACTGGCAACCCGACAGCGCCCGCTCCGTGCGCAGGGTCTTGCTGCACGTCGCCGCGGACAACTACCTGATGCCGGCGATGCTGGGCTTCACGCCTGATCCCGCTACGGGGATCACCACCGACTACGCCACCGGGGCCGCATTCGAGGCGAGGGACCTGCCCAAGGACTCGATCGTTGCCGAGTTGCGGAAGTCGTTTGCGTTCGTGAAGCAATCCCTGCAGGGGACGACCGCCACTGCCATGACTGGACCGGTGACGATGTTCGGCCAGCCGTTCACGGGCCAGTCGGCCTGGATCCTTGCGGTTACGCACCTGCATGAGCACCTGGGACAGTTGATCGCGTATGCGCGGACGAACGGGGTGAAGCCGCCGTGGAGCTAGCGTAGAGCGCAAAGCGCAAGGCACAAAGGGGATGCGCTGAATTGCTGGGCCCTGCGTTGGCAGGATGATGGAAGAAGGGTCGGGTAGTGCGAGATTCGTCGCACATCCGACCCTCTTGCTGAGATTGATGAGATACTCCGCATGCTCGCGCGTATGCGATACCGACTCCGCGAGGGACACAATCGGACGGCGTAGTGAGCCCTCTGCGCCGGGCTTTACGCGTTGTGCTCCGCCCCACGCTCAGCGCTCGGTCGACTCGACACGGAGCCCTTCCTTGATCCGCTCATCAGGATGGCTGATGACCACGTCGCCCACGTTGATGCCGCTCGCCACTTCCACCGAGCGCACGCCAGTCTGTCCCAACGTGACCATGCGCAACCGTGCCTTCCCGCGCTCGACAACGTAGACCCCCCAACCCTCATCCGTCGGCACAAGACTCGTTGAAGGCACCGTCAGCGCCGACTCGGCGCTCCACAGCACAATCGACGTCGAAACGCGGAACCGGTCGCCGAGCCCCGCCGGCATCGTGTCGAGCGCGGCGATCACGTTGACCCGCTGTTCCTCGACGCCTAACGGAGACACTTTCGTGAACGCGGCCGGCTCGACGCGAGACACCGTCGCCACGAACTCCGGACCTCCCGGCACGTTCACCATCATGCGCGACCCCACCCGAACCCGCGACGCGTCGCTCGAGAGCACGTCCACAACGATCTCCATCTCGCCCGCTCCTACCTCCATGAGCGGCGTGCCGGCGGCGACGACCCGTTCGTGCTCCTCGACCAGGCGCAGCACCTTGCCGCCAATCGGCGCGCGAACCTCTTTCACCCCCGCGGCGCCCGACGATGCCGCGCCCAGAAGCATCAGCCTGGCCTGCGCTTCGTTCTGAATCGCCGCGTCGGCGCCGGCGCGCGCGGCGTCGAGTTCACGCTCGCGAACCCGCTCCTCGGCCTGCACGGACTCGACCGCGCGAGCAGACAATGCGCCGGCGTCGCCGAGCCGCTCGGCGCGCGACCGGTTACGTCGTGCCTCCCCGAGCACCACATCGGCCTGCCGTACCCTCGCCTCGGCCTGCGCCCGCACCGCCTGAGCCGCGGAGAGCGCCGCTTCCGCCTGTCGCCGGCTGCGCTCGTCCAGCGGCGCCGGCGCGATGCGGGCGACCACCTGTCCACGCGTCACCACGTCGCCGGCGCGCAGGATGCTGGCCAGCAACCGTCCGGTCACCGGCGCGGCAATCTCCGCATGATTCCGGATGCGCGTGATGCCGTCTTCGTCAATGGTGACGCTGAGCGGCCCGCGCTCCACCCTGACGACGTCCACCAGAACGACGTCCGGGCGCATAACGACTGTGGTAACCAGCGCGGCGAGCGCCGCCAGTCCGATGATCCACTTGATGCGTTTCGACAGTTTCATGGTCACTCCCTGGTCTTCAGGACCTCTACCAGGTCCAGGCGACCGATGCGTCCGCGAATCGCGAGCGCCGACAGGACACCGGCGACAGCGATGACGGAGACGCCGAACAGGTACGATGTGCCTTCGATCAGGACCGGGAGCCGGAACAACTCCGACTCAAAGCGAATGGCGATGAGCCAGCACAGGCTCCACGCGATCAGGAACGCGGCGGGCAGCGAGGCCACCGACAGCACGACCTGTTCCCCCAGCAGCATGGTCGCAACCTCTCCCTGGGTGAAGCCGAGGACGCGAAGACTCGCCAGTTCGCGCCCGCGCTCGGACAGCGCCACCCGCGCGCTGTTGTATACGATGCCGAAGGCGATCACGACAGCGAATCCGAGCATGGTCACGAGCGAGATGTTGAAGCTCTCGGAAATCGTCTCCTCGAAGCTGCGGAGTTGAACGTCGCGCACCGCGACGCTGCTGACAGCCGGCAACCGCTTCAGGGCGGCATACAGCGCGTCGACCTGACGAGGATC
>DATCIJ010000228.1:0-23500 GCA_036507855.1 Gemmatimonadaceae bacterium | reverse complement strand
AACCGGACGATGCCGAGATGATACAGGACGCCGTAGTTCGTGCTGTCGAGGGCGAAGCCGCGCGTCAGGTCGGCCAGCGCGCGGTCGAACTCCCGGACCGAGAGATAGCGATGCCCGCGCCACCGGTAGAGCATCGCATGATTCGGCGCGATCGCGAGGCCACGCGTGAACGTCTCGATCGCCTCGCGGAACTGCCTGACGCCCGATTGCGCCACGCCGAGGGCGATGATGCGATCGATGTTGCGGGGGGCGGCGTCGAGGGCCGCCTGCGCGCGAGCGATGGCGCCAGTGTCGGGCTGCGAACGGTATTCCACACCGGCCGGTGAGCGGTACTGGACGGACTGGGCGGAGACGCTGTGCGCCGCAGCCACGACCGCGATGGCGAGCAGCCTGAATGTCCTCACGATGACCTCGAGGAATCGGGAATCGGGAACCGACGCTGTGCTTTGTACTCAGCGCTGATTATTCGGAAGCGCGAACGCGACATACGTCCCGCCGGATGGCGCGTCATTCTTGCCACCCCCGCACGCAATCACGACGAATTGCCGGCCGTTCACCATATACAAAGAAGGAGTCGCGTTCCCAGCCGCCGGCAGCGTCGTTTCCCAGAGCAGCGCGCCGGTCGCCTTGTCAAAGACCCGGAACTTGTTGTCGTACGTCGTCGCGCCAATGAACAGCAGGCCGTTCGTCGTGACGACGGGCCCGCCATAGCTGTCGCTTCCGGTGTTCCGTATCCCCTGCGCCGCGAGCTTTGGATATTCGCCGAACGGAATCGTCCAGCGAATCGTACCCCGGTTGAGGTCGATCGCGTTGAGTGTGCCCCACGGCGGCGTGATCGGTGGGTAGCCATCGGGATCGAGCCAGATCTTGAGGCCGGTGCTCCGGTACTTGAGGAAGTTCGGATTGCCCGCCGCCGTATCGGCGACGTCGCGGCCAGTGATCAGGAAGTCGGCGAGCGCATTGACCGCGTTGTTGTCCAGCGAGGCAGCGAATCCGGGCATCTTGCCGTTCCCCTGGCCAATCATTTCGACCAGCTCTGCCCGCGTGCGCCGCGTGGAGACGCCGACAAGCGATGGGGCATCGCGCGAACCCGTGAGGTCGTCGCCGTGGCAACTCGCGCACTGCGAGCCATAGAGTGACTTGTCGCTGCGCGGCACCAGGCGCTGCAGCCACGGCATCTCGTTGGAGTTCACATAAAGCAGCGCAGTGGCCGGATCGAATGCCGGCCCGCCCCACTCGCCGCCGCCATCCACGCCGGGGAAGATGATGTTGCCCGCGAGCACCGGTGGCTCGTACATCGCGCTCTTGTACTTGCGGAAATCCGCCAGCGCCGCCGCATACGCGGCGGGCGTGCGCCTCGTCAGCATTTCCTCGGTGAGATGCGTTCTGGCAAACGGCGGCGGCAGCGTCGGATACGGCTGTGTTTCCGCGGCGCGCTCCCCGTCGAGCGTGGACGCAGGCACTCGGCGATACACGATCGGGAAGAGCGGCATCCCGTTCACGCGCTCGAACAGGTAGACGTACCCGGTCTTCGTGATCTGCGCGACGGCGTCGACCGGCCTCCCCTCGCGCGTGACCGTCACCAGCGTCGGCGCCGCCGGAAAGTCCCAGTCCCACAGGTCGTGCTTCACCGCCTGAAAGTGCCAGAGACGCTTGCCGGTTCGGGCATCGAGAGCCAGCAGCGTATTCGCGAACAGATTGTCGCCGATTCTATTCGCCCCGTAGAAGTCGAATGATGCCGAGCCGGTCGCCGCGAAAACGATTCCACGTTGCTGGTCGATCGTTACGCCCGACCAGGCGTTGGCGCCGCCCGAGATCTTGTACGCTTCTGGCGACCACGTGTCGTACCCGAATTCACCGGGATGCGGGATGGTGTGGAAGGTCCAGCGCAGCGCTCCTGTCCGAATGTCGAAGGCGCGGATGTGTCCCGGAGTCGAGGGCAGTGCCTCAGGAACCGTGCTGCCCATGATGAGCAGGTCTTCAAACACGACACCGGGGCTGCTCGCGTTGACTGTGACACCGGCTACCGGCCTGCCAAGCCCTTCGCGCAGGTCGATCGAACCACTGTCACCAAAGGTGCGGATAGGCTGACCGGTCTTGCGATCGATGGCCCACAGCCGGCTCCGGTAGTTGAAGAGCACGCGATCGCCGGTGACAACGACGCCGCGATGCCGAAAGCGGCCTGGCAATGGCCGCCCTTGGCTCGGGTCGAAGCTCCACAGCTCGCGGCCGGTCGCGGCGTCAAGCGCGAACACCCGCAGCTTGGGCGACGTCGCATACAGCACGCCGTCGATGACGATCGGGTTCGCCTGCATCTCGGACCCTGGAAACTCGTCATGCGTCTCGTACGTCCAGGCCACCTGAAGCCGCGCCACGTTGGCGGGCGTGATCTGGTCGAGCGTCGAGTAGTGCGTGTTATCCGTGCTGCCGCCATAGACGGGCCAGTCGGCCGAACGACCCTGTGCGTTGACGATCGCGGGGACGCCGAGGAGCAGCAGTTTCTTCCAGAGTTGCATGCGGGCGAACCTACCGGAGACCTGTCGAAGCCGCCAGCACATTTCCACGGCGAGATGTCAGGGGGTCGGACAGTATTTACCGTTCATCGAATCTCAAGCTCATCGGTCTCGGCAGCCTCGAGCCTCGACCCTCGACCCTCGTCAATGGACATCGCCAGACAGCGACTCGCCCGGTCATTCCTCCTCGGCAGCCCCTGGTCCACCGGCCGCGACGTCGTCCACGCGCTCGGCGCCGTCCAGGCGCAGGACTACGATGGAGCGAAGTGGGCGCTCTCGCTGCGAGCGTCGGGCTTGACCGACGACGCTCTTGAACGCGAATTCGCGGCCGGCAGCATCGTGCGCACCCACGTTCTGAGACCGACGTGGCATTTCGTGGATCCAACCGACATCCGGTGGATGCTGGCGCTCACGGGACCGCGCATAGCGAAGATGATGGCGTCATACGACCGGAAGCTCGAGCTCGACGACAAGGTCTACAGCCGCAGCAATGCGGCAATCGCCAACGCTTTGCGCGACGGCATTCATCTCACCAGGACAGAACTCAAGGCGGCGCTGTCACGAGCCAAGGTCGGTCCGTTGGGCGTGCAACGGGCCGCGCACCTGATGATGCGCGCCGAACTCGACGCCGTGATCTGCAGCGGCCCGCGCCGCGGACAGCAGTTTACGTACGCACTGCTGGACGATCGCGTGCCTCCTGCCGCTCCAAAGTACCGGGATGAAGCGCTGCTGGAGCTGACTCGCCGATATTTTTGCGCGCGTTCCCCGGCCGCCGCGCGCGACTTCGCCTGGTGGTCCGGGCTGTCGATGGCCGACGCCAGACGGGGAATCGATCTGGCGCGAGATGACCTCGAGCTCCTCACCCTGGACGGCGAGTCCTTCTGGACCACCGCCACGCCGGCCGTGCGACCGAAACCGTCAGCGCACCTGCTGCCTAACTACGACGAGTTCTTCATCGGGTATCGCGACCGGAGCGCTATCGGGAGGCGGCTGGCGAGCGTCAAAGCCGTGACCGGCGGCAATGCGCTCATCGCCCACGTCGTGACAATCGACGGCCAGCTGGTCGGGGGTTGGCGACGAACCCCAGGGCGTGACACGGTCAGGATCGACCTGAAGCTCGTCAGCCGCCTCTCAGCGCCCGAGCGGGACCGGCTGCTGAGGGAGGTGCGCCGCTACGGGTCGTTCGCCGGCAAGCCAGTCGAGCTGCATGGGCTCGGCGCCAGGCGCAAAGTGAATCCTGCCTGATCGGCGAGGAAACGGGTCAGAACGGTTCCGGGTCCAATAGTCGCTGGCCGCGTTGCATCCCTGCGATTCGAGAACCCACTTCGGAGTAAGATCTATGAACTGGCTTCGGACTTCTCCGTTGACTGGTGTCATTCTGGTGGTGTTTTCCTCATCGGCCGCGGCGGAAATGCCGCAGGGCGCGAGACCCGACACCATCGTGCGCGCCGCGCAGCAGCCGCGTCACCCGGGCGTCGCTACCCTCATTGAAGAGTTGAGCATCGGAGTCGCCGACGGCGCCGAGGAGTACATGCTGGGCGAGGTGGCCGACATCGCACTCGCTCGCGACGGTTCGCTCTACGTGTTCGACCGGCAGGTCCCGGCCATCAGGCACTATGACCCGCAGGGCAAGTTCCTTCGCACAATCGGTCGTCGCGGGGAAGGTCCGGGCGAGTATCGCTCGGCGTCCGGGTTGGCCACGATGCCCGATGGACGCCTGCTGCTCTGGGACACGGGCAATTGGCGCATCAACGTCTACTCATCCAAAGGCGACGTACTGACGCAATGGACGACGCTGAGCGGCATGAGCGGCGGCGCGGTCTCGCAATACGCTCGGGCGATTCTCGTGGACACGTCGGGACTGGCCGTCACGCGCAAGACGATCTTCAATGCCCGCGACCTCGCGAATCGTCAGACGGTGTGGCTGCGCTATCGACCGGACGGGACGGTGCTGGACACACTCCACGCTCCGCCCGCGCCGCGCGTGACACCGACCCTCTCCGCGAGGGCCGATCGGGTCCAGGTTTCGGACGAGCTTCCATTCGCTCCGAAGCGCGTTGTCGTCATGAGCCCGTTCGGCTATTTCATCGCCGGCTATCCGGATCGTTATGCATTCGAGATTCATCAGCCGGGAAGCCCCGTCGTCAGCGTGCGCCGTGACGTGAAGGCTGATCCGGTTGCTCGTTCCGAGCGCGCCGAGGCTCGCCGGAAGATCGAAGAGCGCATGCGTCAGACTGACCCGATGTGGAGCTGGAGCGGCCCGGATGTTCCGGAGTTCAAGCCGCTGTACGCCGATCTCCAGGTTGCGCTCGATGGCCGGATCTGGGTCGCGGTCATCCCTGAGGTCAGCCCCCGCGTTGGCAGCACCTCGGGCGGAGGCGGGATCGGGCCTTCCGGCCGACGGGCTCCGCCCCAGCTCGCGCCTGGCGAGCCTCCCCGTCCAGCGCTGTACGATGTTTTCGAGCCCGACGGCCAGTTCCTCGGGCAGGTACAGGTCCCCGCCCGCGTCTCTTCAGTCGTGCGACGCGGAGATCAGGTCTGGGGCGTTGCGCTCGACGCCGATGACGTCCCGCGTATCAAGCGGTATCGCATCGCCTGGCGACAATAGTTACTCGTCAGGCGGCGTCAGGATCGCGAGCGCACGGCGGCGGCAAAACTGGCACGGCGTCGTCGTGACACGGGGATCCGCGCGCCCGTGATCAGAACGGCCACACACTCTCCGGCGTCGGTCGTCGTCAGGCGTTGAACGGCCTCCAGCCGAACGAGCGCGCGGCGATGCGCCCGCACGAAACCGCTCGAGCCGATCCGCTCTTCCAGCGTGCCAAGCGACTCGCGCAGCAGGAAGTTCCGCCCCCCGGTCCAGATTCGCGCATAGTTGTCCGCTGCTTCGATCCACTCGACTTCACGAAGCGGAACCACAACGGCCCCGCGTGACGTCGTTACCACGATTGCTCGTTCCCGTTCGCTGCCTTTCGACTCGCCACGGAGGTGCTTCGTCAGGCGCTTCATCGTGGCCGCAAAGCGCGTCTCGGTCACTGGCTTCACCAGGTAGTCCAGCGCCTGAGCGTCGAACGCGTTGAGGGCGAACTGGTCGTAGGCGGTGAGGAACACGACGGCGGGCATGCGATCGGGCGTCTTCCGACGGATCACGTCGAAACCACCCAGTCCGGGCATCTGGATGTCGAGAAACACGACATCAGGCCGAAGCGTGTCGAGCGCGGTCAGGACTTCCGCGCCGTCACGGCACTCGCCGACCACCTTGAACGATGGGAACGCCGCCAGCAGCTGCCTGACGCCGCGGCGGGCCGCCGGTTCGTCATCGGCCACCAGCACGCCCCATTCAGCGTTGGGCAAGGTCAGCCTCCAACGCGAGTTCGTGGAATGGAATGTGAATCGTCGCGGTCACCCCGCCACCGACACGGCCGGTGATCATCAACGACGCCCGGTCTCCGTAGAGCGCGCGCAAGCGCTCGCGCGTGTTCTCGATGCCGTGCCCCGCCGGCATCGGCGCGGATTCGTCCAGACCCGCGCCATCGTCGGTGACGGTGAGTTCGAGGGAATCTCCGCTGCGCGTCGCGACGACCTGAACCGTCCCGGCACCGGGGCGCCTCGCGATTCCATGTCGAATCGCGTTCTCCACGAGGTGCTGCAGCGCGAATCCGGGCACCGCCGCTTGATAGAGTCCCCGGTCGACGTCGACGGTGACTCTGAGGCGGTCCGGGAAACGGGCTTCCTCGATCGCGACGTACTGGCGCACGAGATCGAGCTCTTCCTCCAGCGTAACCTCACTCGACTGATGGCGGGTCAGCGTCCGGCGCAACAGGTCGCTCAGTTGTTCGACCATCCTTACTGTGCCGGCGCTGTCACCATCCCGCGCACGCACCGCAATCGTGTTGAGCGTGTTGAACAGGAAGTGCGGGTTGAGCTGAGCCTCCAGCGCGGCGAATCGGGCTCCAGCCAATTGCTCCGAGACCCGCGCCAATTGCACCTCACGCTCCTGCGCGTCCGAGAGATAGCGCATCGCGTGGGCCAGGACGGCGACGCAGGTGTAGACGATCACGCCGAATGGAAGTGTTATGAAGATCCATCCGACGATATCCATCGTGATAGAGCGCCAGACAGGGTCTTCCAGTGCCGCGATGAACTGGCGCACTTCGTCTCGGCGAAACGTATAGTTCGCACTGAACTGCAGCATCTTCCCGCCGAGCGCCCAGGCGACGCTCGTCAACAGCGCGAAGCCGACGTGGAGGGCCATCCGCTGCCTGACGAATGGCCTGACCACCGGCCAGCGATTGGAAACCGCGAAGATGGCCGGCGCGACGATCCCGTAGATCAACCAGTCGCCACCGATGAACAGCAACTCGGCGAGATTCGGCGGAGGCTCTCCCTGCATCCGGCGTTGCACGATGTTGCTCATCGTCGCGAAGATCGCCGGCGCGATCCACACGGCGGAGCCGAGCATCCAGGGACGCCAGCGTAAACGGAAGGGCACGCCACGACGCTATCGTGGCGCCGATGGGCACGCAATGCGACTGCCGTTGGCGTCTCAAGGCGCGCCGTTCGCGTCGCGATGGTTGCGGCGGAGCGTTTGGCGGCGAAGAATCAGTCTCCAGGGACTTTCCCGGAGAGGGCACCGATGAGAACGAGTACACTGCTTGCCGTCTGCGGCCTTGTCGTAGCGGTCGCGCCATTGTCCGCGCAATCTGATCCCATCTCGGGCCGATGGGGCCGCGACGCGACCACCGTTCTGGACCTGAAGCTCGAAAACGGTGGAGCCGTCACGGGCCAGGTCATGAACGGGCGCCCGGACAACATGGTCTCGATCAGGACCGGGAGCTTCGACCGGCAGACGGGAACGTTGAAGCTCGAAGGGGAGGCGAAGAGCCCTGACACTGGCGCGTCGGCTCCCTTCACCATTCAGGGCAATCTTGTTGGCGACAGCCTCAAAGTGAGTGCGAGTTTTGGCAGCTTTCAGACAGCGGTCGCGTTGGTCCGGTTAGCCGACTCGCAGGCCGCGCCCGGCGTATTCGAAGAACTGCGCGGGAGCTTCGCCGCCGTGAGTGAAGCCGTTACGAAGTCGGCGGATATGGTTCCGGCGGACAAATACACGTATCGGCCCGTCGCGACGATACGGACGTTCGGAGAACTCGTCGCCCACGTCGCCGACTCCTATGTCTGGTACTGCACCCGCGCATCGGGGCGGAATGTCGAGTGGTCCGATGTGATCGAGAAGGGGAAAACCGACAAGGCGACCGTGACGCAGAAGTTGCGCGAGTCACTCGCCGTGTGCACGGCTGCTTACGGCAACACCAGCAGTCACGTCGGAGGTCTGATCAACAACCTCGGTCACACCAACCTGCACTACGGCAACGTGATCACGTACCTGCGGATGATGGGCCTAATTCCGCCGTCAAGCTGAGCGGCGAGCGCAAGCGCCCCCAGCCGAGCCACGATTCACTTTTCACCAGTTACGAAGAACAGCCCGACAGCTGCGACGAGCGCGAGACTCGCCCCAACAATGAAGGCGGTGTGCGCGCCGTACGTCTGCCACAGTCCGCCGAAGATCAGCGACGCCGGTAACGCGGCCAAGCCGATGGTCAGGTTGTACCACCCGAACGCCGCGCCGCGAACCCCGGCCGGGACAAGATCAGCGACAAGCGCCTTCTCCACTCCCTCGGTCATGCCGAAGTACAAACCATAGATGATGAACAGCGCCCAGGCATGCCACGTTGCGCTGGCCAGCGCGAATCCGAAATAGACCGCTGCGTATACCATCCAGCCGCCGATGATCAGCGGCCGGCGCCCGAATCGATCCGACAGCGCGCCTCCGGGTGTGCTCGACAGGGACTTCACCACGTGCAGCACCGCCCACAGGATCGGCACCAGCGCCGCCGTCACCCCCAGCTCGTTCGCGCGCAGGATCAGCAGGGCATCGGTCGAGTTGCCTAACGTGAACAGCAGCAGCACGGCCAGGTAGAGCCAGAAACGACGGCTCAGCCCCTGCCGCGCCAGGCTCGGCGCCTTTCCTGCCGGCGCGGGTTCGCGACGGGATTCCTTCACACCGAAGATCAGCGTGACCATCGCGGCCGCGGCCGGCACCGCGGCGAGCAGGAACACCGTGCGAATCGGCAGGTGGAACCACGACAGCAGCGCGAACGCCGCCAGTGGTCCCGCGACGGCACCGGCATGGTCCGCCGCTCGATGGAATCCAAAGGCGCGCCCTCGCTGCGATGCATCGACCGCGTCGGCAATGAGCGCATCCCGTGGTGAACCGCGGATGCCCTTCCCCACGCGATCGGCCAGCCGGATCGCCAGCACCTGACCCAGGCCCTGCGCCAGGCCGATCAGCGGCCGAACGATTGAGGCAATTCCATAGCCCGCGACCACGAGCGGCTTTCGCCGCGGCAGCCGGTCGGACCACCACCCACTCGCCAGCTTCAGCAACGCCGCGACCGATTCGGCGGCTCCTTCGATCGCCCCGATGGCCAGCGGACCCGCTCCCAGCACGGAACTGAGGAAGACAGGCAGCAACGGGTAGATCATCTCGCTCGACGCGTCCGTCAGCAGCGAAACGGCGCCCAGCGCGATGACAGTCCGGGGCAGACGCATGCGCGAATCTACGGTAGTGATTCGTGACTCGTGACTCCTCTGGCCTCTGGCCTCTGGCCTCTGGCCTTTGTGTTGGCCTTGAACTCCGCCCATCGGCTAGGCATCTCTCATTACGATGCAATCGGCCGTTCGCTCCCTCGCTGTCACCCTCGCCCCTCTGTTCCGTCGCATCCATGATGCCGACGTGGGCGTGATCGAAGACCAGATTGCGATCGCGCGTGTGCCGGCGCCGACCGGCGGAGAGTCGGCCAGGGCGGAGTGGATGGCACGCCGGCTCAAGACGGCTGGATTGCGGGACGTCGACATCGACGACGCGGGGAACGTCATCGCTCATGGTGGTTCGCCCGGAGGCTCGTCTCCGATCGTCCTGTGCGCGCACCTGGACACCGTCTTCGAATCACGTGAGCTGGTCCACGTGCGCCGTGACGGCGCGCGGCTGCACGCGCCCGGGATCAGCGACAATGCCAGGGGCCTCGCCACGATGGCGGCACTGGCTGACCTCGTGGGTTCACGGCGGCTCGCCGTGGATCGTCCCATCCTCTTTGCCGCCACCACCGGCGAGGAAGGCCACGGCGATCTGCGGGGCGCGCGCCACCTGTTCGACACCGCCGCGGCCGGCGCCCACGCCGCGATCGCGCTCGATGGACCCGGCGACGAGCGCATCGTCACATCCGCGTTAGGTTGCCGGCGCTACCACATCGTCTTCCGCGGCCCTGGCGGTCACAGCTGGGGGCGTTACGGCGCCCCCAATGCCATCCACGCCGTGGCGGCCCTCGTCACCCGGCTCACCGGCTACGCCGCCTATGATCGCACCCGCACTGCGCTGACGGTCTCCCGCATCGCCGGCGGCTCGACGATCAACGCCATCCCAGCCGAGGCCTGGATCGAAGTCGACGTGCGTTCCACCAGCGACGCGGAGCTGGTTCGCATCGACCAGCACGTCCGCCGTGCCGCCCGCGACGCCGGCGACGAAGAGAACGCGCGTCGCCGGAATGACACCACGCCGCTCGCCGTCACTCTCACGCTCATCGGCGAGCGTCCCGGCGGCGAGGTCTCGTCCGATCACGACGTCGTCATTGCCGCCGCCGAGGCAACCCGCGCGGTCGGGCGCACGCCTGAATTCGCCGTGGCCTCGACTGACGCGAACATCCCCATGAGCCGGGGCATCCCGGCGATTGCGATCGGCGGTGGCGGCGCCGGCGGCGAGACGCACACGCCGGCCGAGTGGTTCGAGAACCGGGAGGGCACGCGGGGCATTGCCCGGGCGGCCCTGCTCCTGGCGGCCCTCACCGGTACTCGTTAGGGCCTGCGATCCCTCTCGTGCCGGATCACTGATGCCGGCGCAGCCAGACGACGAAGCCCCCGGTCGCCTTGGAGGCGCCGAGCGCCCTCCGGTTGCACATCAAGCCAGTCCGATTGGCAATCGTGCCCGTAAGGTCGCGAGGGTGGTATTCGAACGCCTCTACCTCGTCGGCGTTGATCAGATTCAGCGGCAGGATCTGCGGCCGGAGCCCGTCCATCACGATGCAGCGCGGCACCGAACACTCTGACTCCCGGAGTTGCATGCTCGACGCCGCAGGCGTCCGCATCAACGCCTGGCACAGGTCCATGTCGGCCCACCGATCGAGATCCTCGCGCGATGCAATTCCGGCGCCCGAGCTTTTCCACCGCATCCGGGAATCGAGCTCGATGTAGGCGAACGTGTCGCGCCCGAATCCGCTCTCGGCAAGGATGTACGCCTCCGGCAGACCCTGCGGATGACGCTTGACGCGGACGGTATCCTCCCGCTCCGCTCGCAGACTCAGGCTCCCGAAGTACGGCGTGTACCCGAACTTCCGCACCCGAAGCAACAGCGTTCCCTTCTGCGCTTTCAGCAGCCGGAAATGCCCCGCCGAATCCGTGCGGACACCGAGGTCACTCGCACCAGCCGCGATGACTTCGGCGCCCATTACCGGCTGATCGAAGTCGTCAATCACGATACCCGTGTAGCGCACCACCGGCCCACGCTCGCGAATGCGTACTGAATCGAGAATCCGCGGCAGCGCAGTCATGGTGATCCTGAAGGGGGACTGCTCGAGCGGCAGGCGCACCCTGACCGTGGTCGGTTCGAAGCCAATTCGACGCACCCGGAGCTGATACTCGCCATCGGCGATCGACGCGATGTTGAAGTCGCCGTTCTGATCGGTGACAATCCGGCGGTCCCCAGGATTCAGCGTGATCTGGGCGAATGGGACCGGTCGACTGGTTTCGTCGCTCACCCGGCCGCGGAGGGTGTTCGGACCCTGTGCCGCAAGGTGCGCGGGGATCAACAGGCATATCGCGAAGACCGCTGCACGAGATCTCATGCCGGTTCCGGGGACGTGACGGTGCGCTTACCCCAATCTGCCGTCAACGGTCCAGAACGCCATCCCACCAGCCACGGCCAGGAAAAAAGGGGCTCCACCATACCCTCGAACTAGCTTTCGGCACGGAGGAAACGCCTGTGCTAGTTGGATCAACCGATCGGCATCGACCACAAACCCTCGGCGAGGAAATCGCCAACAGCGTCAGCCACGGCGTCGGCTTTCTGGCCGCCGTGGCCACGTTGCCCGTGCTCGTGCTCAGCGCACGCAGCGCCGGTGCGGCGGCCGTGGTGGGTGCCGCCATCTTCGGCGGCACCATGGCGGTTCTGTACCTGACTTCGACGCTCTATCACGCGACGGCCCACAACCGCGCCAAGCGGGTCTTCCAGGTCCTCGACCACGCGGCGATCTACCTCCTCATCGCCGGCACCTACACACCGTTCACGCTCGGCGTCCTGCGTGGCGCGTGGGGATGGACCCTGTTCGGTTTGATCTGGGGACTGGCGGTGATCGGCATCTTCCTCAAGTCCCTCCATGGAATTCGATATCCGCGCCTCTCCACTGCGGTCTATATCGCGATGGGCTGGCTGGTCCTCGTGGCAGCGAAGCCGCTCTGGGACAACGTGTCGGGGTGGGGCCTGTTCTGGCTGGTCGCGGGCGGCGTGGCTTACACGGCAGGCGTGGGCTTCTATGCGGCCAACAGGATGCGTTATGCGCATTTCGTCTGGCATCTGTTCGTGCTGGCCGGCACCGCATGCCACGTCGTGGCGGTACTGCGCTATGCGGCGTGAGTACGCCGCTGAGGCTGGAGTTTTCGCGCCACCGCGCGGGCATCTGCCTTGATATTGGCGATCGCGCCCGTCGTGTCGTAGCGGTGCCCGACGAAGAACAGCCCCTCCTGGTCGGCGCTCGTGACGTTGTCGGACCGGAGCGCGAAGCCCTTCTCATCCCGACGAACCAGGCTGCCTAACGGGTCCAGCCCCGGCGCAAAACCGGTGGCGAGGATGATGCGGTCGAACGCCCCACGCGAATCATCGTTGAACCGCACGCCTCCCGGTTCCACCGCTGTGATCGTGCCGATCTTGAGCGCCACCTTACCGCTTCGAATCGCGTCCACAAGGTGAAAGCCGATGATGGGAACGGCATCGGCCGCCGTCCACGGTGGACGCGGCAGGACGGGCGGTCCATTCCGAAACTCCGAAACGCGTTGCATGACCATCGCCACACGTCGACGGGCGCCGTAGGGCAGTCGCTTCATCGCTGCCGACAGGTACTGAATCGGAATCCCGGCGACTTCCCTCGGCACGACGTTGGCACCGCGCCTGACGAGGATCGTGACATCGATTCCCGCGTGTCCCAGCTCGGAGGCGATTTCTCCGCCCGAGTTCCCCACCCCAACCACCAGAACCTTCTGGCCCCGAAACGGCTCCGGCCGTCGATACGCCACCGAGTGGATGATCTCGCCCTCGAACGCTGCCCGCCCCGGCAACTCGGGCACGAATGGCTTGCACATGATGCCGGTCGCCATGACGACCGCCGAGCCGCGTACTTCGTTGCCGTTCAAGACGGCTACCCAGCCCTCACCGTTCCGTCGAATCGAACTCACATCACTTCCGGTTTCGACCTTCAGTGAGTTGCGCTCAGCATAGTCGCGAAGGTATGCCAGGAACTGATCGCGCGTCGGAAAGAGCGGCGTCCCGCTTGGGTACCCGTGGCCGGGCAGCGTCGACATGTGCCGGCCGGTGTGGAGGCGCAGCGAGTCGTACGCATTTACCCACGACGTGCCGAGTGTTGGCCCCCGCTCGAACAGCCGGTACGGCACCCCGCGCCGGGCCAGTTCAGCGGCAGTGGCGAGGCCGGCGGGACCGGCGCCAACCACCAGGACGGGATGGGAGATGTGAGAGGGGAGACTTGAGATAAACTGCCTTCCGATCGGAACCGATTTCGATCGGGAATCTAAGAAGCGGAACTCCCAAGTCGATGGACCACGCTTGTTGCCGAATCACGAATCACCAGGCCCTACGCCCCACGCCCCGGTTATTCGTCCGCCCGGATCTCCGAGTGATCGCCAAGCGTCACTTCTCCTTCGACACCGGCGACCAGCACCTCATCTCCGATCAGCGAATTCGTCAACGTCGACCGCACGATCCGGCAACCCGTGCCCGCAATCGTATCGCGGATCGTGGCATGCTCGACGATCGTGCCGGCGCCAAGCGAGACGTTAGGTCCCACCTTCGAGTTCTCGATCTTCACGCCGTCTTCGATGTACACGGGCTCGATGATCTGCGTCCGGTCGATGCCCTCCGGCACGCGGGCGCGCCCCTTCTCCAGCATGACGCGGTTGGTCTCCAGCAGCGTGTCGATCTTCCCGGCATCATACCAGCCCTCGACGTCGATCACCTTGATGCGGGCGCCGTGGTCGATCATGTACTGGAACGCATCGGTCAGGAAATACTCGCCCTGGTTCTTGGGCTGCTTGAGCACGTGGGCGATGCCCTCGTACAGCAGCTTCCAGTTGCGGACGTAGTACAGGCCGATGTTGGCGCGCTTGGAGATCGGCGTCTTCGGCTTCTCGACGATCTTCGTCATGTGGCCTTCAGCATCCGCGACCACCACGCCGAAGCGCTGGTAGTCCTCGACCTCCTTCACCCAGATGATGCCGTCGGCGTCCGTGCGGTTGATCACCGAGAGATCGGCGTCGAAGATCGTGTCCACGAAGATGATCAGCACCGGCTGATCGACGTATGGCCGCGCCAGATCGACCGCGCCCGCTGTTCCGTCCTGCACCTTCTGTTCGATGAACACCGCGGGGATTGAGAAGGCTTCCCGCGTGTATTGCTCGACCTTTTCCTTCAGGTGCCCGGTGATGTAGACGACCTGTTCGACGTTGCCGAGTCGTTCCAGGTCCTCGAGGATGTACGCCATGACCGGCTTGCCGGCGACCTTCAGCATCGGCTTCGGCGTGATGTGCGTGTGAGGCCGCAGCCGCGTTCCCTTCCCCGCCAGCGGAATGATCACCTTCATGGCGCGCTCGTTCCCTCGCGTCCGTAGCGGTCCTTGAGCCTGACGACGTCATCGAGTTCCGGCGTCGACACTTCGAGCACGTCGCAGTCGGTCACCGCTTCCAGGTAGTGAATCGTGCCCGGCGTCAGGTGAAACGCATCGCCGACCTTGAGGCGCACGTCGGTCAGATCGGGAATGGCCTTCCGTCCGGCAGCAGGCGTCTCGCCGGTTCCCGTCGTCCGTTGAACCGTCGCCGCCGCTGCCCGCTGCCCGCTACCCGGCTGTTGGACCCAGTACTTCAGTTCACCGGAGAGCAGGTAAACCGTCTCGTCTTTCCGATTGTGATACTGCACCGAGAGGGCGTGCCCCGCCCTGATGTGCAGGATCTTGCCGACGTAACGGTCGGTCCTGGCCCAGATCGTCTCGTGTCCCCAGGGCTTGGGAACCGTCGTCACTTCGACGCGGCCGCTCATGCTTCGCCGATGGCGGATGGGAGATGGCGGATGGGAGAAACGCTCCCCTCTGGCCTCTGGCCATTGGCCCCTGGCCTTCGCTTTGCGTTTTGCGCTTTGCGCATTGCGCTCACCTCGCGGAAATGATTCGCGCCCTGAGCGTCTTCAACCGCTTTCGCACCGACCCATCCATCACCTGGTCGCCAACCTTCACGATCACCCCGCCCAGTATGTCCGGGTTCACGTGCACGTGCGGCACGACGGTCTTGGCAAACGCGCGCGAGAGCTGGGCCGCGATGGTCGCGCGATCCGCCTCAGTCGCCTCACGTGACAGCGTCACCTGCGCATGGACTCGGCCCGTGGTCTCGTCCACCAGGTTGCCGTACTCCACCGCGATCTGCGGCAGCAGCATCTGCCGGCGGTTCTGCACGAGCTTCTGGAGAAAGCGCACCATCATCTTCGGCAACTTCCCGGTGAAGGCCTTCCCCATGACAACATTCTTCTGGGCGGCCGAGACCTGCGGAGCGGTCAGGAAGTTGCGCAGACGCGCATCGCTTTCCACGGCCGTGACGACGCCGTTGATCGCGAGGCCCCAACCATCGAGGTCGTTCGCCTTGCGGGCGAGTGCGAGCAACGCTTCCGCGTAGTTGCGGGCGATCGTCGTGGCGCGCATCTACGCCTTCCTGCCCAGCGCGACGGAGCCGAGGAAGCTTTCGACGAGCTTGCGGTTGGCGTCGTTGTCGAGATTCCGCTCGATGACCTTGCCGGCGCCGGCAATCGCGAGGTCCACCGCTTCACGGCGCAGTGCCGCGATCGCGTTGGTCTTCTCGGTGTCGATTTCGCGGCGCGCCCGGTCGAGCATCTCCTGCTGTTGTGCCTTGGTCTGCTCGAGCAGGTCGTTGCGGAGCTTCTCCGCCGTCGCGCGGCCGTCGGCGATCAGCTTTTGCGCTTCGCCGCGGGCCTTCTCGAGCTGGGCGCGGTGCTCGGCCAGGACGCGTTCGGCCTCTTCACGATCGCGTTTGGCGGCGTCGATCGCTTCCTGCAGTGACCGCTCGCGCGCCTCGACCGCGGCCAGCATCGGCTTGAAGGCGTAGCGGGAGAGCACGACGAGGAGCAGGACGAAGATGATGATCGTCCAGAACATCAGCCCGCCGCTGGGCGAGAGAAGGTTGACCTTCTCCTCTTGTGCGACGGCGACGGCGAAGTTCAGCGGAATGGTGTGCATTGAAGCGGGATGTCGGATGTGGGATGGCGGACGTGACCGCTGCTGTTCCCGAGCTGCCGGCGACCGACCCCGGGGCCTGCCGCCGGCGAATGAATCAGAACGCGATTTTGCCCTGGATGACGTACGCGATGACGACGCCGAAGAGCGCGACGCCCTCGATCAGCGCGGCAAGGATCAGTGCCGCCGTCTGGATGCGTCCAGCGGCTTCCGGCTGACGGGCCATGCCTTCCACGGCCGAACCGCCGATGCGACCAATGCCGATACCGGCCCCGATTGTCGCGAGCCCGGCGCCAACCCCGGCACCGATCATCGCGAAACCCGCATTGTTGTCTGCCGCCGCCTGGGCCACCGCGGTCAGCATGGGGGTCATTTCGATCATTGCATTCTCCGAACAGTGGTGCGTGAACCGTTGTTCGCTCCGCGGACGCCGTTCCGGACTTGTCCGTTCCGGACTTGTCCGTCCTGGCGCCGCCTCCCGTCACCGAGGCCCGGGCCTCAACGGGATTCCCGGATCATTCGATCCGGTACACGTCGCACGGTGTGGAGCGGGAACACCGTGCCCTGAATTCTCCAACTGTTGTCCAACCTGGAGCCTGAACCCTGAAGCCTCAGTGATGCGCTACCCTCATTAGCCCGATGAATACGCTGGTTAACAACGTGAAGATGAACGCCTGCAGGAATGAGACAAAAATCTCGAGCAGCATGATCGCGATCGCCATGAGGAGCGGCGCGAATCCCACCGGCAGCTGGAACGCGAAGATCAGTCCGATGAAGGCCAGCACGACAATGTGCCCCGCCGTCATGTTGGCGAAGAGACGGATGGCCAGAGCGAATGGCTTCGTGAACTTGGAGATGATCTCGACCGGCGACATGATGAGGAACATCACGACGCGCATCGGGAGCACCATCTCCCTGTTCCAGTAGAAGACCGTGTTCAGGTAGCCAACGCCCTGGGCGCGGATGCCCGAGATCTCGGTCACCAGGAAGGACAGGATCGCCATCGTTGCCGTCACCGACACGTTGCCGGTGGCCGTCGATCCGTACGGGATCAGCCCCAGCAGGTTGGCGAACAGCAGGAAGAAGAAGACCGTCAGCAGGTAAGGCGCGTACCCTTCGCCGTGGGGTCCGACGTTAGGCACGATCACTTCGTTCCGGATGTACAGCACCATCGCCTCGAGGCCGGCGGCGAATCCCTTCGGGCGCCCGACGGCGTGCGTGTGCTTCGTGTGGGCGCGGGCCGTGCCGATGAGGATGACCCCGGCCAGCGTCGCCGCCAGGATCAGCATGACCACGTGCTTGGTCGGGGAGAGCTGGAGCTCCAGGCTCCCGATGTGCACCGGATCCCAGAGCGGACCGCAGCCATGCTCGCCGACACGGCGGCCGAGGCAGAAGTGCTTCGCGAACGGCGGCTTCCAGTGCGGAAGCTCCAGTTCGTAGCTGTCCGTGATGTGCGGCGTGATGATGTCGACTTCTTCTGGCACGGCGGCCTGCTCACCAGCGGCCGGCGCGTGCTCACCCTGTGCAGCGGGCGCTGCAGCGGTCGAATCAGTGACGGCCGGCGCGGACGGAGGCGCGTGGTCCTGCGCGGCGAGCGTGAACGGAGAAACCGCGAGCGTGATCGCGAGGAGCAGGGTCCCGAGCCGCGTCATGTCTTGAGAAAGAGAGGTTCGATCAGCGTCGAGAGGAACAGGAACATCGCCAGCCCAACGAGTGAGGGCGCGAGCGGCAGTCCGAGCCTCGGCACCACCACCAGCGCAAAGATCGCCAGCGCGACGAAGCGCAACGCCACCCCGATCCCCCACCCGGCGATCACGTTCTGCCTTCGCGCCATCAGTCGCGCGATCTGGAACGCGATCATCTGAATCACGAACGCCACGCCTGCCGCTATCGCGAGACCATGCCGCACTGCCGCATCCGTGAACAACAGGACTCCGATCGCCCACGTGGCGGCGATGATGCCCAGGCAGGCCGCCGCGAAGAGTAGCGAGCGTTTCACTTTCGTTTGCGCTCTTCATCTTCGCGCCGTTGCTGTTCCATCAGCTTGCGGTAGATGGAGTAGAAGCTGGCACCGGCGCCCGCGAATACGAAGACGATGAGGAAGAGCGGCTCGGTTCCCAGCTTCCGGTCGATCCACTGGCCGGCCAGGAGAAACAGCAGGATCGAAACCGCAAACTGGAGCCCCATGCCGGCTACAGCCCCGGCGCCGGGAATGGAGGGCTCCGGCGAGGGGTGCTCGGAGCCGGGCTCGGGCTTCAGCGGGCGCTCCGGGTCCATTTGCGGGGCGGAATCTAGGACTTTGTGAAATTTTTCGCAAGCAACCATCTACCGCACAATCTTTGTGACTGTTGGATCCTGACACTCATTTCATCACCTAACGCTTGTGACGCCGAACATGGCCCGGAATATCGAGTTATGCGATTATTCACTATTGACAGGCTGTCAGGGCATCACTAAGTTCGCCGCGCGTTTTCGAGGCTTGCCCCATCGGCCCCTCTAATGGAGGCCCACAGGGCGGCCGTCGCCGGACCTGAATGAACCGATCTGTCCTATCGTTGCTGATCCTGTTGGCCGGGGTGGCCTACGCCTGCGACCCCCGTGCCCGATCGGCTGAGCCCGAGCAGAGGAAGGTCGTGGCCGGTCCCCCGATTGCCGCCGCACTCGACGTGACGATCCGGGACGGCATTGAATTCGCCTTCCACGTCACCAACAACGCGTCCCGCAAGCTCGAGCTGCTCTTCCCCAGCGGGCAGACTCACGAAATCGTCGTCGTGGACTCGGTGGGACGGGAAGTCTGGCGCTGGAGCGAGGGTCGAATGTTCACCCAGGCCCTCCAGAACAAGTTGCTCGAATCCAGCGCGTCGCTCTCCTGGGAAGCCGCCTGGCGCGCCGAAGTGCCACCCGGACGCTACGTCGCGATTGGCTCCCTTCTAAGCGAGAACAAGCCGCTCGAGGAGCGCGTAGAGTTCGAGGTTCGGTAGCGCAGGGCGCAGTGCGCAAAGGGAGCTCCCGAACATCCCACCGTTCGCCCGGCGCCCTCTGGCCCTCGCGCACCGCGGGTTAATTTCAGCGCTCCAACTTCCGGCCCCGCGATCTTGACCACTCAAGCGAGCCCTACGCGAACGACCGACGACCGCGACCTCGAGCTTCTGCAGAAACTTGCGGTGGCCCGAAAGGCCCTCGTTCAACAGATCGGCCGCAGGATCGTCGGCCACCAGGAAGTCGTCGAGAACCTCGTCGCCGCCATCCTGGCCGGCGGTCACGTCATGATCGTGGGCGTTCCCGGCCTGGCCAAGACGTTGCTCGTGCAGACCGTTTCCGAAGCGCTCGACCTCCAGTTCTCGCGCGTGCAGTTCACGCCCGACCTCATGCCGAGTGACATCACCGGGACCGAGCTGCTCGAGGAAGATCACGCCACCGGAAAGCGCGTCTTCAAGTTCGTGAAAGGCCCGATCTTCGGGAACGTCGTTCTTGCCGACGAGATCAATCGCGCGCCGCCAAAGACGCAGGCCGCGCTCCTCCAGGCCATGCAGGAACGCACGGTCACCGTCGCCGGACAGACGTACAAGCTCCCCGCTCCGTTCTTCGTCCTCGCCACGCAGAACCCGATCGAGCAGGAGGCGACGTATCCACTCCCTGAAGCTCAGCTCGACCGGTTCATGTTCGAGCTGAGAGTGCACTATCCGTCGATTGAGGAAGAGGAGCGCATCGTCTCCTGGACCACGACCGACACCGAGGCGCAGATCCAGCCCGTGCTGTCGGGCGAAGAGGTGCTCGCCCTGCAACATCTCGTCAGGCGGATCCCGGCGCCGCCGACGCTGGTGAAGTACGCGGTGCAGATCGCGCGCTCCACGCGCCCGGGCGACCCTAACGCGACGCCGGATATCCGGAAGTACATCAGCTACGGCGCCGGCCCGCGCGCGTCGCAGTACCTCGTGTTAGGCGCCAAGGCCCGCGCCGCCATGGACGGCCGCTCCGTCCCCGACTTCGACGACGTTCGCGCCATCGCCATGTCCGTGCTGCGCCACCGCGTGGTGCTCAACTTCCAGGCAGAGGCCGAAGGCGTCGGTCCGGACGTGCTTGTGGACCAGGTGCTGAAGGGCAAGTAAGAACTGCTGAGAGCGGTGCTGTGCGGTACCGCTGACCAACCCGCACTCAGCACGAGATGAAGCGACCCTACTTGGTACGCGCGCGGGGAGTGAGGTTGGGTCCGGGCCTCACCCGGCAGCAGTCCAGCCCGGCATCTGCCTTGACTCACGAGCCCGGCCGGCCTCATGGTTGCCCCTCGGCAGCCTCCAGCGGGATGGCGTCTCACGATCCGATGCAGCCCGCTCCAACGTCTCTGAGGGATTCTTACGCGAAGTCGGCAACGACGATTGATGGCTCTTTTCATAGCTCATTGGCGCGCGACGATCATCACGCTGTTGTGGGTGGTGTTCTGCGTCCTCTGGCTCATCCCCAACCGGAGCGAGGGGCCATTCTATTTCGTGCTCTTCTCCGGCGTCTTCGTGATGCTTATCGCCAGCCAGCTGTTCTGGATAGGCTGTCTGGTCGACTTAGGGGAACGCCTTATCCCCTGTGTGTCTCGACGCGCGCTGGTCGGTGCCATCGCGACCATGGCCTGCCTGTTCGTCTTCGCGTCCTTCACGTCCTTGATCCCGCGCGGCGATTCTACCCATTTGTCGCTGCGCAACGTCCTGCTCGAAGCACCTTTCGCGTGGTGGTTTGTGGGGTCGTTGGCAGGGTTCGGCCTGGTGGTGCTGTTCTGGATGCTGGACCGCGCGATACGCACTGCTGCGTGGGCTTACCGGAAAGCGCACGCGGCGGCGGCAAGGCGTGCCGTGCCGATGTCTGGCGCCTTCACTCCTGATCCGCCCTCGCCCGCGCGCCGCCGGTTTCTCGAGCAGACCGCCCTCGCATTAAGCGCCGCCCCCTTCGGTGCCGCGGCTTACGGGCTTCTCGTTGGCCGCCTCGACGTGGAAGTCACTCACCGCCGCGTTGCACTCGCACGCCTGCCCAGAGCCTTCGAGGGCTTTCGCATCGCCCATCTCTCCGACATTCACATCAGCCCGTTCATGACCACGGACCACATTCGTGGTTGCGTGACCGTGGCCAACGGATTGAACGCAGATCTGGTGGTGCTGACCGGCGACTTCGTCACCGACGATGCCGCAGCACAAGGAGTGGTAGTTCAGGCGTTGTCGGGTCTCAAGGCGACATTCGGAGTCTTCGGCTGCCTTGGAAACCACGAGATCTATACGGAAACCGAGGAATCGATCACTCGACTACTTTCCGCGGCGGGGATTCGCATCCTGCGCCAGGAGCGGGTGGGCATTCAGTCGAATGGCGAAATGCTCAACCTGATCGGCATCGACTACCAGACGGTTCCCTTATCCAGAGACCATGAGGGACACGTGGTTGAGCAGTATCTCGCTGGGAGCGAAGACCTGGTGATGCCGGACATGGTGAACATCCTCCTGAGCCACAATCCCAACACCTTCGACCGCGCAGCTCAACTGGGCATAGACCTGACACTGGCGGGGCACACACACGGCGGGCAGCTGTCGCTCGGTTTCGTCGATCGCAGCCTCTCCGTCGCCAGCATTCAGACTCCCTGGGTCAGCGGATTGTACGAGAAACCCGGCGGGCAGCAGCTCTATGTAAACCGTGGGATCGGTACGATCGGGTTCCCCATCCGCTTCGGCTCGCGGCCCGAAATCACAGTCCTTGAATTGGTGCGCGGAGCAGCCCCTCCGGTGGTTTGAGCCGCGGCGATCGTCGCTGTCGACGCGGCATGGGCGGCTGCATCTCGTTTCCAGGAACGTCCGCCAGCTCCTCGCTGCATGCACCTCAGTCTTGCGGGCAACCGGGCGCTGCATTTTGATCTCCCGGTCTTGTCCACCCTTGTGACGATCAGGTGACGCTGGCCAGCCAACCTGACCCCGTCAAGGAACCAGGTGACTGCCGGGATCAGTGTCACTCTCCACTGTTCGTTGCCGCATACTCGGCCAGGCTGAGATCCACACGCGTGGCATCCGGCTGACGCCCGAGTCCGAACTGCAGTTCGGGCTCGCTCTCTATTTCTGTGCCCAGGCTGGCCGCGACGTGCCACGGGACGAGATCGCGCGCCTGTTCTGGCCCAATCACGGAGCCGAAGCCGGACGCCACTGCCTTCGGCAGGCGATCTATCGCCTGAGGGTCCTGGGGGTCGCCGTCAGAAGCAGCGCCAAGTCGACAGCGCTCGATACACACTTTGTCGATGCCGACTTCGCGCTGGCGGCGGCCGAGGGATCTGCCGCGTCGGTGTACCTGCGATTGGAGGATGTATCCATCCTGCCCGGGTACTCCCCCAGATTCTCCCGTCCCTTCGCGAACTGGGTGGAGGACTTCCGGAGTGAGATGGGTAACCGGATCCGGCGCGGGCTCGTTCGCGCCATCAGCGAGATGCGGGCGCGCGGTCGTTACGCGGATGTCGAACGCCTGTGCCGGTTCTGCCTCAGGCTCGATCCGCTCAACGAGGAGGCCACGCTCGCCCTTGCGGAGTCGGTGGCCCTGGCGGGCGGAAAGGCCGAAGCCGTCGGCCTGATCGATCGTTATGCGGGAGAGATCGGAGGCTATCAGCCCGAGCTTCGTGTGCCGGCAAGCCTCCTTCGTGAGCGGATCTCCGATCGATTGATCCGTCGAAGTCAGGCGGCGGTGGAATTGCCGATGATCGGGCGGGAGCAGGACGTCGAACGGGTGCTGACCGCCTTCCAGCGGTTGCGTGGGAATCGCGCGGTATCGTATGTGGTGACGGGACCGGCCGGCGTCGGGAAGACCCGCCTGGCAACCGAGTGTTGCAGGATGACGGAACTTCAAGGCGCCCGGCTCCTCAACATCGGAACGCAGCCGAGCAGCAGGACGCAGGCGCTGTTTGCCGTGAGCGAGCTCGTGGATGGGCTGCTGCAGATGCCTGGCGCGATAGGTTGTGCGCCGGCGGCGCTGGAGTGCCTGCGCGCGATATCGTCACCCGTGCCGATGCGTGAGCCGGCGCTTTCGCTCGACACTGACGGGGAGACGCGTTTCGCAATGGTGCGCTGGTCGATCCTCGACGTGCTCGATGCGGTGCTGTCTGAAGGGCCGCTGGTTATTCACGTAGACGACGCACACCAGCTCGATGCCCAGAGTCAGGCCATCCTCCAGGATGCCATGCGCACGCACGGCGGCCGGCCGCTGCTCTTGTTGTTCACCATGCGGCCGCCGGAATCGTCGGACGCGGAGCGATTTGCGCGGCTGCTGAGCGCCAGCGCGACGCACGACCTGCTGCCGTTGTCGGACGAAAGTTGTGACCTGCTCGTCCACCGTTTCTGCGCGCTGCAC
>DATCIJ010000227.1:0-11988 GCA_036507855.1 Gemmatimonadaceae bacterium | reverse complement strand
GAAGCCATCCAGATCCTCGGCGGCTACGGCTATGTCACTGATTATCCGGTCGAGCGCTATTTCCGGGATGCGAAGGTAACGCAGATCTATGAAGGCACCTCGGAGATCCAGCGCATCGTGATCGCACGCGAGCTGTACGCTCGCTAGATGGGAGATGGGAGATGGGAGACGTGAGACAAACTGCACTGTGATTTCGCCGCGTCCCCTTTCCGATCGACTCCGATCCGGTCCAAAGAGCAGTTTATCTCAGATCTCCCATCTCCCATCTCCCGTCCAGTTTCAGTCATGAAGATCTTCTCCCAGATGTCCGACCTCGGCCACGAACAGCTGGTGGCGTGTTACGACAAATCGAGCGGCTATCGCGGTATCATCGCGATCCACGACACGACCCTCGGTCCCGCGCTCGGCGGAACCCGATTCTGGAATTACCAGTCCGAGGAAGAGGCCGTGTTCGACGTGCTCCGCCTCGCGCGCGGCATGACGTACAAGAACGCGGTAGCCGGTCTCAACCTCGGTGGCGGCAAGGCGGTCATCATCGGCGACAATCGCACCACGCGCCGGGAAATGATCTTTCGCGCCCACGGACGCTTCGTCGAATCGCTGGGCGGCCGGTACATCACCGCGGAAGACGTCGGCACCAGTACGGCTGACATGGATTTCGTCCACATGGAGACCGACTACGTCGCCGGTCTCGAGACAAAGTCGGGAGATCCGTCGCCCGTAACGGCCCGCGGTGTCTTCCGGGCGATCCAGGCTTCGGCGCGTGCGCGCTGGGGAAGCGAGAAGGTCGAGGGAAAGACCGTGATCGTGCAGGGTCTCGGAAACGTCGGTCACTTTCTCTGCCGCGAGTTGCACGCCGCCGGCGCGAGACTCGTGGTTACCGACATCGACCCCGCGCGTGTGGAGCGCGCCGGCAGCGAGTTTGGTGCGCGCCAGGTGGATCCGGCGGCGATCTATTCGCAGAAGGGCGACATCTTCGCGCCGTGCGCCCTCGGCGGGATCATCAACGACGAGACGCTGCCGCAACTCACGGTGGAGATCGTGTCCGGCGCCGCGAACAATCAACTGCTCGAGGAGCGGCACGGCGATGAACTGGAGCGCCGCGGAATCCTGTATGCACCTGACTATGTGGCCAACGCGGGCGGCGTGATCAACGTGTATGGCGAGGTCGCCGGTTGGACGCGCGACCGCGCGCTCCGCAAGGCGGACGAGATCTTCGAGACGACGCTGGGCGTCTTCGAGATCGCGAAGGAGCAGGGAATCCCCACCTACGTGGCCGCCGATCGCCTGGCGGAGCGTCGATTGGCCGCGGTGGGCGGTCTGGTGCGGACGTGGCCGCAGTGGCCGCGCAAGAATTGAGATGGGAGATGGGAGACTTGAGATAGACTGCATCTCGATTGCGCCGCGCCAGATTCCCAATCGACACAGCCTGATCCCCATGGCAGTTTATCTCAGATCTCCCATCTCTCATCTCATGTCTGAAGTGATTCCCATCGCCAGTGACCACGCCGGTTTCGAGATGAAGGAGGAACTCGCGGCCTGGCTGAAGGAGCATGGGTACGAGGTGAAGGACCTCGGCACGAATTCGCCGGCATCGTCGGATTACGCGGATTTTGCCCACCCGCTCGCCGACATGGTGTCCCGCGGCGAGGTGAAACGAGGCGTGCTGCTGTGCGGCACAGGGCTCGGGATGGCGTACGCGGCCAACCGCCATCCTCACGTGCGCGCCGCGGTGGTCTGGTCGCCCGAGATCGCGGAATTCTCACGAAAGCATAACGATGCGAATGTCCTGGTCCTGCCGGCTCGCTTTCTGTCACCCGAGGATGCCGGACAGATCCTGGATGTCTTTCTGTCGACCGGATTCGAAGGCGGGCGTCATGCGCGCCGGGTCGAAAAAATCGAACGCGAGGAACCAACCGAATGAACGGCTGGCGTGAATGGGATCGCTGTCCACCGGGCGCGGCGCTGCGCGAAACGGACCCGGAGATCGCCCGGCTCATCGAGCGCGAAATCGAACGACAGACCGACGGACTGGAACTGATTGCCAGCGAGAACTTCGTCTCGCCCGCGGTGCTCGAGGCGATGGGTAGCCCGCTGACCAACAAGTACGCCGAGGGACTGCCGGGAAAACGCTATTACGGCGGGTGCGAGATCGTCGATCAGGTGGAGCAGATCGCGATCGACCGCGGCAAGGCGCTCTTCGGCGCGGACCATGTCAACGTGCAGCCCCACTCCGGCGCGTCGGCGAACTTCGCGGCCTGCTTCGCCTTCATGAAACCCGGCGACACGCTCCTGGGCCAGGACCTCTCGCAAGGGGGACACCTGACGCATGGCTCGCCCGTGAACTTCTCCGGCATGCTCTATCGAGCAGTCCACTACGGCGTAAACGACGCGGGGTACATCGACTACGACCAGCTGCGGGACGTCGCACGCAAGGAGCGCCCGCGACTGATCCTGGCCGGTGCCAGCGCCTACCCGCGCGTCATCGACTTCGAAGCGTTCGCCGCGATTTCGCGGGAAGTCGGCGCGATCTTCATGGTCGACATGGCCCACATCGCCGGCCTCGTCGCCACCGGCTTTCATCCATCGCCCGTCCCGCACGCCGACATCGTGACAACCACCACCCACAAGACGCTGCGGGGGCCGCGTGGAGGCCTGATCCTCTGCCGGGCCGAGCATGCGAAGGCGATCGACAAGGCAGTCTTCCCCGGAACTCAGGGCGGGCCGCTCGAGCACGTGATCGCCGCGAAGGCCGTCTCATTCCGTGAGGCGCTCGCACCATCGTTCAAGGAATACTGCGGCCGGATCATAGGTAACGCCGCGGCGCTCGCCGACGCACTGTCAGCGCGCGGCTACGATCTCGTGTCGGGAGGGACCGACAACCACCTCATGCTGGTTGACCTCCGCAACAAGGGCCTTACCGGAAAGGCCGCGGAGCAGGCGCTGGACCGCGCCGGGATCACAGTCAACAAGAACACCGTTCCTCGCGAGACCCAGTCGCCGTTCGTGACGAGCGGCGTTCGAATTGGCACGCCGGCCGTCACGACACGAGGGATGGGTGAGGCGGAGATGGTACGCATAGCGGCCCTGATCGACCGCGTACTCACCGCACCCGAGGACGCAAGCGTTTCGTCCGTGGTTCACCGGGACGTGCGCGCCCTCACGGTGGCGTTTCCCCTGTATCCGTCGCCCCAGGCGATTCCCGCGTAGGCCACTGTCACCGTCGCATTCATCGACGCCGTCGAGATGGCCTTCTCCGGCTGACCCGGTGCGCTATTTTGCGACAAGGCGCTGGGGTCGCCGCCCCCCAGGGGGCGCACTGCGGAGGGGTCCGAGATGGCCATTCGACTCGGGGACATCGCACCTGATTTCGAGGCGGATACCACCATGGGGCTCCTCAGCTTCCATGACTGGAAGCGCGGAAGCTGGGCGATCCTGTTCTCGCACCCGAAGGACTTCACTCCCGTCTGCACCACGGAGCTGGGCCGCGCCGCGGCACTCAAGAGCGAGTTCGACCGGCGCAATACGAAGCTCATCGGATTGAGCGTCGATTCCGTCGAATCGCACGAGCGTTGGGCCGCGGACATTGCCGACGTCACGGGATTCCAGGTCAACTTCCCCATGATTGGCGATCCTGATCGTCGCATCTCCGTGTTGTACGACATGATTCACCCGAACGTGAGCGACACCTTCACGGTCCGGTCGGTGTTCGTGGTCGGCCCGGATAACCGTGTCAAACTCACGTTCACCTATCCCGCGAGCACCGGGCGCAGCTTCGACGAGATCCTGCGCATCCTCGACGCGCTGCAGCTCACGGCCGACTACTCGGTGGCCACGCCGGTTGACTGGCGGCAGGGAGACGAGGTCGTCATCGCTGCGACGGTGTCGGACGAAGACGCGCAGAAGAAGTTCCCGAAGGGTTTCGTCGTGAAGAAACCCTACTTCCGCGTCACGCCCCAGCCGAACCTGCCGGACTAGCCTCCGGACTCGTATTCGATGCTGACAGAACGTGCCGTGGCAGCCAATCGCTCGAGGGCTCCTGCCGCCTAACGACTGAGCGCGGTGCGCATCACGAACCACACGTTCGCCGGTCGCTCGGCCAGGCGCCTCATGTACCAGGGGAACCACTGGCTCCCGTAGCTGATCAGGCATCGCACCGAGTGGCCATCCGCGGCCAGCGCTCGCTGATCGGCTGAACGGATGCCATACAGCATGTGCACTTCGAACCGGTCCTTCGCCACCTTGAGCGCGGCGGCGCGCGCGACGAGGTGCCTGACGATGGTCATGTCGTGGGTCCCGAAGATCGGCAGCGCCCGACCGTCGCGGGCGGCAGCGAGCAGCCGCTCGCCCTGTGAAGCGTACTGGAGGTCGACGTCGCGCTTCGATGGAAACGCCACGTGCGGCGGTTCCAGGTACGCTCCCTTCACCAGCCGGATCATCGGGTTGAGGTCCAGCAGGCTGTCGATGTCCGGCGGCGTTCTCCTCAGGTACGCCTGGATGGCGATTCCCACGGGCGCGTACTTCGCCTTCAGCTCGCGGTAGAGCAGGAGCGTCCGGTCGACGTAGCTCGAATCCTCCATGTCGATCCAGAGCTGGCTGTCCGTCGCGACGGCCTTCCGTGCCAGCGCATCGAGGTGCTCGCGGCAGGCGTCGATCGAATGATCCAGCCCGAGCTGCGTGAGCTTGACCGAAACGACGCTCGGCAGGCCGTTCCGCCTGATATCGTCGTACGCGCCCAGGTAGTGATCGCGAACGGCGTCGGCCTGCGATTCACCCGTCAGCGTCTCGCCGAGCCTGGTGACGATCGAACCAATGCGATCGTTGACGAGCGCCTTCGCCGCGGCAAGGGCGTCGGCAAGCTCCTCACCCGGCATGAACTTTCGCACGGCGCGACGCGCAAACGGACGCCGCATGACGTGCTCCGCGAGCCACTTGTTTCGCGAAGCGGCGAGAAACGCGTTTCGGGCTATGGCCATGACGTGAATATGAAGTTCGTGCGCACCAGTCTACAGCTCGGGCTGCCCCTCACCAACGCTTCAGCGCTCATATCAGCGTAGCCGCCGGGAGATCATAGACCTGGGTCACGCTCGGGCACAGCACGCAGACCCTCGGGATCGTCTCGTAGCCCACCAGTTCGACGTCGGTCGAGAGATACCCCGGCCGAATCGGTTCCTCGCGAAGGAGGTCGGTACTGAGGTACTTCTTGTTGCTGTCGGGAAACACCGTGATCACCGACGCGTCGGGCGCCATGGCGCCCTGGATCTGCAGCGCCCCGATGAGATTCGCTCCCGACGAGATCCCGACCGCGAGTCCCAGTTGCGAGGCAAGCTTCTGGGCCATGATGATCGCATCGCCGTCGTGGACCGCCACGATGTCGTCCAGCGCGGTGAGATCCACCACCGGCGGAATGAACTCGTCCGAAATCCCCTGGATCCGGTGCTGCCCGACCTTGTGTCCGGTGGTGAGGGTGGGCGATTCCGCTGGCTCCAGCGGATGCACCCGAATCGCCGGATTCCTTCGCTTCAGGTAGCGCCCCACGCCCATCACCGTGCCGCCGGTTCCGACACCCGCGACGAATGCATCGGGTTGCCGGCCGGCGAGGCGCATCTGCTCCCAGATTTCCGGACCGGTCGTCTCTTCATGGGCGCGCGTGTTGTCCTCGTTGGCGAATTGGCGAGGCAGGAAGACATCGGGATCCGAGGCGAGTTCCTCCGTCATTCTGATGGAGCCGACAAAGCCCCCCTCCTCCCGTGAGACTCCGCGAACCTCGGCGCCGAACGCGCGGATGAGGTCCACACGTTCCCGGCTCATCCAGTCGGGCATGTAGATGGTCACCGGGTGGCCCAGGGCTCGACCGATCGCCGCGAGAGAGATCCCTGTATTCCCGCTCGTGGCTTCGACGATCCGATCACCGCGGGTGAGTTCGCCCCGCTCGTACGCCGCGCGCAGGACGCCGAATGCCATGCGATCCTTGATGCTGCCGGTGAGGTTGAAGTACTCGGCCTTCGCATGGATCACACACTTCACGCCCGCCACCCGGGCGTGGATCGCAAGCATCGGCGTATTGCTGATGAGATGCCTCAGGGACTCGAACTGGCTGGGCAGTTTCATCAACGCGCGGTCCGGGAAGGGGATGTATTCAAGGCTATCCGGTGTCGACGTCCGGACAGTCAGGCGCTGCCCGACAAGCGGGCTCCTGGCTCAGGTCTTCGCGAGCGATCAGAGATAGCGGGCGATGGCCATCAGTCCCACCGCCACAACGAGGACGGAGAACACCAGGCGCGCGCCGAGCTGGGTGCGGGCGCGCAGGTGACCCATCTCAGACGTCATGGCGTTCCTCGCTCCCTCGTCGCTCTCCTGAGGGAGTCTGCGGGCGATAGTCCAGATACGCTCCGCGGCCGGCCGCATGATCGTCATCCCCAGGATAAACCCGATGATCGCCATCGTCCCGCCGGCGCTGAGGGCAATGCCACTCCGTGATCCCATCCACGCCGCGTCGAAACCACCTGACACGATCCACAGGAGCCACAGGCCTGAGAGTATCGTCACAATCGCCATGAAGGGGAGGAGCCTGAGGTATCCGCGTTCGAAGAACCGGATCATCACCTTCCCTCCATCCGGACCGAGCGAACGGAGACTTGGCTCGAGGAACGTTACGAAGAAGAACATCGTCCCGGCCCAATACACGCCGACGACGATGTGAATCAGCCGCAGCACGGCCATGAGAGGGTTCATTTCGCGGGGTGGCGTGTGTTGGAGTCCTTCGCGACGAAAAACCGGAATCGCGCAATCGGTGAAAATCGATGAACGGGGGCGGCGCGCAAGGGCGTGAGCGACTGGCGGTCGGTGGGAAGGCCGCATTGTCACAAATATAGTTTTCCACTAGCGTTCGGGTCCCGCAGGGACAACATTTGCGACCTCGCTCCCGGTTGGGTCGTCTTTCCAACGTCAAACGTCAACTCGGCAATCGTTTGCGCGACTCGTGATCCATCTCGTAACACTCGGCTCACTACAGCTCAACGGGGCATCAGGGCCGCTGCTTGCCGGTCGCCGCAAGATCCTCGCATTGCTGGCATGTCTCGTGCGACGGTCGCCCGATCCGGTACGCCGCGCTGAGCTCGCGCTCCTGCTCTGGACTGATCGCAGCGAGAACCACGCGAAACAGTCGCTGAGACAGGCGCTGGCCGAATTGCGCCCGGTACTTGGCGACGCGCTGCTTGCCGACGCGGACTCGGTGCTCGTCGACGCTGACGCCTTCTCGCTCGACACGCGCGCATTCGAGGACGCCGTGCGGACCGAACGCTGGGAGGACGCGGCCCATCTGTGGGGCGGCGAGTTCCTTCACGGGCTGGAAACGGTGGGCGGTGAAGCCTGGGCGAGTTGGCTCTTTGAAGAACGCCGCAAGTTGCGTCAAAGTGCGGCCACCGCCTTCAGCGCGTTATGCGCCATCGCCGAACGCCGTGAGGATCGGAGAGCGGCCATGGAATGGTCGCACAAGTGGTGCGAGGTCGCGACGCTCGACGAATCGGCCTGCTCGGCGCGGATCGGGGCGCTCGTTCGCGCCGGACGCCCGGTCGACGCGGCCGTCTGCTACGAAGGGTTCGTGCGCCGGCTGCATAACGAGGCGCACACCGCGCCGTCGGCCGAGTTCGAGGCGTTGAGAGCAACGTTCGCCGCCGGCAGGCCGGCCCCCGCCGACACGGTGGTCGTGCGTGGCACGGTCACGCTTTCCGGTCTCGCTCAGCTGAGTGTCGACGCGCGCGCCGTGGCCGAAGCGGCCGCGGTCATCGACGGCGCCGCCGACGTGGCGACCCTCCAGGCGATCTCTCGCATCACCTCGTTCTCGTTCAAGTTCGGGGTCGCGGAACTGGTGCAGCACGGTATCCTCGCCCCGAGCGGCGAGGGCCGATGGGAGTTCACCTCCAGCGCGAACCGCGAACGGGTTTTCGGGGTCATTTCCGCGGATCGCCGGCTCAACCTCCAGCGCGCGGTGGCCGCTCGACTCGGTACGCCGCTCGAGACCAAGAAGCCGATTCTTCGTCGACCATTCTCCGGGGCAAAGCACACCAGCGGAACCTGGCTGCGCCCGCAGACAGTCATGGCTGCCGCTGCCGGTGCCATCCTGCTCGTCGCTGGCGCCAGGTGGGCGGTAGGGGTGGCCCCGGCGAGCGCCATTGAGCTGGAGCCGGGGAGCACGGTCCTTCTCGATAATGTTCGCGATGCCAGTGACCCGGCGCTGGCGGGAGCGGTCAACGCGGCCGCCGCGCTCGGGCTCAGTCAGTCACGTCACGTCGCGTTGTACAGCCCTCGCCGAACGCGCGAGGACACGACGGTCGGCGCGCCCGATGCCGAGCGGATTCGGGCGTTGGCGCGGCGTGAGCGCATTCCCCGCATCATTGCGCTCGATGTCACCGGAACCGACAGCGCGCTTCGTGTTGCCGCCCGATTGATCGACGGTTCTTCTGGTGAGCTATTGGGCGAGGAATCAGTCGACACGCGCCGCGCTCGGCTCGTCGACGATCTCGACCGGCTGCTGCGGAAGGTCCGCGTGACGCTCGGGGAATCGGAAGCCACTGTGCGCGACTCCTCGCGTCTCCTTCGCGAAGTGGGTAGTGCATCGATCGAAGCGCTGTCCGCCTACGCCGACGGGCTCGAGGCCTTTTCGGCCGACCGGGCCGATCAGGCGCGCGCCGCCTGGACTCGCGCGCTCGAGAAGGACTCGTCGTTTGCCCTCGCCGAACTGGCGCTTGCCAACGACGCCTTCAACCGGCAGGATGCGGACGAAGGTGATCGCTGGGTTCGCCGAGCCAACGCGCATGCCGAACGATTGACCGCGCTCGACGCCCTCCGGGCCAGGCAGATGATCGCCTTGCGTGACGGTCGGCTGGAAGAAGCCTCCAAGCTCGCTGAGCAGGTTGCCCGTCGCGCGCCGTCAAGTCAGTCCTGGTTCGATGTCGCCACGGTGTACGTCGCCGCCGAACGCTGTGCCGACGCGATCACCGCGTATGAGCGGGCGATTGCGGCTGACAGCACCCACGTCCGTTCCCATCTGGGACTCGCCGACTGCGCCCTGTCGCAGGGGAACACCACGCTCGCATTGAAGCAGGTGGAGGCGGCCAGGCGCATCGACTCAGCTGCCGTGACGCTGTCCGTGTACGCGCTGCATCGCGGAAGGGTGCTCGCGCGCGCCGGGCGGCTTGGCGAGGCCGATACCGCGTTTCGCGACATGCTGACCGGCACGCCCGCCGACAGCGCTATCGGGCTCCGCTGGGTGGCCCAGCTGCTGATGATGCGAGGGAAGTATGGTGAGGCGCTCCCCATGCTCCAGGCATCGACGCGGCTCAGTCGTCAGGCAGGTGACGCCCAGGCTTACTTCGATAACCTCGTCCTCGAGGCCGGCGCGTTCACAGCCATTGGCGGTCGCACTCGCGCATCGGAACTGATCGACGAGGCCGTGGCGGTTGCGCTCGCCCGTCCGGTGTCTGTCAGCGGGTACTTCCAGCTTGGCCATCTCATGGCGCGCGTCGGGCGGCTCAACGGCGCGCGTGAAATCCTGCGCCTGGCTACGACTCGTGCCGCGCAGGACGGCGCGGCCAATCCATGGGCAGTTCGCCTGCTCACCGCCTCGTTGTATCTGGCGGAACGGAACGCGGCCGACGTCTTGATGACCGTGGATGCGGCCAACGCGCCTGTGGATCTCGAGCCCTTCCGGCTCGCGCTGGCCGCTGACGCCAACGCACTCGCCGGTCAGCATGAGGCAGCGCTCGACGCGGCGCGCAAGCTGTCGCAGGGATGGCATTTCGGCGTTGCCGCGCAGGATGAATGGCTCCGTTCCATCCTGCGCATCGCGCGCTTCTCGGAAATGGCCGGTGACACGGCGACCGCGCGGGCAACGTATCGCAAGTACGTGGATCGCTGGAAAGACGCCGACGTGTTCCTGGTCGAACTTTCCCTGGCGCAGCGGAGTCTGGTGCGACTCGGTGGCGCGGCGATCGCGATCAGCCTGACTCCGTCCCGCGGCCCCCGCTGATATCGCCTGTGGCCTGTCGCCTGGCCCAGGTGGTCAGTACATCACGCTGAGATCGGCGAGCCAGAGCGTCTTTCGCGGCCCAGGTGTGTCACCGGTTGGCCTGAAGGCGCCGACGCGAACGCCGATCGGTAACACGGAAATCACCCACTGGGCCTCGCCGCCAACGTACGTGCGCCTGGGCGATCCCGACCAGAATCGAAGGGCCGTTCCGCGCAGCACCATGCCGCCCTTGAACCCAAGCCAGTACGCCAGGGCCAGTGAAACCCTGCCGGCGTGAATGCCCGGTTCGACGGCTGCCAGGATGAACGTGGTCCCCGGTTCCGGGACGTTGAGGTCGCCGGTTCCGACGCCTGCCACCGCGGTGACCGAGAGCAGCACGGGGCCTAACGCGTGCCATCCGGCCAGCGGATTCGCCACCGGACGCCATGACCCGACGGGCCTGACCTGCTGGGCGCGCGCCGTGCCGGCTGCCAGCAGGCATCCCAGCGTGAACAACGTGAGTCGGGTGGAATTCCATCGCATGGTCCTGTACACTCGTCCCTGGACTCCACCGTCGCAACTACTGGCGCGACGCGTTGCCGTCGTGACACCATGAAACAACCGGAATCACCGCGCGCCTCACGAGCCGGAGGGCCACCCATGACTCGCACCGCACGAGCGTTCGTCATTCGCGGCGTCGCGCTGATGGCGGGGTTGCTCCTTCTTGCTCCGCAATCCGCGGCGCGAGCCCAGGGACTGCCGGCCCGGCTCTCCGACCAGCAGTTCTGGAAACTGGTGACCGAGTCGTCCGAGGCTGACGGGTTCTTCCAGTCGGACAACCTGGTATCCAATGAACTCACGCTCCAGTACATCATTCCGGAACTGGTGAAGGCACGGGCGCCGGGTGGCGTCTACCTCGGCGTCGGGCCCGATCAGAACTTCACGTACATCGCGGCCATGCGGCCCCGCGCGGCGTTCATCGTGGACATCCGTCGGGGCGCGTTCCTGCAGCACCTCATGTACAAGGCGCTGTTCGAGCTCGCCGAGGATCGAGCCGACTTCCTGTCACTGCTCTTCTCGCGTCCGCGGCCGACCGGGATCGTTGCCGATGCCGCACCTCTCCAGCTGCTGGAGGCGTTCTATCCGGTGGCAACCGACAGCACGATGTACTGGAGGACGCTGAACTCGATCAAGGATCGCCTTACGAAGCAGCATGGATTCGTTCTGTCGGCCGAAGATTTCGGAGGCATCGAATTCGTTTTCACGTCGTTCTACCTGGGTGGCCCCGACATCACCTACAACTACGGCGCCGGCTTCGGCCGGGGCCGCGGCATGCCGTCGTTTGCGGACTTGATTGTTGCCACCGACGCCGAAGGCCTGAACCGGGGTTTCCTGGCGACCGAGCAGCAGTACGGTGTCGTTCGGCAGCTACAGCTGCGGAACCTCATCGTGCCTATCGTGGGTGACTTCGCCGGACCAAAGGCCCTGCGCGCGGTCGGCGAATACCTGCGTGATCACGGGGCCATCGTCAGCGCGATCTACACGTCGAACGTGGAGCAGTACCTGTTTCGCGAGCCGCACAAGTGGCGGCAGTACTACGAGAACGTGGCGACCCTGCCGGTGGACTCGACGAGTACGTTCGTGCGCGCGGTATTCAACGTCGGCTACAGCGGCGGCGGTATGGGTGCGCGATCCATCACCATGCTTCAGCCCGTGCTGGATCTCCTCAGGGCGTTGCGAGAGGGGAAGATCCAGTCGTACTTCGATGTGGTGAACATGTCGCGCACGGTGTGGTAGGGGCGGTTGCGGGTTGCGGGTCGCGGGGCGAGCAGGACCTGGTCTACCGATGCGAAAGTCTCGTTCACCAGGATTCGTCGAAGTCTGGAACTCGGATGTGTCGGATGAGACGGATGCGGCGGATCGGCCATCCGCGGACTGGCCGCCAACTGCGCTACGCTGATGGCGTCGGCACTGTGAAG
>DATCIJ010000226.1:0-16908 GCA_036507855.1 Gemmatimonadaceae bacterium | reverse complement strand
GGGTCACTCATGGCGCGGTTGATGATCCCGCGCAGGATCCCACGTGCCCGGCCCAGGCGCGCCTCGAGTTGTTCTCGATAGGAATCGACGTCGATGAACTCCTTCGCCACGCCGCTCGCCACTGCTGCCCAGGCCACCGCCGGCGCCACCCAGAGCAGCACGCGTGGGTCGAAGGGGAAGGGGATCAGGTACTGCCGCCCGAACTTCACCTTCTTCAGGCCGTAGCGCCGGGCCACGCTCTCCGGCACGGGTTCGCGCGCCAGCATCGCCAGCGCGCGCGTGGCCGCCATCTTCATCTCCTCGTTCACTTCGGTCGCGCGCGCGTCGAGCGCACCGCGGAAGATGAACGGGAATCCCAGCACGTTGTTGACCTGGTTCGCATAATCGCTCCGGCCGGTGGCGACGATGGCATCGTCGCGCACGGCGGCCACTTCCTCGGGCAGGATCTCGGGCGTCGGATTCGCGAGGGCGAAGATGATCGGATCGCGGGCCATGGGCGCGATCATCTCCTTCGTCACGGCGCCAGCGGCCGATAGCCCAACGAAGACATCGGCACCCACCAGCGCATCGGTGATCGTCCGGGCCGCGGTCGCACTGGCGAAGCGCGCCTTGTAGGGGTCCATGTGACCGTCGCGGCCTTCGTAGATCACGCCCGCACGGTCGCACATCACGATGTGCTCCCGTTTCACGCCGAGTCGTACGTAGTGCATCGCGGTGGCGAGAGCCGAGGCACCGGCGCCCGAGAAGACAACGCGCACCTCCTCCAGCTTCTTCCCCACGACCTCCAGCGCGTTGATCAGCGCCGCACCGGAGATGATCGCGGTGCCGTGCTGGTCGTCGTGAAAGACCGGGATGCGCATGGTCTTGCGCAGCGTCTCCTCGATCTCGAAGCAGTCAGGGGCCTTGATGTCCTCCAGGTTGATCCCACCGACCGATGGCTCGAGGAGCTGGCAGAAGCGGATCACATCCTCGGGCTTCTGTGAGTCCACCTCGAGGTCGAAAACGTCAATGTCAGCGAACTGCTTGAAGAGGTTTGCCTTGCCCTCCATCACCGGCTTTCCGGCCAGGGGGCCGATGTTTCCGAGGCCCAGCACGGCGGTGCCGTTGGTCACGACGGCCACGAGGTTGCCTCGCGTGGTGTATCGATATGCCTCCTCGGGGTCCTTCTCGATCTCCAGGCATGGCTCAGCCACACCGGGCGAGTAGGCAAGAGAGAGGTCGCGTTGGTTGGCGAGTGGCTTGGTAGGGACGACCGCGATTTTTCCGGGTCGTGGGAGGCTATGGTAGTCGAGCGCGTCCTGGCGTTTCATCTACCAAAAATAGACGGCAGACGGGTGGCCAGGGGGCGGGAGAACCACCACCGGGCGTCCTCAATTCCGGTTTTGACCTCGGCGCGCCCTCCTTCGGGACCTATGCCGGCGACGCGCGCCCGCGGAACCCGGCGACGACGCCAACGAGGACCAGGAGCAGCCCGCATGCGCACACAATCGCCGCTCCCGTCGGCAAGTCGAGTTGATACGAGGCAAACAGACCAATCAGGCTTGCGGCGGCGGCCACAGCCCATCCGATCGCCAGGCGCGTCGCCCATCGTTCGGCGAGCATGACCGAACAGACTGCCGGTACGATCAGGTAAGCGAACGTGAGCAGCACACCCGCCACGCGCACGAAGCTCACGACGACCAGCGCAAACGCCGCATAGAACAGGAAATCCCACAGGCGCACGCTGAGACCTTGCGCGAATGCCGCATCCGGATCGGTCGATATCATCGCGAAGCGCTTGTGGAACGTCGCATAGAAAGCCGCCAGCACCGCGAATATGCCGGCGCGCTGTCCCACTTCCGCCACCGTCACGTTGAGGATGTCGCCGGTGAGCAGGTGTTCGAGTTCCTCCTTTCCCCCGGCGACCCTGCTCAGCAAGAGGATCACCCCGGCCGCCGCAACGACGAAGGTGATCCCGATGATCGCCTCCTGAGGCACGCCGCCCTTCTGGCGCGTGCGCGACCAGCTGAACAGCGCCGCACCCAGGAACGTCACCCCGAGCGAAATCCAGAACGTGATCCGGTCATTGAAGTGGTAGCCCAGGATCAGCGCCAGGCAGGTGCCGAGTGTTGCGACCTGGGCGAGCGCGAGGTCGACGAAGATGACCTCGCGCTTGACGACGTGCAGTCCGAGATAGACGAGCAGCGGCGGCAGGATGAGACACGCCGCCAGCGGCCATTTCATTACCTGCCAGGCCACCTCGAAATCGGCGCTCATTTATCCCCCTGCAGTGCATTCACGAGCGTTTGCACCAGGTGATCCATCAAGTCGAGATAGGTGTCGGTGCCCTTGATGGCGCCGGGTTGCTGCGAGACGTCCAGCACGACGGCGTCGGTCTGACGCGCGACCGTCTCCGCCGTCCTGCGATTCTGGTACGGCTGCACGAGGATCACGCGCGCCTTTTCCGCCCTCATCGTGGTGATCACCTTGGCGAGATGAGCGGGCGACGGCGCGATGCCGGGCTTTGGCTCGAGCGTCTCGACGACCACGAGCCCGAACCGCTCGGCCAGGTACACGAAGTCCTTGTGGTACGTCACGATCTTCGCGCCGCGATACGGTGCGAGCTGTTTCTGCCACTCGGCCAACTTCGCATCGAGCGCCGTGTTGAATGCCTGCAGGTTCGCCTTGAAGACGTCAGCGGATTTCGGATCGACCTGGGCGAGATGGTCGGCGATGTCCGCGGCGATGATCTTCGCGTTGAGCGGGTCGATCATGAAATGCGGGTTGCCAAGCGCGTGGACATCGCCCTTTGACCGATCGAACGTCTCGGGGATCTCCAGCATCTTGATGCCGTGTGAGGCGACGACGCGCCCGGGCGCGCCCGCCGCGATCCTGCTGTTGCGCGCGCTCTCGAGCAGCGGCGGCAACCAGCCGAGTTCCAGTTCCGCACCGCCTTCGATGAGAACGTCGGCTCGGTTGAGCGTCACGATGTGACTCGGCTTGGCGTCGACGAAGTGCGAGTCTTCCGTCGGCTTGGCGAGCGCTTTCACATCGACGGCATCGCCGCCGATGGCCTTCGCCAGCGACGCCAGGTCGGGAGTGGTCGCCACGACGCTGAGTTTTGCCGCGAGCGGTTCAGTCGTGCCCCGCGGCGCGCCCAGCGCGGCGGCGGCGAATGAGAGCAAGGCAATGGTCTTCATGTTGGTCGGTCTCGCGTGTTAGAAACGGTGGGCGGCGTGGGCGCCGAGGATGAACTCGAACTGCAGCCAAATGGAATGATCGCGCCCGATGCCTTTGCGATCGTCGTAGTTGTATTGCAAACGGACTTTCGAGAATTCAGAGGGATAGAGTGTGAAGTTCGGGGAGATGCGGGTGCGGTCGGCACGCAGCTCCGAATCGAACGAGGTGGTGTTGCCACTGGCGACTTCGGCGCGGAGCCCCGCGACGATGCGCGGTCGTATTCCCCACAACACCTGGGTATACGCACCGCGGTCCCCGATCGTCTCGCGTGGGAGCGTTACCGTAGCCTGGTCGATTGCCTCGCGCTCCGCCGCGCCGTAGCGCCGGTAGAGCACTTCACTCTGCAATGAGAAGAAGGGGAAACCCTGACCCGCGGTCGCGGATTTCCACCGCCAATACAGGTCCGCGCCATACACGCTCGTCCGGTTGGACGCGCCCGAGTTATTGGGTCCGAAAGCGCCCGAGACGCCCAGCAGCAGCGTCTGCGTAGGCGTCAGGTCGAACGATGTGGCCAGGCGAGGTACGACGACCATGTCGCCGCCGCCACGCACTTCGCGCTCGGCCGGAATGCCTCCGTGAATCTCTGACGATTCCTCGGAGCGAAAGCTGTACATCGTTTCGCCGAGACTGTTCTGCACGGTCACCATGGCTTCGGTATACCACGATGTCGGCGCGAGCCAACTGAGTCTTGCACCCTGCCCGCGCATTCCGTCGGGCCCGAACATGCGATTGAGCACCAACGGCTGGTCGACGAAAACCCACGCATGCGGATGCTGCTGGTTCTGTCGCCCGAACTCGGTGTAGAACTGCCCGGCCTTGAGCTGCAGGTTCGCTGGCAGGGACGTGGTCAGGATGTACGCTTCCTCGAGTTCGAGGGCCGACTCCCCTTCTGGATCGATCTTGTACACGATGTCGACGAAGCCCTTGAAGTACGGGTCGACGGCGCCATCGAGCGTGATCTCCTCATTCGGGACCGTGAAACCGCGCACGGCAGGGTCATGGTCGCCACGCTGAAGTGATTGGACATCCGCGGTGCTTGACCATCCGGCATCCATCAGTCCACTGAAGCCGATGTTCATGTACATGCCGCTTCGCGGCGGCGTGCCTTGCGGCGATTGTTGCGATGTCAGCGTCGTCGCGTTCGCTCTTCCGACTGTCTCGCGGCTTGGAGTCTCGCGGCGAAGCAGGCTGTCGCTCCCGAGGGACGAATGACGGACGAAGGTCCCGAGCGAGTCAGCTGCAGGTTGCTCGCGCGCCCGGATCTGTTGTGCGTCCAGCGGTCCGGAAGCAAGCGTGACCGCAAGCAGAATCGTGGACGACACTGTCGTCCCTCTCCAAGGCTCCTTCGTATTCGCAGACCTCTCGCCAGGCATGCGGCAGGCAACACCCGCTGTGGCGCAGGGCGTTTCCGTGCTGGGGAAGTGTTGATTCACGTGGTTGGGGGTGAACGGTCGGGAATGAGCCGGCCGGGAGAAATCCCGGCGCCGGCGCCCACGGACACGTTCAGGCCGAGTCACGTGGGCAATCCCGCACGGTCCCCTCATCCTGCCGGCCACGCTCCCCTCGGGGCGCGCGGGCCGATGGCTCGTTAGGCGACCGGGCGGTTCAGGCTCAGCCCACGCGGGGGGGCCCGGGATCCCAGCGGACCATGGCAATCATCACCGCTGACGCTGACGGCGGGCGCGTCCATCGCGCCGGTGCCCCTCGATGCCGAAGGCAGCAGTTCCCGCGCGCGCCCGGCGATCGCACCGGACGCAAAGGTCCGGCAGATGAGGCAATCGAGGTGGCTGTGAATCGGCGGGCACGCAGTGGTGCCCTGGTCCTCCACGTGCGTGTACCGCGCCAGGGATTCCGCTGCGGAACGCGCCTCGACGATCGATCCGCCACCCCAAAGCAGGGCCTGCAGTCCGAGCAGTACAACGGCAACCGCGCGCGGAATCCCGCTCCACACCGTTGGCCGTGCCCGACTCGGGAAAAGGCGGAAAGACATGAGCCTAGTCTACCCTGCAGAGAGCCCGGCGGTCCAGTCCGCGACGCCGCCGGCAGGCATCTCGACAGCCTTCAGCGCCGTGGCGGCTCATGCGGCGCCGGCGGCAAGCTCGCGCAGACGCCTGAGCATCCGACCATCCGTCGCGGTGGCATCGTCCAGTTTGGGCGTTTCGATGACTTTCGGAACTCCGGCAAGTCGCGGATCCGTCATCAAGCGCCGGAATGCACCCTCACCAATGCACCCCTCGCCGATCAGCTCGTGGCGATCCCGCCGGGATCCCAGGGGAGCCTTCGAGTCGTTCAGGTGAATCATCCCCAGCAGGCCGATGCCAATGTGCTCGTCGAAGCGCGACCAGACGCCCTGGTAGTCGTGAACGATATCGTAGCCAGCCGCGAAGACGTGGCACGTGTCGACGCAGACGCCCACCCGGGTGCGCGCCTCCGCCGGGATCAGGCTGAGCAACATCGCCATCTCCTCGAACGAACTGCCCAGCGCCGTACCGGTGCCGGCGGTCATTTCCATCAGCAATCGCGTCCGCCCGGGGACTGTTTCCAGGGCGATTCCTATCGCAGCCGCGTTGCGAGCGAGGCCCTCGTTCCGGTCGTCAATGAAGTTCCCGGGGTGCGATACCAGCGCGTCGAGGCCGAGGGCTTCGCACCGTCGCAGCTCCGACGTGAATGAGACGAGAGATCGCGTCCACAGGGTGCGATCGGGCGACGCCAGGTTGATCAGGTAGCTGTCGTGCGCGTTCGCGTGCACGATGCCTGACGACTCCCGCGCGGACCGGAACAGCGCCCGCTCCTCGTCGCTGATGGCGGGCTCACGCCACTGGCTGGCCTGCTTGGTGAAGATCTGGATCGCCGTCGCGCCGATGGCGGCCGCGCGGGGAAGGGCCGACGTCACCCCGCCGCTGGTCGAGACATGGGCACCGAGAATCAACGGCGAGATGTGAGATGGGAGATGGGAGACGTGCGTTAAACTGCAACATCAAGATGCACGCGGTCATCGATTGGATGTTGAGCGGGTGCCGACTGAAATCTGATCTCATCGCCCTGCAGGTGCTCTCAAATCTCCCATCTCCCATCTCCCATCTCGTCTACCGCCTGCGCCCTTGCAGCCACGTCAACGGGTCGGTTGCCCGGCCTTTTGGCCTGATCTCGAAATGCAGGTGCGGGTTGAGGTCGGGATCCGCCTGGCCCACGGTGCCGATGACCTGGCCCTTCTTCACCTTCGCGCCCTTTGTCACCACGGCCCGTTGCAGCGACCCATACACGGTATAATCGCCGCCGCCGTGCTGAACGATGACCGTCAATCCGTACGTCCCGATCGGCTCCGCGATCATGATTTCCCCGTCGGCGATCGTCGTCACCGATGCGCCTAACGGCGCTTCGATCCCGATGCCGTTCCAGCGGATCGACGTGTTGTTGGGATTGATGGCGCGTCCGAAGCTGTACATGATCGAACCCTCCACCGGCCAGTCGAGCGCCCCGTAATCGCCGGTCTTCAGCGCGCTGGTGGCCGGTGCCGCGTCAGCCGAGCCCGGGGCGGCCCTTCGCGCCGCGGCTTCCGCGGCCGCGATGAAATTGGCCACCCGTGCCTCGTCGCGCCGGATCTGGTCGAGTCGCGTTTCCACCTGCTGCGAGGTGCGTCGGGCCTGCGCCAGCGTCCGCTGGCGTTGCACCTCGAGATCCTTCAGTCGCTCCTGTTCGCGCGCCTTTTCCTCGCGACTCCGCTCGAACTCATCCTGCAGCCTGACGAGCAGCTGGCGCTGACCGTCGATCTGCTTCAGAAGGTCCTCGACACGCTTCACCACCGACTTGTCGTACAGCGCCAGCTCATGCAGATACTTGTAACGCGCCACCAGTTCTCCGAACGAGCGCGCCGCCAGGAAGGCCTCGGTCGCAAAGAGCGGTCCGCGCTTGTAGATGTCCCGGACCCGCCCCCTCAGCTTTTCGCGGCGCACGGAAACCTCGCCCTGTGCCGCCACGACGCGCTGGTTGGCCGTGTCGACTTCCGCCCCGATGTTGGCCAGCTGCTGATCGAGCGACTTCACCAGACGCTCCGTCGCGGCTGCCTGCCGGCCCAGGAGGATCACTTCGTCCTGCAGCGACCGAACGCGTCCCTGCAACTGCCGCGACTCGGCCTGAAGTGAATCGCGCTCGTTACGGATGCGATCGAGTTCCTCGCGCTGTGCCCGAAGCCGCGCTTCGGCGCTCTGACCCCATGCGGCACTCGCGCTCACACACGCGAGCAGCACTGTCAGTCCAACCCTGCGCACTAGTGCCGTTCCAACTTGTTACGCCGAAGGTCGGCGAGCGACGTGGCCAGACGTGCCTTGAGATACCGGCCGCCTCGCCCCGACTTGAGATACCGTTCACGCCGAAAGGCATCGTCGGCGCTGGGGCTGGCCTCGTAGTACAACAGCGTCAGGGCCCGCCGGTGGGCAGTCGACCGAATGCGACCCGCCGTGTGAAGTCGGAGTCGCTGCCGCAAGTCAGCGGTGGCACCAGTGTAGAGCTTCCCATCGGCTTCGCTCAGTAACACATACGTGAAGTGCATGCGGTATTCTTCCATAGCCCGAACAAGTTGGAACGGCACTAGCGGAGCCGCTTCAGATGACGCCGGACCGATAGCGCGCTCACCAGGGTGCCGAGCGCTGCTCCACCCGCCACGCCGAGCGCGGCGAGATTGGATGGGAAGAAGTCGGCCTGAAGGAAGGACTTCGACACGACGGCATGTGCGCCCCAGGTGAACAGCAGCGCCAGCAGGCCTCCCAGGACGCCCTTGGCGAATCCGTCGATGAGAAACGGCCGACGGACAAACGCGTCAGTGGCGCCGACCAGTCGCATGATGCCGATCTCTCGCGCCCGGGCCAGGACGGTCATCCTGATCGAGGCGCTGATGATGATGATGGCCACCGCGGCAAAGGCGATGCCGAGTACCACGCCGGTCGCCGCTGCGATGTTGCGGATGCGATGCAGCTTCTCGATCCAGTCGGCACCGTATCGCACGTCTTCGACATATGGAAGCGTGCGGACGAAATCGGCCACCACGAGCACTGATTTCGGGTCGCGATACCCCTCGCGCAGGCGCACGTCCAGCGATGCCGGGAGGAAGCCCGCCTCGAAGACGTCGCGGAACTCGCCCAGCTCTTCGCGAGCGCGAGCCAGGGCTTGTTCCTTGTCGATGTATTCGACACGCTGCACGTCGTCACGCTTGCCGAGCTCCTCCATCATGGTGGCGATGCTGTCGGCCGGCGTGTTGTCGACGAGGAAGGCCCGGACCTCGACGCGCTCTTCGATACTGCGCAGGGCGGTGCGGATGTTGAGCGCGACCAGGGAGAACAGCCCGAAGGCGAACAGCGAAAAGGCGATGGTGGTCACGCCGAGTGCGCTGAGCAACGGGGAGCGCCGGAAGGCCATCAGCGCCTCGCGCAGGGCCAGCCTCATCAGATTGCCTCCGGCATGCGTGCCTGCGGCATGCGTGCCTCTGGGGCCCGCACCTGCTCGACCGAATCGAACACGAGCTGGCCCCGGTTCATTTCCAGGACGCGGTACTCGTTGCGCCTGACGAGCTCCAGGTTGTGTGTGGCCATGACCACGGCCGTGCCTGACGCGTTGATGTCCTTGAGGAGCTGGAACACGCCTCGCGTGGCACGGTCATCGAGGTTGCCGGTCGGTTCGTCGGCGATCAGAACGAAGGGATCGTTGACCAGCGCGCGGGCGATGGCCACGCGCTGCTGCTCGCCGCCGCTCAATTCGCGCGGATAATTCGTCGCCTTGGACGCGAGTCCGACCCTGGTGAGCAGGCGGCTGACCTTGGGCCCGATTCTCCCCCGCGGCGTGTCCACCACCTCGAGCGCGAACGCGACATTGTCTTCGACCGTCCGGTCGTCCAGCAGCAGAAAGTCCTGGAACACGACGCCGAGCTTTCGCCGGAGCTGGGGAATGGCAGAGCGGCGGACCCCTGGCGACTTCGTGCCGCCGACCCAGACGGCGCCGCGCGTCGGCATCTCATCCATATAGATGAGCTTCAGGATGGTGCTCTTGCCTGATCCGCTGGGCCCTGTGAGGAACGCGAACTCCCCGCGGCCCACCTGGAACGACACGTCGCTGAGCGCCATGCCGGTCCGCGGGTATTCCTTGAAGACGTTGGCGAATCGGATCATCGGTCGATGCTGGGTGTGGCCACGTCCTTAGACGAGCAGCGGGTGTCAAAGGTTAGACCGAGGCGTCAGGACCCTGTCAGGCAACAGGCATCCGGCAGCGGGCATGAGGTGGGGACGGGAGTCGTGCCGGGAAGCCTGTTGCCTCAACTCAGCCCTGTTTCAAGGTCCGCGATAAGGTCGGAAGCCGCCTCCACGCCGACGCTCATCCGGACGAACCCATCCGGGATCCCCACCGCCACGCGCTCTTCGGCGCTCATGTGCGCATGCGAGGTGAATCGCGGCTCGGAGACGATCGTGTCCACGCCGCCAAGGCTCGGTGCGTTGCGGATAAGGGTCAGGCGTTTCAGCAGACGCTCAGCGGCCAGTCCCCCTCCGGCGAGTTCAAAGGCGAGCATTCCACCGAATCCTGACATCTGGTTCCTGGCGACCTCATGATCGGTGTGCGACGGCAGTCCGGCGTAATGCACCCGGGACACGCCCGGCTGTCCGGCGAGCCAGGTCGCCAGTTCCATGGCGTTCGCGTTCTGGCGCTGCACGCGCACGTCGAGCGTCTTCAATCCGCGTTCGAGCAGCCAGCAGGCAAAGGGATCGGGCGCCTGGCCCCAGACCATCATCTTCTGCCGGACTTCCTCGACGTACGACGCCGTTCCGAGCACTACCCCGCCGAGAACGTCGTTATGGCCGTTCAGATACTTCGTGGCGCTGTGGATCACGACGTCGGCTCCGTGCTCCAGCGGCCGGAAGTTGATCGGGCTGGCGAACGTGGAATCGACGACGAGCGCCACGCCCTCGCCCCCCGCCAGGCGGCGCAGTGGCCCCAGGTCGATGACCCGGCAGGCGGGATTGGACGGCGACTCGAGGAAGAAAGCGCGCGTTTCACGCCGCAGGTGCCGCCGCCACTCACGGGAGCCGGTGGGATCGACCATCGTCACGGCGATTCCGAGCCGCGGGAATTCCTCCGCGAACAGCCGCCGCGCCCCGCCATAGATCCACTCGCTGGCCAGCAGGTGATCGCCGGGGCGGAGCAGGGCGAGCATTCCGCAGGCCAGGGCGCCCATGCCGCTTCCGAGGAAGAGCGCTGCCTCGGCGCCTTCCAGGGACGCCAGTCGCTTCTGCACGTGCTCGGCGTTAGGCACGTTACCGTAGCGGGGATAGCGCAGCCCCTCGGCCGAGCCCACTTCCTCCACGAAGTTGACGCTCTGCACCAGCGGCGTGACCACGGGTTCGCCGGTCCCCGGCGAGTGTCCGCCATGAACAACGCGCGTGGCCAGGGTGTGAGTTGGTTCGTTCACGATTCCGGTTTCAGGTGCAATGTCGTGAATCTGCCCATCGGAGGTGCCGTCTTCATCATCAGGACGACGATCAGACCAGGTCGCGTCGAGGGGGAGTATCCATGTCGGGCTTCCGCAGCGTGACGATTTCGCTCACGGCCAGTCCCGTGATGTCCCGCACCACCACGCCTCCCCGCGGAACCGCGTCATCAATGACCACGGTGGCCATTTCCTGGCGCCGCGGTCCCTGAATCCAGGCCATCTCGCCGTCGGTCAGCATCCGCAATGCCGCTTCGTCACCGCGGATGCGGACCTGGGGCCCCCGCTCCGGATCGCCACGCCGTGTGCCAAGGAATCCCACCACCTGCAACGGCGGGTTGTACAGCCGGCTCACATCACGCTCTGGAGCGAAACGTACGCGTCGTCGTCGCGCATAACGAGGCGACGCGCCAGCAGGCCGACGAGGGAAGCTTCCACGGTCGACGCCGGCTGCTCCACTTCCTTCACCAGCTCCGATGGGACGATGCGGCCGCAGCGATGCACGGCGTCGAGCACCCGGCGCATTCCGTCGTCGAGCGGCCCGACCACGTGCCAGGCTCCGTCCTCGGTTTCAACGATCACGGCCAGGTCGTACCGCTGCATCACCGCCTCGATGGCCTCGAGATGATCATCGCGGACCCCGCGCACCAGCACGTATGCATCGGTGACGATCACCTGGCGCCTGACGCCGTCGAGCAACTTGCCGACGACCTCATCCGCGCAGGAGAAATCGAGAAGGCCGACCTGCGAGAAATCGATCACCGTAAGGCTGGGCTCGGCCAGTCCGCACAGCACAATCTCGATCTCACGGCGGACCGCCGCGCCCGTGGGGCGCGTGACGAGGTTCGAGTAGAGATCGCACACCGTCCGCTTGAGCACGGACCCGACATCGATGTGGTGGGTCACCCTGGCTGTACTCGCTCCGGAATGGTGATCTGTACCTGAGCACCGGGAAAGTGGGACAATCCCTCCTTCAATGGAACTGCATCATCCCACTCCGGCACAATGGTTATGCGCGCGGTGCCGCTTCGGATCGAGAGCTTCCCGTCCCACTTACCCACGAACCGTCGCACTCCCGCCAGTCCCTGTCCGCGACCGGGATCACGATACCGGCTCACGCCGCGCACCAGTGCGTCTTCGAGCGCCGCGGCATCGTCCCAACGGTCACGCGGCTTCCAGCCGGGTGTGCTCTCGAGCGACCGCCGGAAACCAAGTCCGGCATCGCAGACGGCGATCACCACGGCGCGCCGCCCGAGTCGCTGGCGATACTGATAGGTCTGCACCGCAACCCAGCCTCCCTGGCCGGCATGCTCCACGATGTTCTGACAGACTTCAGACAGCGTCATAGCGAAGCGCATCGTGGCCTGAGGATCAAGGTGCAGTTCGTGGACCAGGATGGCCTGCGCGCGACTCTGGATTCGCTCAACGACCGTGTGGACATCGTCACTGCGTGCCACTTCTGTGATCTCGAGGAGCACGTTCGACTCGGCCGGAGCCTCTCTCGTTCGCGGCACCTTGCCGTGCAGCTCGAAGACCTCGCTCGCGTGACGATAGAACCCGGCGCGCGCCCAGTAGCTGGCAGTGTCTTCCGCTTCAGGACCGGCGAAAGCGGCCTGTTCAGCGCGGGATTGTCCAACTGCGAGCAGCGCGGTGAGCCCGTACGGGGATGACCAGCGCGTGTGGCGCGCGTCGACGAGCACTTTCTGGTCGACAGAGACGGCGGCCACCTGCTCGAAAATCTGTTCGAAGGTCTCGTCGTCCAGCGATGGTGGCACTGTGATGACCGTCGTCACGTCCGGAGCAGTTCTCCTCGTAGAAAGGCGGCGAGTCCGCCGGCCCCGCGAAAGACGACATTGCGGGATGCCGCGTGAATCGCGGCTCGCAACGCCACCGCAAAGGTACCACCCGTCAGCAGCCCCGAGAAATAGGTGGCGCCAAAGACGTCGCCGCATCCAGTTGGATCGCCCAGCGCTTCCACCCGTTCAGCCGGCACAAGCGCGGTGCGCACGGCGCCACTGCGCAGCTCACTCGCCCGTCTCAGGTCTTCGAGCCGGTCGAAGCCGGGGGCGAGCACGTACACGACACCGCGTTTTCCGAGGGTAACCAGCAGCGACTGAACGCCGGCGCCCATGGCGGTCGCCGCGAGCGCCATCGGATCCGGCGCCATCATCGACATTTCCTGCTCGTTCACCTGCACCAGGTCCGCGCACGCAAACCAGGCGCCGGGGTCGGGCAATCGCTGGGGAAACCGCGTTCCGTCGGGTTGAATCCCGAGCAGGAGCGAGTGCAGATCGAGATAGATCGGTCCGTGGAAATGTCGGCGGATGAGCTGGAGTGTTTCGAGGTCGAGCTCGAATCCGCTGATGAGGTTTATGTAGAGCGCGTCGAGGTCCCGGAGCAGCGGACGGAGTCCGGCCCAGGTCCACGGCGGGACTCCTCCCTTGAGGATCTCCGAACGCAATTCGTCGGTCGCGTATTCCAGGCGGACGCGATTGTTCGCCGCCGGGACCTCGATCGGCATCGCGTCAGGCGCCGCTCGGCGGAGTCCACTGACGAACCGGCGGGCCTGCGGCCAGAGGTCCGATCCAACCTTGGCCAGCGGGACGACGTGCCACGTGTCGGGGAGCGCGGCGTCGAACGCGCTCAGCGCGTACGTAATGCCTCCCCATTCCTCCACGGGATCCCTTCGGGGGTCGCGGCCGTAGATCACATCCCAAACGAACGACCCGATGACGCCTACTCGCATAACGCGAGGCTACAGACCAGAGGCCAGAGGCCAGAGGCCCGAGGAACCGCACCAGCCGGAAATCCAACAACGTGCCGGACCATGAGTCAGCAGACCTCTGGCTTCTGGCCTCTGGCCTCTGGCCTAGTCTTGTTGTTTGTACGCCGCCACAGCCCCGACGACGCCAGCCGCAACGAGAACACCCGGAACGATTTCGCACGCGTCGACCGCTGGTTTGAACGCGCGCTTGCGCACTTCGCGCCGCAGCGGGCCGAAAAGCGTCTCGCCGGCCTGTGTCACGCCGCCGGCGATCACGACGACATCCGGGTTGAAGATGTTGAGCAGGTTCGCCACGCCGGCGCCGAGGAACCGCGACGTTTCGCGAACAACGTCGAGCGCCGTGTCGTCACCTCGTTTCGCGGCTTCGTACACCGTCGCCGCCGTGATCCGACTCAGGTCGCCGCCCACCATCTTCACCATCAGGCAGTCGTCGCCGCTGATCGCCTCACGCGCCCGGTCGGCGATCGACGGGCCCGACGCATACGCTTCGAGGCATCCGTAGTTGCCGCACTTGCACCGGCGGCCGGTGATGTCGATGGTCGCGTGTCCGATCTCGCCGGCGACGTCCGACGAGCCGTGATACAAGCGGCCGCCGAGGATGATCCCCCCGCCAATGCCGGTGCCGATCGTCATGCCGATCACGTTGTTGGCGCCCCGGGCGGCTCCCAGCCACCATTCGCCTAACGTAGCGCAATTGGCGTCGTTGTCGATGCGGACCGGCAGGCGCGTCCGTTCGGCGACGACGTCGCGCAGCGGAAAGTTCGTCCAGCCGAGGTTTGGCGTGGTCACGACAATGCCGCGCTCCCGGTCAAGAGGGCCGGGCGCCCCGACGCCGACGCCGATCACGTCATCGCGCCTGGCGCCGGTGTGCGCGATGGTCTCCGCGATCACGGTGTCGATCATGCGGACGATGCGGTCGACAACGGCCTCGGCGCCCTGGTCCGCTCGCGTGGGTTCGGAGCGCAGCGCCAGCACGTCGCTGCCGTCTTCGGCCAGCGCTCCGGCGACGATGTTGGTGCCGCCGAGGTCGACGCCGACCAGGTACTTGCTTCGTTGAGGCATTCTGTCTCTAGCTCAGTAACTGCCTGATGACGAGATAACTGCCGAGGGTAAGAATCAATAAAGCAAATCCCTGCTTGATCCGCACCTGCGAGACATACCGGTTGAGGCGGGACCCGAGCAATGCGCCGATGGCGGCCACGCCGGTGAAAACCCCGACAAGCGACCAGTCAATCGGTACCTGGCCGATATAGCCGGCAAACCCGCTCAGCGCATTCAAAGTAATGATGAGCAGTGAACTCCCCACCGCCTGTTTCAGAGGAACGCGGGCGAGGTAGACCAGTGCCGGGACGATGACAAAGCCGCCGCCCGCGCCGATCAGTGCCGTCAGCGCCCCGACACCCATTGCCTCGATGGCGAGAACCGGCGTGAAGTGCGGTGTGCTACCGGGAACGGCATCTCGATGCACGGGTCGCAGGGAATCGAACAGCATCACGGTCGCGGCCGTGAACGCGAAGATCGCGAAGAGCGTCAATTGCAGCGCGTCGGGGACACGGTCCGAAATGCGTGCCGTCAGGAAAGCCGCTCCCATGGCCACCGCGCCGAAGGGCAATCCAACCTTCAGGTTGACCGAACCCTGGCGCCAGTGTCCGAGGAATCCGACAAACGCGCTCATGCCCACCACGGCGAGGCTCATCGCGATGGCCGGCTTGGGGTCGACCCGGAAGACATACAGGAAGATGGGGACGGCGAGGATCGATCCACCGCCGCCGAGCAGCCCCAGGACAATCCCCACGCCAAACCCGAGCGCGACGCCGAGTACTTCGTTAGGCACCGTCATGCGGCGAGGAGGTTCAGGGCGCGGGCCAGCACCGTGGCTTCGGCCAGGTCTTTCATGCACTGGTGGTGGCCCAGCGGACACACGGCTGGACCGTGCGGGTGGCACGGCCGGCAGGCCAGTGATTCATGGCCGATGGCGGAGGATCCGGGTGCCAGGGGCCCGAATCCGAATCCCGGTACCGTCGGACCGAAGATGGTCAGCGTGGGCGTGCCCATCGCCGAAGCGAGGTGCTGGGGAAGGGAGTCGTTCGTCACCAGCAGCGCCGCGCGACCAATGAGCTCGGCCGATGCAAGCAGCGAGAGTTGTCCCGTTGCATCGATCGCATTCGGTGTGGTCGAGGTGATCGAGGTCGCGAGTTCCCGGTCGGCGGGACCTCCTATGATGACGACGCGCCCGTGTGATGACAGCGATCTGGCGAGGGCGGGAAACTGCGGCCAGCGCTTTGTGGCCCAGATGCTTCCCGGTGCGAGTGCGATCAGACTCTCGCCAATGGCCCCGCGCGCCGTCAGCAGCGACTCCACAGCGTCGCGGTCTGCGAGTGATGGATAGAGCGATGGGGTAAGCGCGTCAGCGGCGACGACCGTTTCATCTCCCACCGCCAGTCGAAGCAGCCGCTCGGCGTGATGCTGGGCGGCACGGTGGGTGACGCGCCGCGTATACAGCCATCGACCGGCCGACGTGTCGAATCCGACGCGGTGGCGGTAGCCGGCGAGCCTGGCAAGGAGCGCCGTCCGCATGGAGCCCTGGGCGCAGTAGGCCACCGCGTCACGGTTCGCCGCGCGCACCGCAGAGACAGTGCGCCACAGGCCTGCCATGCCGCGATCAGCGCCGCGCTTGTCGTAGATCACTACTCGTTGAACTGCTGGGTTGTTTTCGAGTAGCGCTGCCCCTGCCAGTGTTGTGACAACGTCCACTGCGCCTGTTCGGGCGAGGTGCCGAATCAATGCCGTGGTGAGCACCGCGTCCCCGAGGAACGAGGTCTGAAAGACGAGGGAGGAGCTCAAAGGCGTGAGAAGGCCAGAGGCCAGAGGCCAGAGGCCAGAGGTGTGCGCGGAAACGGCACTGCCTGCATCGTGATGATGAAGGTCTCGGTTACGATTCGCTGTAACATTGTCCCATGACGCCAGACGCGAGATCGACAACCCATCATCGACTGGTGGTGTGGCAAAAGGGGCTTACTCTTGCCAAAGCGTGCTATCGGCTGGCGAAACAGTTGCCCGCGAGTGAACGGTATGAACTCGGAACGCAGCTTCGCAGCGCGAGCGCAAGCGTTACGGCGAACATCGCCGAAGGCAAGGGACGTCGGACGAAGCTTGAGTATGCGCGGTTCCTTGCCATCGCCCGAGGTTCGGTGCGAGAAATCGATTCTCACCTCGAGCTCTCCGTCGCACTGGGATTCCTATCCACCGAGGAGGCGCGCGAAGCGCTTTGCTTGGCGGATGAGGTCAGTCGCATGTTGAGCGCAATGATGCAAAGACTCGCTCCGTTCTAGTGCATTTGCTCCAGCCTCTGGCCTCTGGCCTCTGGCCTCTGGCCTCTGGCCTCTGGCCTCTGGCCTCTGGCCTCTGGCCTCTGGCCTCTGGCCTCTGGCCTCTG
>DATCIJ010000225.1:0-3804 GCA_036507855.1 Gemmatimonadaceae bacterium | reverse complement strand
GGGCCGCCCCACGAGCTGACCAGTTTCCCGTCGGGATCGAACTCCAGGACGTTCGGCGCCGACGTGCAGCACTCCCCCGCCGGCGTGATCGTTCCCGAGCCGGTCTCTGTGCGCGCCGTGAAGCTGTCGGTCAGGTGAATGACGTACACATGATCGCGCGAATCCACGGCAATCCCGGTCGCTGAGCCAAGCAGCCAGTGGTTAGGCATCGGTTGTGGCCACAACGGGTCGACCTCGAACCGCGGCGCCTGCACGGTCCCACCCTGGATCGCGCCCAGCAGTACCCCGGCCGAACCGAGAACCGTGGCTCCCAGGACCGTCGTTGCCGCCAGGAACAAGCGGACTTGCCTCATCGGAATTGCCTCCACGCGCGTACCACCGGGGTATTCCCTGGGGGTTGCCGAGTCACGAGTCACGAATCACTGGCCGCAAGGCGTGAACCAAACCATTCTACGTATCGACCCGCCAATCCGTTAGGGCGTTTTTCATTGGCCGTTTCCTCCCCAGACAAATCGTCACGACGCCCCGCGCGGCGGCGCATGCTGCGCGCGATCGCCGTCGGCGCGCTCCTCGCGTTTCCAGCGGGAGCCGTCGACGCGCACGAAGTGCCGGCCAATGTGGCCGTCCAGATCTACGTCCGGCCAGACGGCTCGAAGCTTCGCCTGCTGATCCGCGCTCCACTCGCCGCCATGCGCGACCTGGACCTTCCGTTGAAAGGCCCCGGATACCTCGACTTTTCGCGCCTGGGGACGCAGCCGAACGATGCGGCGCGGATCTGGATCGCCGACTACATCCGGCTCTACGAGGGCACTCGGGAACTCCCTGAGGAAACCATCGTCGCGACACGCATCTCGCTCCCAACCGACCGAGCGTTCGTCTCGTACGATTCCGCGCTCGCCAGCCTGAGCGCCGCTCCGCTGCCGGCCGAAACCGAGGTCATGTGGGACCAGCTCAAGCTGGACGTCCTGCTCGAAGTCCCCATCACCGACCAGCGCGCGCGAATCTCGATAGACCCGATGCTCGCTCACCTGGGCCTCAGCACGATCAGCGTGCTGCATTTCGTGACGCCTGACGGGGCTGAGCGGGTGTTTCAGTACAACAGCAATCCGGGACTCGTCAGGCTGGACCCGCGCTGGCACCAGGCGGCGGCGACGTTCGTGGCGCTCGGCTTCAAGCACATCCTCGGCGGGTTCGATCACCTCCTGTTCGTGCTCTGCCTGGTCGTGCCCATCAGGCGGGTGCGCCCGCTGGTGGCGGTCATCACGTCGTTCACGCTTGCGCATTCGATCACCCTGATCGCGTCGGCGCTCGGCCTGGCCCCCAACGCGCTCTGGTTCCCGCCGCTGATCGAGATGCTCATCGCTGTCTCCATCGTATACATGGCGCTGGAGAACATCGTCGGGGCCCGGCTCGAGCGCCGCTGGCTGATCGCGTTCGGCTTCGGCCTGGTTCACGGCTTCGGCTTTTCGTTCGCCTTGCGCGAGTCATTGCAGTTCGCAGGGTCGCACCTGCTGACGTCACTGCTCTCGTTCAATGTCGGCGTCGAACTGGGGCAGCTATTGGCAATCGCCGTCGCCATCCCGATTCTCGCGGGACTCTTCCGTTGGGTGGTCGCGGAACGGATTGGCGTCATCATTATCTCGGCCATCCTCGCTCACAGCGCCTGGCACTGGATGACCTCGCGATTCGCTGTGCTGCGCGAATACCGGCTGACCCGCCCCGCGATGGATTCGCTGCTCCTGGCCGAACTGCTGCGCTGGCTGATGCTATTGCTTATCGTCCTCGGTGTGGCGTGGGCGCTGTCCGGCACGCTGTCGCGCCTGGCTCGGCCGGCCGAGCGCCGGGTGGGGCCGTCCGGCCCCGGCAGCGCCAAACTCGAGGGAACGGGAAGTCGATGACGCAGGTGGTTCAACAGCGACGAAAACCATTGACTGTCGGCTGGACTTTCATCCTGGCGGCCTGCATCGTCGTGCTGCCCGAGGCTGGCGGCGCTCAGGCGCTGCCTTCCAATGGCCAGCGTTCGACGAAACAGGGCGTTTATAGCAGGGAACAGTGGCTGCGGGGACGCGACGTGTACGCGGGGATGTGCGCTGGTTGCCATCCGGCGATCATGCACGTTGGACCTCAGTTCACCACGTCCTGGGCGGGGAAGAAACTGTCCGACCTGTTTGGCTTTCTCCGGGAACGGATGCCGAAGAACGAACCGGGAAGTCTATCCGAGCAGGAATACGTCGATGTCATGTCATACATGCTGCGACTGAATGGTATGCCCGCGGGGATCGACGAGATGCCTGCTGATTCAGTCGCACTTACGAAGATCAGGATCGACAGTTCGCGGATGGGCCCTCCGTGACCGGGGTTTCGCGACGGCAGCGTGTGGGAAGGGGAAGGCGGAGGGCAGATGGCGGAGGGCGGATGTGCGATGAGACCAGCGACGTCCGATTTCCGATTTCCGACATCCGACATCCGACATCCGACATCCGACATCCGCAGGTGGCACACTTCAACGAGGGATGATTCCATGGCGTACCGGTTGACAACCCGTCGCATCGGCATGGCGGTGTTCGGTGTAGCCGTCGTCGCTGTCGCGATCGCGGTGCAAGCGCGGCAGTCGAACGCCGTGCAGGGCGCGGCCAAGGTCCGCGGCAACGTGCCCGGCGAGTGGCGCTACTGGGGTGGCGACGCGTGGAGCACGCGTTACTCCGCGCTGGATCAGATCAACGCGTCGAACTTCGGATCGCTCGAGGTGGCGTGGCAGTGGAGCGCCAGCCCGCTTGGCGCCGACGAGTACTATCGGACGACGCCGCTCTATGCGAACGGACGCCTGTTCACCGTCGCGACGACGCGCCGCGTGGCCGCTGCCATCGACCCGGAGTCGGGTGAGACGCTCTGGATGTGGCGACTCAACGAGGGCATTCGCTGGCAGAAGGCGCCGCGTCAGTTCGCCGGCCGCGGACTGGCCTACTGGAGCGACGGACCTAACGAGCGAGTGATCGTGGTGACGCCCGGCTACCACCTGGCGGCGCTGGACGCGAAAACCGGTATTCCCGACCCCAAGTTCGGCACCAACGGGGTCGTGGACCTGATGGACGGCCTCGGGATGCCGCTGGTGCCGCTGGCCGTCGATGATTCCGGCTCGCTCGTCATTTCCGACGCGGCGCCGTATCGCCAGGCGCGTCCCGGTGAGGCGTGGGATCCGGTGAAGAAGATCGGCGCCGACGGCACCATCGGCATCGACCCGAAGTTCGGGCAAATCGCCAACAGCTCGCCGGCGATTGTCGTGAATGACGTCATCGTGGTCGGCAACTCGTCGATCCACGGGTACTATCCCATCCGCGTCCGGAACATCCCTGGTTTCATTCGCGGCTTCGACGCCAGAACCGGGAAGCAACTCTGGAAGTTCAACCTCGTTCCGCAGCCGGGTGAGTTCGGCGCCGAGACGTGGCAGAACGGTTCGAAGATCGGCACCGAGGGCGTCGGCAAGAATGACGCGTGGGGCACGTATGCCGCCGATCCGGAACTCGACCTCGTCTACATCCCGGTCGGCATGCCGCTCATGGACGAGTACGGCGGACATCGCCCCGGCAACAACCTCTTCGGCAACTCGATCGTTGCCATCGACGTAAAGACCGGCCAGCGGAAGTGGCACTTCCAGATGGTGCATCACGACATCTGGGACTATGACACGCCGATGTCGCCGAACCTGCTGGACGTGACGATCAATGGGCGGCCGCGAAAGATCGTAGCGCAGACGACCAAGCAGGGCTGGGTTTACACATTCGATCGCGTAACGGGCGAACCGAT
>DATCIJ010000224.1:0-11396 GCA_036507855.1 Gemmatimonadaceae bacterium | reverse complement strand
CGTCTCGAGGACGCTCATGTCACTGATGGTGAGGAGCGTGGCCGCGTCCTTGTTGAACGTGCCCGGCACCGCCGTCTCACCCTGCTCGACGACGAGCCTCGTTATGCGGCCGCTCATCGGGGCCAGGATGGTCGTCTTGCCCAGGCTGTTCTTCGCGTCGCGCACGGACGCGTTGGACTGCTCGACGTTGAAGTCGGACGCCTCGAGCAGCGCCTGATTCACTTCCATCTGTGTCCGCGTCTGCTCGATGTCCGCGTCGGACACGAGCTGTGGGTTGGTCTTGCGTATCTCGACGTTGCGGTCGTAGGAACGCTTGGCCTGAAGGAAGTTCGCGCGGGCCTGGGCCGCCTGCGCCTTGGCGGATGACAGCGCCGCCTCGGCACGCTGGACGGCAGCCTCGTACTGCTCCGGGTCGATCTGGAGGAGGAAGTCTCCGCGCTTCACCATCTGGCCTTCCTTCACGGCCAGCCTGACGATGCGTCCGGAGATGTCGGCGGCCACGTCGACCTTGGTGCGGGGCTGCACCTGGCCACTGGCGGTCACCGAGGCGACGAGGTCGCGGGAGTCGACGGCCTCGATGCGGACTTCGGTGGGCTTCTCGCCGCGCCGCGCGGCCGTGATGGCGAAGAACGCCCCGACGCCAACGACCACTGCGCCAGCAATCCCCCACTTCATCTTCTTGCTCATCTATGCCGTTCCTCTGGGGTCTATCGGAGTGGTCTGCCCACGGCGCGTTCCAGCTCGGCGTAGGCTTTATGAAATTCGTACGTCGCGTTGATCAAGTTGGTGCTCTCGCGCTCGAAGTCACTTCGGGCCTGCGAGACTTCAGTAAAGTTAGTCGCGCCGACACGATACCTCTCCACGGCGAGGTCCATCGCCTGTTGGGCCGCTTCTCGCGTCAGCTGCTGCAACTGGACCGTCTGGTACTGGGTGAGGAGGTTCCGGTGCGCGGTGCTGACCTCGGTGGCCATCTGCAGTTGCTGCGCTCGGACGGCGTACCGCGCATCGTTCCGCTGCGACGTGGCGACCTGGATCTGTTCCTCACGCTGGAATCCATTGAAGATCGGAAGGGAGAGCGTGACGCTGTAGCCGAACGGATTCTTGCTGAAGTTGAAGGGGAACTGCTCGTTCCCGGCACGCATCGCTGCCGCGTCTGCGTCCGAAAATACGATCTGGTCACAGGTGCCGCGGGGAGCGAGGCCTGCCCCGGCACGGATTGAGTCAGTCGTCAGGCATGATCGCCGGGAGGCCTCGGTCGAAAGCGCCGCCTGGGCGATCGCTGGTTCGATGTTCGTTTGCTGCAGAGAGTTCCCGCTGAATCCGGTGCTCAAGCTGAGCGACGGAAGGTAGGAACCACGGTTCTGCCTGACCGCGACTTCCGCCGCGTTCTGGCGGGCCTCGGCGGCCAGAAGGGACGGGTTGGCCCGGCGCGCCATTTCCATCAGCTCACTGATCTGAACGGTCGGCTCGGTAATGGGGAAAGTCGTGGTGAGCCGCACGCCTTCCATCCGGTCGATGCCCATATCCTGGAACAGCCGCTGCAGCTGGTTCTCGAAGTTGTTGCGCTCGCGCAGTTGGCCAACGCGGGCCTGGCCCACCACGACTTCCGAGCGGCGCACCTCGAGGGACGTCGCCGCACCTACTGCCTCGCGAGCCCGGTTCAGATCAAGCTGCGCCTGCGCGTTTGCCAGGAGCGTGTCCTGCAGGGCGGCGGTTGCCTGCGCCTGCAACACGTTCAGGTACTGAGTCACAACCTGCGACCGTGTGGAGGCAGCCGACCGATTCACATCGGCCTCGGACGCGTTCAGGTTCGCCTTGGCGACGCGCGGCTGGAGGAGGGTCCTCATGTTGTAGAACGCCGAGATGCCAATCGAGTAATTGGAGCTCAAGACATCCGACGGCGCGCCAAACTGCTGGCCTTCGAAGACCGAGTTGCCCCCTGCCCGGAAGCTCCCGGTGAGGTTCGAGTTTACCGAGGGAAGGAAGGAGCCGTACGCCGTACGCAGACTCGCACCCGACCGATTGCGCGCCGACAGCGATTGCTGGTGCGTCGGATTGTTGCGAAGCGCCAGCTGAACCGCTTCCTCGAGCGTGAGGATCGGACCACTGGTCTGGGGCTGCGCAGCGGGCTGGCCCTGGGCGAACGCCGCGGACGAGGCGGCCACAAGCAGGAATGCGCTGAGTGCGTGTCTCATGAGGTCTCGGGTCCCGATCAGGATGTTCGAAAGCTGCCATTCGTACGGGGGGTCCGCGGAATGGGTTTCAGGCGATTTCCACTCAAGTAGAGACGCCGTCTCTCCCCTTGAGAGTTGCCTTGCTTTTGTGATCGGGCCCGCGTCAGGCGGGCGGGGGGTCGTCGCGCACTGCGACGAGGGCCCTCGATGGCAGCGCCACCTTGAGTAACTGTCCGGACTTGTCGACCCAGATGTCGTGGACCTCGCCGCCCGAGACGGTCGCGCGAAGATGTGTCGCGACCAGATCGTGATTGCCGATCTGCAACGTCTCGTCGCCGACCGTAGACATGGTGATGCTTGCCTGCACATTGCTGCGCCGCGGGAAAACCACCGGCATCCCGCCCTCACGGGAACGCAGGACGAGGAACCAGTGATGGTGAATGATCTCATCATCCAGAAGCAGCGCGCCCGCGGGGACGATGTACTCCCGGGCGGCCGTTCCACGGCCGCTCGCGAGTGTCGCGTTCAAACGACCTCGTGCGACGGCGCCTTTCCACGACTCGCTGGCGGCGCCGCTGCGCGTCGTTACCTGGTAGTCGACAACGGCACCCTGCGGACCAGTGCGGAGCTCAGGCGTGATCTTGCGATCGCCGTACGTAACGTCAGCACGGGCAACGTATTCCGTCATGTCTCCCCTGCTCATCGCCGTGATGCGGAAGTTCTCACGACCGGCCGTTCTGCCGCTGACGGTTATGGTGAAGCTCCCTTCGTCGGCGATTCGACTGCCCTGCGTTTGAGCGGGGCTGGGAAGCGCGGTAAATGCCGCGGCAAGGATAATGGCGGTAACCATGGCAACAAGAATACACAATGCTGAACCGGACGTTCGCTCTGGACGGAATTGCATCACGTTAACCAGTTGCAGCGACGCGCGTTAGCCAAATCGACCCAGCATTGCCGAAAGGACCACGACTGACGACCATTCAATCGACCGCTGCCCTCCACGAAGACGGCGGCCCCGAGCATTCGCACCCTGGAGGCACTGATACGCTCGCCGGGATCTAACCCAGGCATCAGGATCGTTCCGACCTGGTGGCTCCTGCTCACGGGCGCCGCCGTGTTCGGCATTGCCATCTGGCTCCGATCGCTCTCGCTGTCGGTTGTCCTGGCCTCACTCGGCGCGGCTGCACTGGCGGCTGTCCTTGTCCACCGCGCGCACACCGGGGCACCCGGGTGGTTGGTCTCGGGTGTGTTGATCGTCACGCTCGCCGTCGCACTTGTCTTCCAGCGGCGTTTGAGCGGCATCGAACGGACCTGGGATCAATACTCCGCTCGCGTCGCGGAGGAAGGAACGGTGATGCTTCGCGAGGCAGTGCAGCGCGAAGTGGCCCTTCTCGACACGATGGCGCAGGCGGCGCTCTCGGCTCCAGTCGATGCGGCGCGGGCCTTCGACTACCTCGCGGCCCTTGGTCCTTTCCCGTCGTATCGTGGTGTTGTGCTCTCCGACAGGAACGGGCCGCTGGCGTGGTCTGGCTCACTGCGGTCGCCCGAAGCTGCGGCGGGTGAAGCATCCGGAATCCAGTGGACGCCGTTCTACATCGTCATCCGTCGCGTGGCACGTGGGGATGGCCGGGTCGCCACGGCCGACGCCGTCCTGCACGCCGAGCCCCCTGCCGATCGGATTGCCGGTTCACTCGATGCGGGCTTGCGGCTGGGTCCCGAGTTAGCCGGATTTGCCTACCGGGATGTCGACCGGACGGCCTCCGGCGAATGGCAGCTCATGCCAGTTGGAGACCGGTTTGTCGCGGCGCAGCCGCGGCTCCTGTCGCAGGGCGAGGCGGTTCAGCGCGTTTCCGAGTCGGCGCGGACGTGGGGCGGACTTGGTCTCCTGATCGCCTGCTGTATCCTCGTTGGCATTACGTGGCGCCGGCCCTCGTCACTCGCGCGGCGCTTCGCGGTGCTGGCCGCTCTCCTGGCGCTGGTGGTCATCCTGCCGTTCAGCGCCTACAGCAATCAGTCCTCGATCTTTGATCCGGGCGTCTACTACGCGCCGTTCCTCGGTCCGCTGTCGGGATCCGTGGCGGCGCTGGCTGCCACCAGCGCCCTGGCCTTGCTCGGTTTCTTCGCACTGGGACGCGCGGGGGTTCACTTCCGCGGGCGCTGGATTCCAGCGATCGCCGTCGTTGCGGTGGCCGCGTTAGGCCCGTTCCTGCTTCGCGATCTGGCCCGCGGCATCGCATTGCCGGGTCGCGGAGCAACGATCCAGCTCTGGCTATCGTGGCAGGTGCCGCTGTTCCTTGCGGCGGCGGCGACGCTCCTCGCCGGAGCGAGCGCGGGTCGCATGTTGTTGGGCCGGAGCAACGGCGTGAGTCCATGGATAGCGCCAGCCGTCGCCGCGCTGGCGGCGCTGCTGGCTCCCCTGCTCTGGCTGGCGCCGGGCCGCTGGCCGTCCTGGTACGTGGTGCTGTGGATCATGGCGATGGCGGCGCTCGCCCTGGCCCGCCGTTCGAGGGCACTGGTCGCGAGCGCGGGGATGGTTGCCGCATGCGGTGCGACGACACTCACCTGGTACGCCGTCTCGCGGGCCCGAGTGCAGTTGGCCGAAAGCGAAGTGGCTCGCCTTTCCACGCCCGATCCCGGCACGCGCGAACTCACGGAGCGTCTCGCGGAATCCATTCGAGGCGCGGAGCCACCCACCGAACGCGCCGACCTCCTCCGTCGCTTCGTCGAGTCGCCGCTCGCGGCGGCCGGCAATCCGGTGGAGCTCGCGAGCTGGAGGCCCGGCGACCTGCGCCCGCATGCCGAGCTGCGCATCCGCGATTTCGCCAGCCGTGTGGAGGGCGAATCAGACCTCGTTATGCGGGCGCGCGATTCGGGCGAGACCGTCTGGCGGCTGGCGGAATCATCCCAGGGACGACAGACGCTGGCGGCCGTGCCTCATGCCGACGGGAGCGTGACCACCATCGTCGTCGCCCCACAGTCACGGCTCGTTCAGGAGGATCCGTTCTCATTGCTGGCGGGACTCTCGCGCCCGACGGCCACGGAACCTCCCTATGACCTGGTCCTCACGACGCTGCCGTCTCCAGTGCCGCTGTCCGAACGACCGACGTGGGAACGCAAGGGGAATGAGTTGCACGGCGACTGGCTGGTCCCCGGGGCGGGTGAGGGAGCGCGGGCTCACGTCGAAGTCGAGCTTCGTGGACTGGATGTGCTGGCGCCGCGCGGCGCCCTGATCGTGCTGCTCGACCTGCTCATTCTCGCCGTCCTGTGGACGGTGGTGGCCATGTCCGACGGTGGCGTCGTGCGCTGGGCTCGTTCGCGCCTTGGCTCCTGGTCAGGCAGCTATCGCGGGCAGCTCACCGTCACGCTGTTCGCGTTCTTCATGATTCCCGCCGCCGCGTTCGCGCTCTGGTCCTACTCGCGACTCATTCAGTCGGACCAGGAATCCCGCGTGCTGTTGTTGCGTGAGACGTTGCGCGCCGTGGCCGCGATCGGAGCGGCGGACAACCTGGCGGCGGTGAGCGAGCGCTTCGACACACCGCTCCTGGCGTATCAGGGCGGTCAGCTGGTTCGCGCCAGCGACTCGCTGTATTCCCAACTGGCGCCGGTGGGTCGATACCTGCCGCCCGCTGTTGCCATCGGGCTGGGCGTGGAAGGCGAAGTCACGATGACGTCACGGCCGGTCGTGGCCAGCGTGCCGCTCTTGTTAGGCTATCGCCCCTTTGCCATGTCGGGCGGCGCGCGCGCCGTGCTGGCGGCGCCGGCGCCGTTTACGGAACGGGTCCTCGATCGCGAGCGGCGCGACATCGGCGTGCTGGTGCTCTTCGCCGCTTCGCTCGGCGCGCTGGCAGCGCTCGGGCTCTCGGGGCTTGCCGCCCGCGAGCTCGAACGGCCCGTCGGCGCGTTGCGATTGGCGGCGCTCAGGATCGCCCGCGGCGAGCGGTACCCGCCACCTGAGCGTGCTCCGGCCCGGGAATTCGTGCCGGTGTTCTCCGCCTTCGAGCGGATGGACGCCGACCTGGCGTCGAGTCGCGCCGCACTCCAGGAGGCGCAGCGACGGACGGAATCCGTCCTTCGCGACGTGGCGAGCGGTGTCATTGCCGTAGACAAGGATGGCCGTGTCATGCTGGCCAATCCCGGCGCGGATGCCCTGCTGGGCCGGCAGGTCACGCTCGGCCTGACGCTGCGTCAGCTCGGCGAAACCGGCCTTGCCGCGCGCACGGAGACGTTCCTCGCCGGCACCGGCGCGGAGGATGGCTTCGACGAGACGATCAACGGCCGCCAGGTCAGGGGCAGTCTTGCCCACCTGGAGCGCGGCACCGGAGGAGCGGTACTCACGCTCGAGGACGTGACCGAGCTGGCGCGGGCGCAGCGGGTGCTGGCATGGGGAGAAATGGCGCGGCAGGTGGCGCACGAGATCAAGAATCCGTTGACGCCGATCCGGCTCGGTGTGCAGCACCTTCGCCGGGCGCGTGGCGACAGCCGCGTCGACTTCGCCCGCATCTTCGAGCAGAACGTCGAGCGGATCCTCGCCGAAATCGATCGCCTCGATGAAATCGCGCGCGCCTTCAGCCGCTACGGGATGAGTCCCGCCGAACGGCTCGATCCCGTTCCGCTCGACGTCGGCGCGATCACGCGGGACGTGGTCGATCTCGAACGAATGGCCGCGGACGGCGTGGTCTGGCACCTGTCAGCGCCCGTCAATCCGGTGATGGGACTCGCCCGCGACGATGAACTGCGCGAGGTGCTGCTCAACGTGATGGAGAACGCTCGTCAGGCAGGTGCGAACCGGATCGATGTGGAAGTCTCGGCGGGACCGGAACGCGTCGAGGTGGTCGTGCGCGACGACGGCGATGGCGTGGCGCCGGAGGATCTGGAACGGATCTTCGAGCCGAGGTTCTCGACACGAACGTCGGGGAGCGGATTGGGGCTGGCCATCAGCCGGAACATGGTGGAAGCGTGGGGCGGTCGCATGCACGCCGAGCCTGCGTCAGGGCGTGGTACCGTGATGCGAATCTCGCTCGTCGGCAGCGACTCGCGGTAAATTTCAGCCATGGCGGTCACTCCATTCGACGGCGTGCGATCGATCCGGCACACGCCACCACAATCGCAACCGAACGTCGTCACGCAGGAGTTGCCCGCTCACCTGGTCGGCTGGCAGCTCCCGCCGGATTGGCGCTGGGGAAGCGAGGGCGTGCGCCAGGAATACCGGCACTATCAGGAGATCATCGATGCGCTCGGACGTTCACTGGCGCTGGTGACGGCGCCGGATCCGGCGCATTCGTCCTGGCTGGCGAAGGAGGCGCGATACCTCGCGCACCGCAATCACTCGTCGATACCCACGACCTACCACTACTGGTCGATGTATCGCGAGAGCCGGCGTGGGCCCGGCTATCTCCGTCGCTGGCTCGCGGCGGAAACCGTCGGATCGCGCGCCCGACGGTTGGGGCGCGAACCGATTCCCACCGTGCTGCGGGTGCTTCGCTCGGTGGGATCAGCCATCGTCTACCTGCACGACACCGGTCAGGCGCACGGCGACATTTCGCCGGAATCGGTGTGGATGGCTCCTGCCGGCCGCACATGGATCCTCGGCTGGCAGTGGGCGGTTCCGCGGAACGATATCCCTACCGGCCTGTCTCCCGATCCGCGTTGGACACCCTGGCCGCCGGAGTGGAACTCGACCGGATGGGCGCCGACCTTCGCGTCGGATCAGTGGATGCTCGCGGCTACCTGCTTCGCTTCTCTCACCGGTGAGCTTCCGCCATCGGAGAACGTTCCGCCGCTCGATCTGATTCATCCGGGAGTGCCCCAGGCGGTCGTCGACATCCTTGGCCGTGCGCTGTCACGGGAACCCGGAGACCGGTTCCCAACCGTTTCGGCGCTGTTGCGCACTCTCGAGCACGCGGGCGCCACGCCGCGACATACCGGGGAGCGTGAAGTGCCGGAGCGCGCGCAATCAGACGAGGCTCGCCTGCGCTGGGCGGTTGGGGACGATTACGAGATCCTCGGCTTCCTGGGCCGCGGCACCTTCGGGAGTGTCTGGCGGGCCCGGGATCTCTCGCTCGAGCGTGAAGTCGCGCTCAAGGTCCTGCATCCGCATGTCGTGCTGGATCAGAAGGCCGTCGCGCGATTCCGTCGCGAGGCACGTCTCGCCGCGCAGCTCGTGCATCCCGCCATCATCCCGATCTTCGACTGGGACGACCTTGGCGAAGTGTCCTGGTACACGATGGAGCTCGCGGAAGGCGGCTCCGTCGCGGATCTCGTCGCGCGCGCCGGGCCGCGGCCGTTCGATGAGGTCGCGCCGCAGGTAGATGCAGTCCTCGACGCGCTCGCCGCGGCCCACAGCAACGGAATCATCCACCGTGACCTCAAGCCCGAGAACATCCTCATCGACCGATACCGTCGCTGGCGCATCACCGACTTCGGCATCGCGAAGGGCGAGGATGAGCCGGGAGGAGCGACGGGGACTCCGGCGTTCGCCGCGCCGGAACAATTGCTCGGCGAGTCACAGGGTCCGACGGTGGACTTGTTCGCGGCGGCCGGCATTGTCGCCTTCGCACTTTCGGGCGAGCCGCCATTCCCCGGTCCAGATGCCTCGTCCATCCTTGCCCAGCAACTCGCGAACCAGTTCGATGAGCGACGGTTCCCGGAACCGGTCGCGGCGTGGCTGAAGCGCGGGCTCGAGTCGGACCCGTCGCGGCGGTTCCCTGATGCGGCCACAATGCGGGAGGCCTGGCGCGACGTCGTCAGGGCGATGGATCGCCAGTCACGACGGGGCGATCGCTGGTGGACGTTCGGGCTCCTGGGTCAGGGGCAGCGCGGCTGACCAGCCTGGTTCTCGTCAGGCAAGGCGCCGGATCGTCTTCACGTTGACGAATTCATGCAGCCCCCACGTTCCCAGTTCGCGACCATATCCCGACTGCTTCACGCCACCGAAGGGATAGCGGGGATCGGACGCGACCATCCCGTTGATGAAGACGGAGCCGGCCTCCAGACCCCTGGCGAATCGCTCCGCCTCGTCCGGATCACGCGTCCATGCGCTGGCACCGAGTCCGAACGTGGAATCGTTGGCCAGCGCGATTGCCGCATCGACTGAGGGCACGCGGAAGATGGACGCGACTGGTCCGAAGAGTTCGAGCTCGCGGGCCGGCGAGCCGGGCGGAACATCGGTCAGGACGGTGGGAGCGTAGAACCAGCCGCGCCCTGCCAGCGGGCTGCCGCCGAGGAGCACCTGGGCTCCGCGCGAAATCGTTTCATGAACCTGTGCGTCGAGTTCGTCGCGGATGGCGGAGGTCGCGAGCGGGCCCAGGTCGGTCTCGGGGAGCATTGGATCTCCAACCTTCAGTGCCGCCATTCGCCTGACGAATTGCGCTGTGAAGGCGTCGGCGACGGCATCGACGATGATGAAGCGCTTCGCCGCGATGCAGGACTGACCGTTGTTGACGATCCGGGCCGCGACCGCTGTTTCCACAGCCTTGTCGAGGTCTGCCGATGGCGCAACGATAAATGGATCCGAGCCGCCCAGCTCCAGGACCGTCTTTTTGAGATGGCGCCCGGCCACCGAAGCGACGGCACGACCAGCGCCTTCGCTCCCGGTGAGGGTCACGGCGGCCACGCGGGAGTCAGCGACGACCGACTCCACGCGCGACGAACCGATCAGCAGCGTCTGGAACACGGCCGCGGGGGCACCGGCGCGGCGCCACAGGTCTTCGAGCGCCACCGCGCACTGCGGAACGTTCGACGCATGCTTGAGCAAGGCGACGTTGCCGGCAGCCAGTGCCGGCGCGGCAAAGCGGATGACCTGCCAGAACGGGAAGTTCCATGGCATGACCGCCAGTACGGTGCCTAACGGTTCGAAGCGGACCTCGCCGTGCCGCATCCCTTCGTCCTCGACCGGAACCGGCGCCACCATCGTCGGCGCGCGCTCGGCGTAGTGACGGCATGCGACGGCGCACTTCGCGGCCTCGTCGCGCGCGGCGCGAAGCGTCTTCCCCATCTCCACCGTCATGAGCCGGCCCAGTGCGTCCTTCTCGGCGTCCAGGAGGCCGGCCATTCGCGAAAGAACAGCGGCCCGCTCCGGTACCGGACGGGTCGCCCAGGCCTTGAATGCCTCACAGGAAGCGCCGAGCCGGCGCTCGACTTCGTCGATGCTGTGCTCGTCGAACTCGGCGACCGTTTCGCCCGTCGCCGGATTGATCGACGCCAGTGTCACGGCAGACGCCTAACGATTATCGCCGTCGAGCATGCCGCCCAGTGCGCCCAGGACACTGCCTTCACCGACGCGTCGTCCGCCGGCGCGAGGCGACGCCGCAATGATCCGGTCGGCCAGCCGGGAGAAGGGAAGCGTCTGCAGGATCACGCGTCCCGGTCCGGTGAGTTTAACCAGGAAGAGGCCTTCGCCGCCGAACAGGGCGGTCTTGATGCCCGGGACCATCTGGATGTCGTAGTTCACCGTCGGCTCCATGGCCACCAGGCAGCCGGTGTCGACGCGCAGCACCTCGCCGGGAGCGAGGGTCATTTCGGTGAGCGTTCCCGACGCGTGCAGGAACACCAGACCGTCACCGGTCAGCTTCTGGAGGATGAAGCCCTCGCCGCCGAAGAAACCGGCCCCGACACGCTTGGCGAACGCGATCGAGACATCGACGCCGCGCGCGCCGCAGAGAAACGCATCCTTCTGCGCGATGATCGTGCCGCGCCACTTCTTCAGGTCGATCGCCTGGATCTTTCCGGGGAACGGTGAAGCGAACGCCACATCGCGGCGGATCGTGGTGTCGTTCACGAAGATCGTGACGAAGAAGGAGTCGCCGGCCAGGACGCGCTTTCCGGCGCTGAACAACCGGTCCATCAGCTTGTTGGTACCGCGTCCGGTCATGTCCAGCGACGTCATCATCCGGATGCCGTCCTGCATGTACATCATGGCGCCAGCCTCGGCCACGACGGCCTCTTCCGGATCCAGGGTCACGATGACGCCCTGCAGATCGTCGCCGATGAGTTGGTAGTCGATTTCGTCCGAGGTCATGGCAGTGCGGAGGTTGAGATGTGGGCTGATCGGTGCAGACACGATCCTAATTGAATGAGGGCCCGGTTGGCGAGCGTCCGTCCAGCCGGCCCTGCCAGCGCCGCGACGGCACGATAGTTTCGGTGGATGCCAGGGCAGAGCGCAAAGCGCAGAGCGCAAGGCGCCGAGGGTATTTCCTTCGCGGTGGCGGCGATGGTGGTCCTCGC
>DATCIJ010000223.1:0-7888 GCA_036507855.1 Gemmatimonadaceae bacterium | reverse complement strand
TGGGCGGACAGCCGCGGCTTCACGTTCGAGTACAACCAGCGCTCGCGCTCAGACATCCAGATGATTTCGCGGCCGTCACCGAGGTCGCGGCGCAGACGCGCGCCCGGTTCGCCGAGGTTGTCCTGCGCATTCCGGTAGCTGACGAATGTCCTCGGTTCCTCGGAAATGAGCGCGCGCGCTGCGCCGGTCTGCGCGTTCACTTCGATGACGCGGTACACCTGATGGCCGCGCTGGTTGTACTCGAACGTGAACGCGCGGCTGTCACGCCGCCACTGCGGCCCGCTCAGGTTGAATGGATCGGGGAAGAGCGCGTTGTCGACGCTCGTCTGCTTGCGGTTCTCGACGTCGAACAACGTCGGCTGCTGCAGGTCGAGCACGTCACCGGGCTTGGCGTAGAAGCGCTCGAAGTATTTCGGTTGCACCTGGTCCGGAGGCGAGGAGACGACGTACCGCACCATGCGCTGGTATCCGGGGCGCACTCGATAGGCGGCCAGGTACCGCGAGTTCGGCGCCCAGTTGAGTGACTGCCGGGTGTACGGATTTCCCTCCGATCCGTCGCGGCTGAGTGCGATGCCCTCGGACGGGCTTGTTCCGGCGTCGCGCACCCAGACGTTGAAGTTGTTGATCCAGGCGACGCGTTTCCCGTCAGGCGAAGCAAGACCAACGTCGGCCGCGGTGCCGCCGGCGCCCCCTTCCCTTCCTCCACCACCACGTCCGCCCCGGCCGCCGCCTGTGCCTGCTGCCGCGCGGCTGCACGTGTACTCGGTTATCGAACAGCTGAACGACGCGCTGTCGACCGTGAAGAGAATCGCCTGGTCGTTGTTCGTGAACGCGAAGCGGTTGAACGGAAGTGTGGTCGAGGTGTAGCGGCCACCGGTGACCGCGGCGAGTCCCGTAGCGAGACGTTCATGATCGAAGGCCGCGCGCTTCTCGGGCGTTTCACGATTCGTGACGTCGACCAGCACGAACGAGTTCCCGCCCGCGACTGACTTCCGGTAGATCAGCCGTGTGTTCCCCGCCCACGTCGGCGACTCGATGGCGTCCACGACCAGGCTGCGGTTTCTCGCGGCCAGTCCACGCGCGCGGTCATAGTCAGCGGCGCTGACGGCGACGGTCTGGGCGGCGACCGGCACGGCCAGGCCGAGGCAAAGGGACGATGCCAGGATGATCCGCATGAGGTCCTGCCTTGCAGAAGGAACGGCCAGAACTGAGGGCTTCCCTGACAAGATGGCGCGCGGGCGGCAGTCGGCACCATACCGGTTGGAGGGAGCCGCGACCGCCAACGCCAAGCCGCTAGATTCCCCGGCGAGCACAAACAAATAGGATATCCGCCAACTCGATCACGACCGATGCCGATGCTCCATGATCCGGCAACGCGCGACACCATCAAGTCGCGCGTGACCGCCCTCCGCCCAGACAGCACGCGGCGCTGGGGGCGGATGACGGTCGATCAGATGCTGTGGCACGTGAACCGCGGAATCGAAAACTGCCTCGGGCGTTACCCTGTCGAGGAGATCCGACTGCCGATGCCTCACGCGATCGTGAAGTTCCTCGTCCTGAACTTTCCGTGGCGCAAGGGCAAGACGCCAACGGCCCGGGAGTTCCGCGCGAGGGAGCAGTACGATTTTGCTGCCGAGAAGGCAAAGCTGTTAGGGCTGATCGACGAGGTGACCGCGCGCCCGCTCGATGCGGCGTGGCCCGACAGCTCGTTCATGGGCCCGATGACAGGAAAGGACTGGTCGCGCATGGGCGCCAAGCACCTGGATCATCATCTGTCTCAATTCGGGGTATAGCGATCAAGCCTGTTCAAGCGTGTGCTAGGATCAGGTCTGATACAGCGTGAACACGGATCACGCGGGTTACGCGGATCTGCACGGATGGAGCACGCCGTGAAGGGCAGGACAGAGCGCGGGTGCGCTGCGTCGAGGCGATCAGCCCTTCACGGCGTACTCAATCAGCGTAAACCCGCGTCATCCGAGTAATCCGTGTCCCGTCCTGCCGGATATGATCGTTGTTTAACGAATGAACGTTCCATCGCGAAGTTCCTGAACCGCCTTCACCAACTCGGCTTCGGTGTTCATCACGATGGGACCGTACCAGGCAACCGGTTCCTTCAGCGGCTGACCGGAGACCAGCAGGAACCGGATTCCATCCGGACCCGCCAGCACCGTGATCTCGTCGCCCGCGTCGAAGAGCACGAGTGAGCGATTGCCGGTCATCTCGCGCGCCACGGTTTCGACGGGACCGCTCTTCTCCGTGAGCACGCCAAACGGTTTCGACGCATCGCGAAACGTGCCCGATCCCTCGAAGATGTAGGCGAAGGCATGCCGCCGGGTGTCGACCGGGAACGACCGGCGGACCTCGGGCGGCACCCAGATGTCGAGGTAGTACGGTTCGGCCGCGATACCCTCGACCGGCCCACGCCTTCCCCAGAACTCCCCGCACACCACGCGCACGCGGGTGCCGTCGTCCTCGACGACTTCCGGGATGTGCGCCGACGCGATGTCCTGGTATCGCGGCCTGGTCATCTTGAGCGACGACGGCAGGTTCGCCCACAGCTGGAAGCCGTGCATTCTCCCCGCCTCGTCGCCCCGCGGCATCTCCTGGTGCATGATGCCGCTGCCCGCCGTCATCCACTGGACGTCCCCGGCGCCTAACGCGCCATGATTGCCCAGGCTGTCACCGTGCTCAACCGTCCCCCTCAGGACATACGTGATGGTCTCGATGCCGCGATGTGGATGCCACGGAAAGCCCGCCAGGTAGTCGGCGGGACGCTCGTTGCGGAAGTCGTCAAAGAGGAGAAACGGGTCGAACTCGCTGGTGTTGCCGAAGCCGAATGCACGGCGAAGCTTCACGCCCGCGCCCTCCATGGTCGGCCTGGACTCGATGATCTGCTTTACTGGGCGGATGGACATGGAGTGCCTTGTGCTGGAATGCCGGCGTGCTGACTGGAAGTTAAGGCGCGGGTAGCGGGTAGCGGGCAGCGGGCAGCGGGCAGCGGGCAGCGGGCAGCGGAACGACCGGTCACTGCCCTCGCTTGAGCTTGTCAAACGCCGCGGTGACGGAGTCCGGCACGAAAAGATTGTCCGAGATCCCCGCGATCTCTTCCGCCTCACGCCACGCGCGCTCGAGTTCCTCCAGCTCACCCTGCATTGCGCGTCGCTCGGATTCCTCGTGCAAGGCCATCTCGAGCGCCAGGCGGTGCGGACCCGGCAGCCCGAAGAGACCCTTGTCGCCCCGCTGCCAGCCAGAGCTGTCAAGGGAGCGCCTCATGGATCTGGATGGCCGTGCCGGCCGCGTGTATTCACTCGACATCGTCGTCAGGCGGTCGATATATCCCTCGGCGCTGCCCACGCGCTCGATCTCCTCAACGGCGTCGGCCACCGCTTTCCGGCTGCCGCCGTAGCGATTCACCTTCGGCAGAATGATCGACGCGATACGCTCCGCCTCACGTCCCTCGAAGTTCTCGCTGCCGTTTTTGAACCGGAGATGCAGCGCCAGTTGACCGTCGGGGCCGCGGAAGAGCGAGGTCTCACCAAGATGGCGCCGCCTGACGTGGACCAATCCCGCTTTCTCCGTCCGGATCTTCGCCACGACTGTTTCGGGATTGCCGCGAACGATGCTGGTTCCCGACTTCGCGAACATCCACGCGAAGCCGCCGATGCCAATGCCCGCTGCGGCAACGCCCGTGAACACCGCCCCCACAGCGGCAATGCCGCCTGCCGCTATCAGGATCTGCTTCCGGCGACGACGCCCGAACTGGTCACCGTAACGCCACGCCGCGAACTCCGGTCGCAGCGGCTCGCCGATCCTCACCAGCGTCGTGCCATCGCGGAGCCGAGCCAGCCCCACCTCCTCCGTCGCCACCCGGCGGCGAGCGTCGCGATACAGCTTCTCCGACTGCTCGATCGCCTCCCACCGCTCCTCGAGCGGCGTGAGGTTCCACCGTTCGCATTTCGGGCACACGACCCACAGACGTCCTTTCGCCTGGTCAAATGCCAGGCGACGGCCCACGGGGAATGCTTCGATGGATTCGTTGTTCCCCAGGGCCTCGTTGCAGAACAGGCAGGTCGAATACAAACGGACCCGAGTTCAGAGGTCCGTAGCCAGAGCGCCCGGGATGGCTCTGGTCGTCGCACCCGATAGCGCTCGGTCGCCGACACCTGCTTCACGGAACACGTTCTCTCCGGACGACGCTATCACTTCGGCGTAGAATCGGGCGCTCGACTTCAGGGTGCGACGTTGCGTCTCGAAATCGACCCGCACGAGTCCAAAGGGCATCGTGTAACCGCTGGCCCATTCGAAATTGTCCAGCAGGGACCATACGAAGAAGCCGCGAAGATCCACGTCCTTTTCCCGGGCGCGCCAGGCCGCCTTGATGTGGCTGCGCAGGAATTCGACCCGCTCGGGATCCTGTACTTCAGTTTCATCCTCGGAGCGTGTGTCGGTGAAGGCCGCGCCACATTCCGTGACATAGATCGGCACCCGCCCGTATCGCTCCGTGATGCGAAGCAGCGTTTCCGTCAGCCCACCAGGGTAGATCTCCCATCCGAAGAGCGTTCTCGTGGCCGGAGGAGTGACGCTTCGCGCCCGCGTTGGCAATTCCTCCGGGTCGTTGCCGATCACGACCCGTGTGTAGTAGTTCAGCCCGACGAAGTCGATCGGCTGGCTGATCAGCTTCATGTCCTCCGCCGACAGCTGGCGCCAGTCGCGGCCGAACATTTCCGGCAACTCATCAGGCGTGCTGCCGAGCAGGATGGCGTCGAGGAACTGGAGATTGCGGAAGGCATCGACGCGCCGGACTGCCTGCTGGTCGTCGACGCTTTCCGTCGCGGGGTACTTCGGCTGGATGTTGACGGCGATCCCGATACAGCCATCGCCACGGTCCCGGTACGCCTGCACCGCGAATCCGTGCGCGCGCAGAAGGTTGCGCGCGACCACAGGGGCTTCGGCGGCGTTGCGATGGCCAGGCGCGTAGATCCCGAGCACGTAGCCCTTTTCCATCACGACCGCAGGTTCGTTGACCGTCACCCAGTATGGCACGCGATCGCAGAAGGCGCGGAACATCAGATCGGCGTAGTCGCCGAACCACTTCGCCGTGTCGTCATTCAGCCAGCCGCCCTTGTCCTCCAGCGCCAACGGCAGGTCCCAATGGTAGAGCGTCGTGAACGGCACGATGTTGCGCTGCAGCAGCGAGTCGATCAGGCGATCGTAGAACGCCAGTCCCTTCGTGTTCATTCGACCGCGGCCCTTTGGCAGCAGGCGCGCCCAGGCGATGCTGAATCGATAGGCCTCGATGCCGAGGTCGGCCATCAGCTCGACGTCTTCCTCGGAGCGGATGTAGTGATCGCAGGCCACGTCGCCCGTCGCGCCGCCGACAGTCATCTCCGGCTCGCGCGAAAACCGGTGCCAGATGTTGGGTCCGGCACCATCCGCGAGCGTTGACCCTTCTACCTGGTACGCCGAAGTGGCGACGCCCCAAAGGAAGGCTTCGGGAAACTTTGTGGATTCCGTCAAGGCGTTCAGGAGTGATTCCGCGCGAACACGGAGAACAGAGGAGAGGCACTGATTGCGACTGCTACTCCAAATATGTGTTGAAGTACCTGTCTTTGTCCGGGTAATCCGGGTAATCCGGGTAATCCGTGTTCGCGGTACCGCCCAAATCCCGGCCTGCCGTGCTGAGCAATCGCCTTTACTCGTAGCGCAGTGCCTGCATGGGATCGACGCGGGCCGCTTTCATCGCTGGTATTCCTCCGGCCGCCAGCGCTACCAGGCCGAGGAGTACCGCGGCGGCCGCCATGGCCACGGGATCGTTCCCCTGCAGCCCAAAGAGCAGCGTGCCGGCGACGCGCGACAGACCAATCGCCGCGAGGATGCCGAGCACGCCGCCGATGGCTGCGATGATCCCCACCTGCTTGAGCACCATCGCACGCACGCGTCCGGCATTGGCACCAAAAGCCATCCGCACGCCGATCTCACGGGTTCGTTGCGCCACGGTGTACGCCAGCACGCCGTAGAGACCGATAGCCGCCAGCAGCGTCGCCAGCACGGCGAATGCTGCCGACAACGTGCTGATCATGCGATCGAGGAAGACGTTCTCCTTCACCTGCTGAGGGAGGGTCTTCAGCTCCTCGAGTGGCAATGTGGCGTCGATTCGCTTGACGACCGATGGAATGGACCGGAGCAGGAGCGCGGGATCGGCCGACCCGCGTACGTAGAACTGGATGAACCCGAGGGTCGAATCCTGCCGGTAAGGCCTGAAGTACAGCGGGGGAACGGGGTCCTTGACGTCGCTGTTCTTCGCATCCTTGACGAAACCGACGATCTCCATGTCGAGCGGCTGATCGCTGCCGCCGACGGCCATGAGTTTGCCAACCGGTGCACGTCCGAGATTGAACTTGCGCGCAAACGCTTCGTTGACGATCGCGACCTTTGGCGTGCCGACGATGTCGCTCGCCGTGAACTCGCGGCCGGCGAGGAGCGTGACCCCCATCGTCCTGAAGAATCCGGGACCAACCTCATTCAGCCTGGAGTTCGCATCCGTGTCGGGCGTTCGCTGAAAACCCTCAACGGACACATCGTTCGCCCAGCTGCTGCCGGAAAGGACCGGGACCATTGACGCCGTCACTCCGGCAACGCCTGGCAGGGCGGCAAGTTCATCTTCGAGCTGGTTGAACAGGGCCATCGCGCGCGGACGCGAATATCCGTTGAGCATTGGCGATACACCGAAGGTCACCACGTTTTCGATGCGAATGCCCAGGTCCTCCCGGCTCACGTTCACCAGACTCTTGACGAACAGCGAGGCCATGATGAGCAGCGTCATGGCGAGGCCCATCTGCACCGTGACCAGCGTCGTGCGGAAACGCACCGCCGATCGGGCGCCGGACTGACCGGTATTCGCCCGGATCATCGCGATGAGATCAGGCCGCGTGCTGTGCAGCGCGGGGAACAGGCCGAAGATGATGCCGGTGCCAAGCGACAGTGCCGCCGCAAAGAGCAGCATGGTGCCGTCCATCCTGAATGTGAACACGCCGGCGGCATCCATCGGCAGGAACGAGTTGATCAGGCCGACCGTCCACTTCGCGACCAGGAGACTGGCGACGCCTCCAATCAGCGCGAGCATGATGGCTTCGGTCAGCAACTGCCCCAGCAGCTGGACGCGCGATGCGCCCAGCGAGAGTCGCACCGCCATTTCCATCGCGCGGTTGGCGCCCCGAGCGAGAAGCAGGTTGGCGATATTCGCGCAGGCAATCAGAAGCACGATGCCGGTGATGGAGAAGAGCATCATCAGCGGCGTGGTGGCCTCGCGGTGAATGCTGCTTTGGCCCCGGGCGCCGTCGGTCACGAGAAGTTCTCGCGCCTTGAAGCGCGCCATGGTCTGCTCGCTCATGCCCTGCTGCAGCGGCGCCTCGACGTCGGTGAGAATCGGCCTGTAGAGCGCGTTGAACGCGGTGCCGGCCTGCTCGATGGAAACGCCGGGTTTCAGTCGCCCAAACACGTACGCCCAGTACGAGCGCCTGTTCTCGAAGCCGGTGAAGCCCGGGGACATGAGGCCACGCATCGAGATCGGCACGAATACCCGCGGACGATCACCGAGAGTCGTGCCCTCAAAGCCCTTCGGAGCCACGCCCACCACGGTCATGGACTGTCCGTTGATCGTGATGATGTCGTTGATGATCGCCGGGTTCAGGCCATGCTGCGTTTCCCAGTAGCTGTAGGCGAGAACAGCGACAAAGTGGGCGCCGATCGTTCGGTCATCCTCCGGCGTCAGCAGTCGCCCGGCGGCGGGACGAAGGCCAAGTACGGGGAAGTACGAACCCGAGACGAGCGAGCCCTGTGCACTCGAGGTATTTCCCTTGTATGCGAGGTTCGCGCCGAACGTCCGGTG
>DATCIJ010000222.1:0-25645 GCA_036507855.1 Gemmatimonadaceae bacterium | reverse complement strand
ACGCCAGCGCGACGCCTTCCGCAAGTACTCGCTGGGCATGAAGCAACGCCTGGCGCTCGCCGCCACGATGCTCGGCGACCCGGAGCTCATCATCCTCGACGAGCCCGCGAACGGACTCGACCCGGAAGGCATGCGCGAGGTGCGCGAAATCATCCTCGCCCTGGCCGCGCGCGGCGCAACGATCTTCCTCTCCAGCCACCTCCTCTGGGAAGTCGAGCGCACCTGCACGCACGTGGCGATCCTCCGCACCGGCCGCGTCGTCAGGCAGAGCGCGGTGCGCGACCTGGTCGCCGGGGCGACGGTCGCGTCGGTGGCGTCGAATGACCTCGCGGCGCTGAGACGCATGGTCGCTGAGTATCCGGCGGCAACAGGGGCCGAGGAGCGGGGAGACCGGTTGTTTGTGAGCCTGGCCAATGACGACCTGGCCGCGCTCAACCGTTTTGCCCATGAGCGGGGTGTGGTCGTTTCGCATCTGGCGGTCGAGCGGAGGACGCTCGAGGACGTGTTCATCGAGGCGACCGCGAAGGACGCCGGAGGTGCCGCATGAAGATCGGCACGTTGCTCCGCATCGAGTACATCAAGACGGTGAAGCGCCGCGCCTTCTGGGTCGCGATCGCGTTCCTGGCGCTCATCTCGGGCGTGGCGATTGTCAGCGGGTTGATGGAAGGACGACAGGGAACCAGCGCGCCATTCGTCCCGCCATTCTCCTGGGCGATGACGGCCGCGGAGTTGGGTCCCATGCCAGCGTTCTTCCTCGCCCTCACCATCGTCATGCTGGTCACGAGCGAGTACTCCTGGCGCACGGCGCGACAGAACGTGATCGACGGCCTGTCGAAGGAGCAGTTCTTCGCCGCCAAGTGGCTGATGGCGATCATGGTCACGATCGCGTTCACCATCGTGCCGTTCGCGGTCGCCACGGGGGTGGCGATCTACGGGCGCATTAACGGCGCGACGCCCGCGACGTCCCCGACACCAGCCAGCACGGCGAAGCCGGACAGCGCCGCGTCGCAGGCCGCCGCGCTGGCGGCGGCGATCGACTCTACTCGTCAGGCGCTCGCCAAGGCTCCAACGGCCGCCGACTCGGCACGGATCATCGGGAGGCGCCGGTCCGACTCGACCCAGGCCACGCTTCGCCAGGCGTTGCGGGACGCGCGATCGCAGCGTCCCCGCGCGGTCTACCCGCCGCCCGATCCGGGTGCGCCGCTGGTGTCGCTGGGCGAGCTCAAGGTCGCCGGAGGCTACTTACTCGGCAGCCTGGGCTTCGCCGCCATGGCGTTCATGCTGGCGATGCTCCTGCGCAGTACGGGCGGGGCTATCGGCGTCTTCTTCCTGTACTTCGCGTTCCTGGAGCAGCTGATCGGGCTGGTGCTCCGGCGGATCGGGAGCGTCGAGCTGGCGAGCAAGGTGATGCCATACATGCCGCTGACTGCCCTGCGTGGACCGGCGAACCCTAACATCTGGAGCGCGGCGTACGTGGAGCGGGCCGACGCGATCGCGGTGTCGGTTGGCCAGCCGGCGCTGGTGGTGGATGCGGACATGCTGAAGGTGATCGGCTTGCCGCTGGCCTGGATCGCGGTGTTTGTGCTGGTGACGTTCGTGGTGTTCCGTCGGAGGGACCTGTAGCGGTTGCTTCCGCGTAGCCTGGGTGTCGGCGCGAGTCGCTCGCTAGGGGACCTGCCTTGGCTAGACACCGATGCCACTGGTTTCCACGCTTGTGGTGACCATCCTCCGGCGGCATCGGAGCTCGCCCGGCAGGTCCCCGTCGCTCGCTCCCGGGCTAACTCGCGGAGGGTCGGAGCCGTAACACTCAAACTCCATTTGGGTGAGGTCTGACGCTTACTGGTTCCGATTGGGTCACCGACACCGCTGCGTATGCTCGACGCACCAATCCGCGGTTATTCGCCAGATTCGCGGAATCCGCGTTTCAAGAAGTTGCGGGACTCGCGAATCGCGCGGACTACCGCGAATCTCCTGAACCCCCTGATTCGTGGGGCGAGCATCCGCGCTGGAACTCTGGTCGGCTCGAGGCCGGACACGCCCAAAAGAAGGCCGAAAAAAGCGGGGGATCCTGCTTTGACGGCCCACGACGCCCGCAATGCGTGACGAACGAACGCAAAGCCATGACAACGTCGTGACCCCGTACCACAGGATCCCCTGCCAATTGTCCTATCTTGCAAAAACCGGACCAGAAAATCAGGCGCTACGGTCCAGGCAGCTCTCGAAGTTCGGATTATTCCGCTCATCCGAGGACACCGGGAAGTTCACGTCCGACCCGTACTCTCCACCCTTATGGTAGTCCCCCGTGGGAAACACGGACGCCTGCGGCCGGTTGTACTGCCTGACGAGACGACGCAGATCACCCAGCCGGTGACCCGTCAGATACAGCCAGAACCCGCGCTCGCGGAACAGCAGATCCACGCGCGCCGCAGCGGTGGCGGGCGTTGCCAGCGGTAACAGACCCGCCGACTGACGGAGCGTGTTCAACGTCTGCATCGCCGTGCCGGTGTTCCCCACCTGCAGTGCCGCCTCGGCCTCGATCAACCGGGCCTCGATGCCTGACGCCAATCCGGTCTCCGACTCCTTCGTTGGATACTTCTGCTGCATGAAGTACGGCGTCTCACCATCGAAGCCCACCTCACCGGTGTCCTCCCACGGGAGCCTCGGGTCGTTCGCCGACAGAAATGGAAGTCCGTTGGCCCCCTCCCGGTCCGGAACGCTGAAGCCGAAGAAGTTCACGGTGTAGTTCCAGATGCCGTTGTTCTGGCGCGCCGAGTTGGTCGAACCCTCGATGGCGTAAACAAAGTTCGTCGGCACGGCGCTCACCGCAGTCGCCGCCTGCACGAACTGCCCCTGGTTGAGCAGCACGCGCCCCCGGCCGACCCGCGCCAGGTTCGCCAGATCATCCCGCTCATTCGCCGTCGCGAACGTCAGCGCCGAATCGAACTTGGCGAGAGGCGACAGGGTTGTGCGAGCGGCTGGTCCCTGACGGGCTCGAGCGAAACGCGGCGTTCTCGTTTGAGGACGCTCGGCAAAGTTTCTTGCTCGCTCGGCGTTGTCTCGGCGTTGTCGCTCGCGAGAGGACCTGCAGGGCTCGGGACCGACGCCAGCCGGCTTCAGTGCATCCGTGGGTCGTCCCGTGCGAGTTCGGGTCAAACGCCGGCGTCGGACCTCGCCATGCAGGTCCTCGTCGCTCGCTCACCATCTCTTCATCACTGATGGTGGTGGTCTGACGCTCGACCGACTTATGGGCTGCTTGCAGGTACACATCGTCGAGAAAGCTCGAGACGTCTACCGACCAAGAAGAATCAAAACAAGACAGGGGATCCTGTGGGCGGCCCACGACGCCCGCAATGCGCACCAGCTCACGCAAAGCCATGGCAGCGTCACAGCGCCGTACACCAGGATCCCCTGTGCAGTCCTGCTGATCCAACCAAATCCGCCCTCAGGCACTACGATCCAGGCACGCCTCGAAGTTTCGGATTCGTTCTGTCCTGCATACTCAAGACACCGATGCGAGGTTCCAACCTGAAAGGCTGTCACCGTGTCATCTCGACGCTGTGATCCTGGAGCGGCTCGGAGATCAGTCGAGCGTCAGACCACACCACCACTACGGATGACAATGGCGTGGGAGCGAGCGAGAGGACCTGCGAGGCGAGGTCCGGCGCCGGCGTTTGACCTGAACTACCTCGGGATCACCCACGGATGCGCAGGGGCATGCTGGCGTCGGTCCCGAGCTTCGCAGGTCCTCTCGCGAGCGAGGTGCCGAGCCGGTCGTCGAACGAGCTACTCAGCAGGAAGCTCTTCGCCCGGATTAATGAACCGGTTCCTGGCCGCTCGCTGCTGCTGCTCGTACAGGCGGGCATAGCGCCCGCGCAACGTCAGGAGCTCCTGGTGAGTGCCATGCTCCACCAGCCGACCCGCGTCGAGGACGATGATCTGGTCGGCACTCAGAATCGTCGACAGCCGGTGGGCGATCACGAACGTCGTGCGGCCGCGCCGGAGCGCCTCGAGTCCCGCCTGAATCAACGCCTCGCTCTCGCTGTCGAGACTGGACGTCGCCTCGTCGAGCAGCAGGATCGACGGGTCGGACAGCAAGGCCCGTGCGATGGCCACGCGCTGCCGCTGGCCACCCGACAGCTTCACGCCTCGCTCGCCGACCACGGTGTCGTACCCATCCGGCATCCGATCAATGAACTCGTGGCAGTGAGCCACCTCGGCTACCCTGACGACTTCGTCGAGCCGCGCCGAGGGACGTGAATAGCGGATGTTCTCGAGGATAGTCCCGTCGAACAGAAACGTGTCCTGCAGCACGAGTCCGATCTGCCGGCGGTATTGGTTCAAGTCGAACGAAGCGATGTCGAAGCCATCGATATGCACGGAGCCCGCGGTGGGGCGGTGAAACGCGGCGAGCAGTCCGAGCAGGGTGCTCTTTCCCGATCCGCTGGCGCCCACGATGGCGGTCGTCGTCCCCGGTGCCGCGTCGAACGAGACGTTGCACAGCACGGGCACGTCGCGGCGATAGTGGAAACCGACCTGGTCGAACTGCACCGCGCCGCGGAGTCGCGGCACGGGCGCGCGGCCCGAGTCCGGACCGCCCTCGACAGGCTCATTGAGCAGTTCGCGCGAGCGCTCGAGTCCGGCCAGCGCGTCGGAAAGTTGCGTGCCGACCTGCGCCACCTGGATCAGCGGCGCCGCCACGAGTCCGGTGAACAGCGCGTACATCGCCAGGTCGCCTAACGTCAGCGCCCCGCCCAGCACCGCCCGTCCGCCCAGCAACACGAGCGTGGCGCCGATCCCGCCGACCACGAGCGCGGTGAGCGCGCCCACGGCCGACCACCCCGCGAGCGTGGTATCCACGAGCCGGAGCATGCGATGCACGCCCCGCGTGAAGATCAGGTTCTCGCGCCGTTCGGCGACGTATGCCTTCACGATCCGGATGCCGCCGAGTGCCTCGCCCAGCCGGCCGGTGATGCGCGCGAACTCGAGACTCCGTTCGCGATTGACCGGACGGAGGCGCTTGAAGGCGTAGCCCACGCCGCCGCCGATCGCGGCCATGAAGAGCAGCATGACGGTCGTTATGCGCCAGTCGATCCAGAACAGCACGCCGAGCGACGCGCCGGCGGTGACGAGCCCTCCCAGCAACTGCACGAATCCGGAGCCGAGCAGGTTCCTGATGCCGTCCGGGTCGGACATGATGCGCGCCGTCAGCGCCCCGACCTGCGTGGCATCGAACCGCGCGATGGGGAGCCGCAGGACATGCGCCGCCAGTCGCCGGCGCATGTCCGCCACCGCGCGCTGCGCCGCCATTCCCAGCACCCGCGACAGCGCATACCCGGTTCCGGCCTGCACCAGCGTCGCGGTGATCACGAGCGCGGCGAGAGGGAGGAGCAGGTCGCTGCGCTTGTCGACGAGCACGTGGTCGATGAAGTACTTCGACGATGCGGGCAGGACGAGGCCTGCGAGTCGGCTGATCAGCGTGAGCGCCACGCCACCGAGCACCAGTGCGCGGTGTCGCTGAAGGAGCGCCAGGAACTCACGCCACGCCGATGCAGAGACGGTGGCGACCGAGTCGGGATCGTCCAGCATGTCCTCCGGCTGGGGTGGCCGGTCGCCGCGCGGGTACATGCGGAGGGGCGAGGTCATGGCGATGTCCTCCCCGGTCCGCCCCCGGGTCCCGTCAGAATCACGCGGTCGCCGGTCGTTCGGCGAGCCACGGCGCGCCGCGAACCGTGATCCATCGAATCAACGACGCGAGGCCGATGCCGAGTGTGGCGATCACGGTCAGGGCCGCGTACAGTTGGTCGATACTGAATGTCTGCCACGAGAGCCAGAGCAGGGACCCGATTCCGGTTCGGGAACCGACCATCTCGACACCGATGGTAGCGTGGAACGCGACGTTCGACGAGAGCCGGAGACCGGTCAGCATGAGCGGCAGGCTCCCCGGCAGCAGCACGTGCAGGAACATCTGCCGCCGCGTGGCGCCGTAGCTGCGCCCCAGCTCGAGGTGGACGGGGTTCATTCCGCGCACGCCGGCGACGGTGTTCAGCAGCATGGGGAAGAACGCGCCGAGCGACACGGCTGCCAGCTTCGACATCTCCCCGACGCCGAAGACGACGATCAGCAGCGGAAAGAACGCCAGTCGCGGAATCGGATGCAGCGCCGCGACGATGGGATCGATCACGCGACGGAGCCGCTTGGACATTCCCATGGCCAGCCCGAGGACGAGCCCGGCGATCGCGCCGCCGACCAGTCCCATGATGATCCGGCTGATCGTGAAGGCGAGGTGCCTGACGAGCGTGCCATCGCGGATGAGACTCGTCAGGGACGCGATGATCGCGGACGGCGCCGGAAGAAAGAGCCCGGTGTGCAGCCCCGAACGAATGATCACTTCCCAGACGGCGAGGAGGATCAACCAGACGAAGAAGAAGCGCACCGACCAGCGCACCGGCACCGCGGCCGGCACGGTTGCCTGGGCCGTGCCATTGGGCGCCGGCATCAGCTGTTGGCTCCGGATGGCGAATCGAGGAGGCGCCACACGTCCTCGATGATGCCGCGCACCTGGAAGTGGTCGCGGCGGAAGTCGCGCGGCCGGGCCAGGGGGACGGCGATGTCGGCCAACACGCGCCCCGGGCGTTCGGACATCACGATCACGCGGTCGCCGAGCCTGACCGCTTCTTCGATGTCGTGCGTCACGAAGAGCACAGTGCGCCGGTCCGCCGCCCAGATGCCTAACAATTCATCCTGCATCTTCCGCCGCGTCTGCGCGTCGAGCGCGGCAAAGGGCTCATCCATCAGCAGCAGCGGCGCGTCCACCACCATGGCGCGCCCGATCCCCAGGCGCTGCCGCATGCCGACGGACAGCTCGTGCGGGTAGTGCCGCGCGAAATCGGCCAGCCCCACCCGCTCCAGAAACGCCATGGCGCGCGCGCGTCGTTCCACTTTCGACATCCCCTCGAGCGCGAGCCCGAACGCGACGTTGTCCACGGCGGTCAGCCACGGGAACGTGCCGTGCTCCTGCACCACGAGTCCCCCGCGCACGCCGCGCGCCGCGGCCGGTCCGTGGAACTGCACGCGACCGACGGTCGGCGTCTCGAGCCCGGCGATGATGCGGAGCAGCGTCGACTTGCCGCAGCCGCTGGGCCCGACGACGCACACGAATTCGTGGGCGTACACGTCAAGCGTGACGCCGACCAGCGCCTCCACCTCGCCACGATCGCCGGCGAACGTGTGGCAGATGCCGTCGCACGTGAAGTGGCGGGACCGGGCGCTCTCGTTCGATTGGGCCAGCGGCGATTCCATGGTGGGACGTGGAAGGCTCATGGCCACGAAACTGAACCTGCCATCGTTACCACGCCGCGCGCACGCCGGCGGTGATCCACCGCGGCGCCCCCAGGTCGGCCAGGCCGGCGCGCGTGCGCGCGATCTCGAACTCCTCGTCCAGCAGGTTCTCGACCTTGATATACCCCGTCATGCCCCGCCCCAGCGGTCGGTTCACCCGCAGCGCGATGAGCGTGAATCCGTCGAGCTTCACGGTGTTCAGGTCGTCGTCGAACCTGGGGCCAATGCGCCTGGCATCGATGCCAACCGTGGCCCAGCGCGGCGAATACATCAGGCCAGCGGTGATCGTATGGCGCGCCGAGCGAATGGCCTGCATGCCGTCCGCCGGTTGCCCGGGCGCGCGGACGCGCGTGGGGCTGAATGCGTACCCCGCATTGACGTCCCACGTCGTGTTAGGCACCCAGTCGAGTTCCGTCTCGATGCCGTTGCTGCGGAGCGCGGCCACGTTCTGGCGCTGGCCGCACGTCTGCCGGGCCGGCATCAGGCCGCACGGCGCGATCACTTCGGCCTGGGCGCCGGCGGTGCCGATCGTGACGTCCATGATCGGCGACGCGACGCGATTGGTGAACGCGGTGACGCGGGCGATGAGGCCGGACGCGAGCGTCAGGTCGGCGCCGACCTCACCGCCCCTGAGGCGCTCCGGCTGCAGGGCCGAATTCGCTTCCGTCACGGTGCCGCGGCTCGAGAAGCGCGGGTGGTACATCTCGTACATGCTCGGCGCGCGGAAGGCTTCGTACACGCTACTCCGCCAGCCGAGCCAGTCCGACTGCTGCCAGCGGAGTCCGAAGGAGTATGTGAACCGATTGGTGGCGAGTTCGGCGAATGTGGAATCCGAGCCCACGCTCGGCGGGTTGAGTGTGCGGACGACACGCCGGCCATCCTGGTTGCGCACGCGGTCCGAGCGCACGGATGCGACCATGCGCCAGCCGTTACCCAGATCCGCGGCGTCCTGAAGGAAGATGCCGCTCAATTCCTGGGCGCCGCCCACCTTGCGCTCGCGGGTCGTCGCGCCGTCCACGAATACGGATCGTTCCGCGACCGAGCCCGAGGCCAGCGAGAGGTCGGCGCCCGCCGTGAGCTCGTGACGACCGAACGCCGTCCGGGTCCACTGCAGCGAGGCACCGGCAGAATGTGCGGGCGTGCCCGTGGTACGCTGCGGCGTGCGGCTGCTCCGGTCCGTGTTGTACGACCAGCTCTGGAAGAAGGCATACCGCCGATTGGCGAACCCGGCCAGGGTGAACACGCCGTGTGGCGTGAGCCACCGCACGCCGCCACGCCCTTCGTCGAACCGCTGCACGTCGTCGCTGCCGATCGGGGGCTGGCCGCCGTCGAACGTCCCGCCGGCTGACCAGACCTGCAGCGACGGACTGGGGTCCCAGGTGACCTTCCCGGTCAGGGCCCTGTTCTCGGTGCTCTCGCGTTCATCGGCCGGGCCGGCCTGCCGGAGGACGACGAATCCATCCGTGCGCCAGCCGTCGGCGCCAAGCGTGGCGGAGAGGTTCCCGCGGCGAATGCTGCCGGAGCCGGCCGCGCGCATCGTGCCCAGGCTTCCGCTCTCCAGCATGAGGTGCAGCTCGTCCTGGCGCGGCGAGATGGTCCTGAGGTTCACCACGCCGCCTAACGATCTGCTGCCCCAGATCATCGAACCACCGCCGCGAATGACCTCCGCCGACTCCAGCATCGGCAGCGGGATGCGTCCCCAGTCCAGCCAGCCCGAGAACGGGTCGCCGGCGGGCACGCCGTCCAGCAGCACCAGCGCGCGGCCGGCCGACGATCCGCCGAGTCCGCGGAACGACACCATCGACTGGCTGGGTCGGCTGACGAGGCCGGACTGGTAGTCGCGCGTGGTGAAGCCCGGAATCTTGCGCAGCAGGTCGGGCACGGTGGCGGCGGCGGACAGGGCGATGGCCGGCCGGCCGACGACGACGACGTGCGTGGGGAGCGAGCGGATCTCCTGCTCGGTGCGCGTGGCCGAGATGACGATGGCGCCTAACGCCTTGGGGCGCGCGGTCGCGGAGTCGGCGGCCTGCGCCGACAGCCGTGTGAGGGGAAGCGCGACGAGCGTCGCCGTGATCGCCAGGCGGACGGCCCAGACGGCAACGGGTGATCGGAGGTCGACGGTGAAAGGATGCATGGAGCGTCCCTGTGACTGGCTGAAGCGCATCAGGGCCGGCCCGGCCCGGACACGAACGATGAATCGAACGCCTCATCCCGCGAAACGGTGCGCAGCATCAATCCCTCGGCGGCCGCCCATGTCTGATAGGCGGCGATGCTCTCCCAGTTGATCCGGGAGTCAGGGGTGAAGTCCAGCCAGCAGACCTCGCGCGTGCGCTCCGGCGTTTCGTGCGTCGACTCGGCGATAATCGCCACGTTGCGATCCGTCTTGCCCTGCCGGTACTGCGCGACGCCCCGCTGGTAGGCCCTGAGGAATCGCATGCCCGTGTCGCGCTCGCGGGTGAGGAGGCGTTCGCCGAAGGCCACCACCGCCCACTGGAAACCGGGAACCGCGTCCTCGCCGGAGAGCCAGAGCGTGCCGAGCTTCTTCAGCCTCGTCAGTGCCGGCTCGGACACCGCCACGGCGTCGAGCGATCCGGTCTCCAGTGCCGTTCCCATGACTGCCTCGGGAATGCGGATGGTCTCGATGGCGCCGATGTTGAGGTCGCGCTTCGCGAGCATGTTGCTGACGACGAACCGGGTGGCGCCGTCCTGGCTGGCGCGGATGCGCTTCAGGGGCGGCAAGCCCCGGGTGGTGTCGAGTCCGGGGCGCAGCACCAGGCCGTAGTACGTGCAACTTCCGGCGGCGAGGGTCCCCATGCCGGCCACGATCCTGATCGGTGCGCGGCGGGCGATGGCCGAGAGGAACCCGGCGCTGAGCGGACCTGGGCGCACGTCGATGTCGCCCGTGACCAGCGCGACGAGTGATTCCTCGGGCCGGAGCAGCGAGACCAGCTCGACGTCGAGGCCCTCGTCGGTGAAGAACCCCTCGGCCTGGGCGATCATGATCGGTCCCCAGCTCAGGTGCTGGCTGAATGCCACGCGCACCTTGCGCAGGGGAACGGCCGAGTCGTCAGGCGTCCCGCCGCAGCCGATGGCGAGCGTGGCGAGACAGACCAGGGCGCCGCGGCGCATCACGAGGCCTTTGCCCTGCGCCGGATGTCGAGCGGGAGCACCTTCCCCCGCCCGCCGACCGTGGGTGCCTCGCGCCGGATACGCAGCGTTCCCGCCTGACGCCAGGTGGACTGCACCAGCATGCCGCCCGAGCCCGAGCGCTCGAGTGCCTGCAGCACGAACTCCGTGGCGGCGGCCTCGTCGCCTAACGCGATGGCGGGCGAGACCCGGAGGATGAGCCGGGTGAAGCCGCGTTCATCCTCCTCTTCGGTGAACTGGTAGTCGAGGGCGCTGCCGCCGTATCGCGCCGGGAGCAGCTCGTCGAGGATCCGTTCGATGTCGCTCCCCACCAGGGTCACGCCCTCGCCGGTGAGCTTGCGGAAGCTGCGGATATCGCGGATGTGCCGCGGGAACCCGAGCTGCTCCCAGGTGCAGCCACAGGAGCGGTCGTCCACGATGCCGTAGTCGTCCGATTCGACGTTGAACAGGAGCTTGGGGGCGGTGGGCAGCAGGCTGGTATAGCAGAACGCGGACACCTCGATGTCGAAGCCCGGGACGCGGCGCGGCGCCTGGATCATGGCAAGGTGGTCGCGCATGAAGTGCTGGTCGTTAGGCCCGTCGGGGTTGAGGCACTGCGATCCCACCGAGCCGACCTCGCTGAAGGCATAGCTGGAATAGAACGTCGCCCCGGAGGCAAGGATCTGCGCCACCTTGGCGGTGGTGGGCGGCTCGCCACCGCCGCGCAACACGACCCCGCGCAGGTCGATGCCGGCCTCGCGCGCCGCGATGGCGATGCGAAGGATGCGGCTCACGGATGAATGGATCGTGGCCTTGCCGGCGAGCTTCACCTGGTCGCGCGCCCATTCCGCGAGCTCGATGGCCCGGTCGAACGGGACGTGCTTCGGCCACGCCACCGGAGCGCCGGCGGCGCGCGCGACGCTCAGCGCGGCGAAGGTCGCAGCCCGGAAGCGCAACGGAGTCGCGTTAGGCCCGCCGAGTCGCGCGACGCACCAGTGCGTGGCCTTGCCACCGGAGGCGGCCTGGATCAGCACGCCCTGGAGTCCGCCACCGGGAGGGAGATCCGACCAGGACGCCGCGGGAATTCCCAGGACGCCCTGAACGTGCCGGGTCAGAATGCGCGACGGCAGGAGCTCCTCGAAGTGCTGGAGGTCGAGCTGCACCCGGCGTCCCGCGCCGGTACTGCCACTGGTGGTGGTGGAGTAGTAGCGCGAGGCGGTCGGGTTATCGAAGTCGGCGGGGCTGGTGTGAATCGTCAGGCTTCCGCGCACGATCGGCTGGATGCCCTTGAACTCCTCGAAGCTCACGTACACGCCGTCGTTGCGGAGGCGTTGCAGCGTTCCTTCGATCCCCTCGCGCGAAACCAGCTCACGCAGGTCGTCGCGCATGCACCCCGCCGTCTCGAGCAGCGCGCGGTAGGGACTGCGGGGATTGGCGTAGATGCCGCGGTCCACGACATCGAGGAAGTTGCTCTCGCGGCTGCGCAGGCGTTCCTGCACGATGGCAAGCGCCTCCGCCGCGGTCATGCGGCGCCGTACGAAGCGTGGCACGCCCGCAAGAAACCGCGCGAAGGCAACGAGTTCGGACAGTCTGTCGTCCCGATTCGATGCCATGGCGGGACCCTAGTGCAAAAGTGGGGCCGCCGACGTCGCCCGGATGTCCCGGGAGGCGAGCCGTCGTGGATTCGTCAGGCGGGCGGAACCAGCGCCGCCACAATGGCTTGGCGCCATCGCAGGCTCCGGCGACCACCGCCACACGCCACAGTTCATTGCCTGACCCCCGGTGGGCCGTTCGTCGGTTAAGAGCATAACGGGCAGCGCGTGAAAGTGGGACCCACATGCTGCTGAGTTGAACGCCTGTAAGTTCGCTTGAATCCGGCGCTTGGCCGTTGACCAAACCCTGGCACCGGGAGAACTTACGACTTCACCCCCTGGCGCCACACACACCGCGCAACCTCCGGTCGATCCGTGAGTTATCTGCTCCTCGCCGACGACAACGAAGAGATGCGCCTGATGCTGCGCGACCTGTTCAGGTCCGCAGGCCACGAGGTCGACCTCGTCGAAGACGGGCACGCCGCCCTCGCCGCCATCCATTCCCGTGAACCCGACCTCGTGATTCTCGACCACGCCATGCCCGGGATGAATGGGTTCGAGGTCTGCCGGCGGGTCAAAACCAACCCGTTCACCGCCCGCATCCCGGTGCTCATGCTCACCGCGCAGAGCACGGTCGAATCAAAAGTCGAAGGCTTCGCGGCCGGCGCCGATGACTACCTCGCCAAGCCCTTCGATCCGCGCGAGCTCCGCGCCCGGGTCCAGGCACTGCTTCGACTGGTCCAGCGCGAATCGGACCGCAATCCAACGTCCGGCCTGCCGGGCGGACGCGCGATCGATCGGGAGATCCTGAACCGCATCGAACGCGGCGACTCTTTTGCGGTATGCTATCTGGACCTCGATTACTTCAAGCCGTTCGCCGACACCTTCGGCTTTGCCATCGCTGACGAAGTCATCCGTGGACTTGGCGCTGCGATCCGTGAATCGTCGGGCACCGTTGGTAGCGATGATGGCAAGGACTTCGTCGGCCACATCGGCGGAGACGACTTCATAATTCTCACGGCTCCCGGTCGAGCCGAGGCCTTTGTCGCAGAATGCACCAGTCGCGCAAAACGGGTCATCGAACGAGCGGTGGGCGACGAAGCGGCCAAAGCTGGGTCCTTCACTGGCGTGGATCGCGAGGGAACCGTGCGACGCTTTCCGCTCGCCCGTCTTTCCACCGCCGTCCTGCTCGTCAGGCCGGACGGATGGGTGAATCTCCAGCACCTCGGCATGCGCGCCGCGGACGTCAAGCGCCGCGCCAAGCAGCGCGGGCCGGGTACGGTCCTGGTCGAGATCGCCTGAGATGACGCGGGCGGCCTGTCTCGCGGCGGCCCTTTTGTCGACGCTCGCGACAACGGCCACCGCGCAGCGCCGCGCCGAGATCGGCTGCGACGAGCCAACGGACCTCGAGGTCCGCGCCCTCAAGTTCAGCGGTAACAAGACGCACGCGTCCTACGCCCTCGAGCGCGGAATAGCCACCACCGCGTCCACCTGGTGGCGTCGCACTTTCCGGGTCTTCGGCCAGAAGTACTGCCTCGATTCGCTCGCCGCCCTCGTCGAAGACTCGGCGCGCCTGGACTACCATTACCGGCGCACGGGCTTCCCCGATGTCCGCATCCAGCCGGTGATTCGTTCGTCAGGCCAGCGGCGCGTCTCGGTCGAGTACCGCATCACCGAAGGCGACCCGATGCTCATGGACTCGGTGACTATCGTCTGGGAGCCGGCTGTTCCTGACTCCACCAGTTTCACGGACAACCTCCCGGTCGAGGTGGGAGATCGTTTCGACATCACCGTGCTCGAAGCCACGCGCGACTCGATCCGCCGACGGCTCCTCAATCGCGGGTATCCCCAGGCCGAGGTGCTCCGGAACTTCGACCAGTTTCCGTCGCAGCACCGGGCGACCGTGCAGTACGTCGTGATTCCCGGGCACAAGTCGTGGATCGGCGCCATCAACATCCCGACGCCGATTCCGGTCAACCCGAACCGGCGAGCGCGCATCAGCACCGATCGCGTCCGTTCCGTGCTGGGGGTCTCCGATGGCGACCTATATAATGAAAGCGCCCTCGAACGTGCCGGACGCGGCCTTTTCGCGACCGAGGCGTTCCGGTTTGTCCGCGTCGCGGTCGATTCGGGCAGCCTGGCTGACGCCACCGACAGCCTGGTGACGGTCAACGTCTCACTGAGTGAATCGGAACTTCTGGCGACGCGCGCCTCCATCGGCTGGGCCAACCTGGATTGCCTCCGCGCCCAGGTGAACCACACGAACTTCAACTTCACTGGCCTTCGCCGGCTCGACCTCAACGCCCGTGTTTCAAAGTTCGGCACGTCGTCCCCCACAGACTGGGCCAGTGGTCTGTGTACGAGCGAGTTGCTGAACGACCCGGTCAGCGACACGCTGAATTACTACCTCGGAGCTTCGATATCGCAGGCGGCGCTCTTCGGGTTGCGCATCGTCCCGACGTTGTCGGTGTACAGCGAGCGACGTTCCGAATTCAAGGCATACCTTCGAGCGACCCCGATCGGCGTGATCACTTCGGTACAGCAGGGCGTCGGCGGCCGGCTGCCGATGACGTGGTCCTATCAACTGGAGTACGGTCGCACCGCCGCCCAGCCGGCGTTCTTCTGCGCGGTCTTCAACGTCTGCGAATCAGAAGCGCGCGACCGGCTGGAGCGGTACACGCGCAGCGCGGTCGTGGGATGGGCCGCGACGCGGAGCCGGCTGAACAGCCTGACGAGCCCCTCTGCCGGCACCGTGATGCGTCTCGACCTCCGGCATGCTTCGCCAGTGGTCGGTTCGCAGAAAGACGCGAGCTTCAACCGAGCGACCTTCGATGCCACCTGGTACTCGCCGGCGGCGGGTGGCACGTTCGTGGCCCGTCTCCGCGCCGGCACGGTGCTCGGCTCGCGACTCGATGTGTCAGGTTCGACGGCGCCGACGTTCATCCCGCTGCAGGAGCGACTCTACGCCGGCGGGCCGAGCACCGTGCGCGGCTACAGGCAGAACGAAATGGGGCCGGCGATCTACGTCCCCCGTGGTTTCAGCATAACGACGATAGATGACACGCTGCAGTTCTGGCGCGCCAATCCCGACTCGGTGGGCGACCGCACGGTGCCAACTGGTGGAGACAACGTGATCGTGGCGAACGCCGAGCTGCGGCTCCGCGCCCCGGCGTATCCCGAGCTGGTGCAGTACGCGCTTTTCATTGATGCGGGGCAGGTGTGGAATCGCGGTCGCGCCGGGACGGGCGTGAACTTCGCCGACATTCGTGTGACGCCGGGCGTGGGACTGCGCGTGTTCACCCCGGTGGGTCCCCTCCGCGTCGACGTGGGCTACAACCCGTATCGTCGTCCGGCCGGGCCGGCGTACATCACCGACCCGTCGGGCAACCTGATCTGCGTGAGTCCGGGGAATACACTGCGCGTGCGCATCGCGGAGGACGGAAACCCGCCGAAGCAGATCGATGAGGGCGATTGTCCCGCGACGTATGTGCCGCGCTTTGGCAGGACGTTCTGGAACCGCCTGACATTCCAGTTCTCGATCGGGCAGCCGTTCTGACGATGAGCCGCCGCCGTCGCATCTTCTACGCCTTCGTGGCGATCGTGATCGGCGTGATCGTCGTGCTGGTCGGCGGCATCATGACCCTGACGCGGTCAGAGTGGGGGAAGGCGAAGGCGGTTGCGTACGCAGTCGGGCTGGCCAACAAGGGCATTCATGGGACGCTATACATCGGCCGCGTCAGCGGCTCGATCTTCACCGGGATGCTGATCGACACGCTCGAGATCCGCGACGAGAACGACTCGGTCTTCGTCGCCGCGGCGAACGTGCAGATGGAGTACGACCCGCGGGACCTGCTCGACCGACGGATATTGTTGAAACACGTCCGGTTCGGGCGACTTGTCGCAAACATCTTCGAGGATTCGGTCGGGATGTTCAACTTCCGCCGGATCTTCCCATCGGGACCGCCCGGACCCGTGCAGGAAGCGCCGCGACTCGGCTGGGGTCAGTTCATCAAGCTCGAAGACGTGGTGGTCGATTCGGCGTCGATCACGGTCACCACGCGCTGGCGGGCAGACACGACCCTGGCGCGCGCCGTACGCGACAGCCTGACGGCGTACAACCTGCAGCGCACGGACAAAGTGATCTGGCGCGGCCCGGGCTCGCTCTACGAAACGAAGAAGTGGAGCAACGGCCACATCGAGCTGGATTCGGCGCGACTGGATGACCGGCAACAGGGCGGACGGAGGTTCGCCATTCGCAATCTTTCGATTGACGAAACCGATCCGCCGTTTCAGTTCCGTAACGCGAACGGTCTCGTACGGATCCAGGGCGACACGATCTGGGCTGACGTACCGCACTTCGAACTTCCCGGATCGGGCGGCACCATGGCGGGGAAAGTCTGGTGGGGAAACAACCAGCCGGCGCGTTTCGATCTCGTGATCCGGGCAGGCACCGTCTCGATGGCAGACATCGCCTGGATCTATCCGACACTACCGGCCACGGGCGGCGGGAAGATGGATCTGAGGATCCTGAGCCAGCGGGATCCACGGATCATCGACTACATCCTGACCGACATGGACGTGCGGACGACCGATTCGCGGCTGCGCGGCGACATGACGTTCGGCATCGGCGCCCCGGTGACGATTCTCAAGGACGTGGACCTGTCGGCGCAGCCCCTCGATTTCAAGTTGATCGAACAGCTGGCCGGTGAGCCGCTGCCCTATCCGTGGCGCGGGACCATAACCGGTACGCTCATAGCGAGTGGTGGCCCGCTCAACAACTTCATGGTGGACACGTCGGACCTGGTCTTCCGCGATGCCAACGTGCCGGGTGCCGTGACGATCGGGCAACTGCGCGGGCGGATGGACGTCGAGGAACCCTCGGAAGTCGTGTTCAACGGTCTGGACGTGCACCTGGACCAACTGGACCTGCGCACGTTGCAGTTCCTGCTGCCCGAGTTCCCCCGGCTCAACGGCCAGGTGGCGGGCCGTGCGAGGCTCGACTCGTCGTGGCTGGACGTTCGCTTCACAGAGGCCGACCTGACGCACACCGACGGCAGCGGCCCGGCGACGCGAATGGTTGGCGCGGGACGCGTGACGTTCGGCGAGACCACGACGACGTACGACATCGCCATGACGGCGCAGCCGTTCTCGTTCACGACATTCAGTCGCGCCTACACCGAGACGCACATCCCGCTCAAGGGCGAGTACGCCGGGCCGGCCCGGCTCCAGGGCACGACGGAAGACCTGTCCGTCACGACGGAGCTTCGCGGGCCGGCGGGAATGCTGGCCTACGACGGCCGCGTCGACGGTGACTCGATAGGCGGCTACGCGCTGAACGGTGTGCTGTCCTTCGAGAACCTCGACCTGCGGACCCTGCTCGATACCGCGGTGACTCCGGTGACCGAGCTCAACGGCTCGGTCACGCTGGCGGTACGGGGTGACTCCCTGTTCAACCTGGCCGGATCAGCCGAGCTTGCACTGGCGCGGTCACGAATCGACTCGCTGTCGGTGTATGATGGCGCGCGTGTGCAACTCCGTTTCGCCGATGGACGCATCAGCATCTTCGGATCGGACACCGTGGAGACCGTGGCGGGCCGAGTGATCGCGTCAGGCGGGCTCGGGCTCGGCGGGACCGTACGCGATTCCATGTTGATCGCATTCCGCATCGATTCACTGGGCGGACTGCGGCCGTACCTTCGCACGGCGCGAACCGATTCGCTCAACGGAACGGTCGAAGGGAATCTCGTGCTTCGCGGATCGGTCGATACCCTCGATGTCGAGGGTGTGGTGAGTGGCGAAGACATCGTGTATCCCGGCATCAGGGCGAACCATCTGCGCCTGACGCCGGAACTGACCAACGTGTCCCGGAACATGGGCGGCACCATCAGCCTTCATTCCGACACACTCAGCTTGTCGGGCGTCAGGTTCGCGCGGGTGGACGGAGACCTGAGCCTCGGCGACGGCCGGACAGGGGGGTACTCGTTCCTGGCCACGGAGATAAACGGCCCGGTGATAGCCTCGGTAGGCACGCTCACCTTCGAGGAGGATACCGCGACCGTCCGGATGGATTCGCTGTCGATCATGCTCGACAGCAAGCGGTTCACGCTGCAGCGTCCGGCGTCGATACGGGTCGAGCCCGCGCTGGTGGTGGTGGACACGGTCGTGTTGACCGCCGACGGCGATGAGCGGATGACCATGGCCGCGACCATTCCCGACAGCCTGCCGATTGCCGCGAAGCTGGTGATCGAGGCGATTCCGCTGAGCGACGTCTCCACCATCGTGCAGACGCGCATCCCCCTCGGCGGCGACCTGTCGGCAACGCTCGACATGACCGGGACGCGACAACAGCCGCGGCTCACGGCGTCCGCCACGCTCAACAGCGTGACCGCGGGTGACGTCAAGGTCGCCCAGGTGGCGATGACCGCCGCGTACGCCGATCAGCGGCTGTTGGCGGAGGGACGCGTGGTGCAGGCGGACACCACGGTGCTGACGGTGAACGCCAATTACCCGATCGACCTGGCGCTCATGCCTCGTGACCGGCGCGTCCTGGACGACACGATGCGCGTCCGGGTCTTCTCGCCTAACGTCGGGCTCGACATCCTCGAGTCGTTCACCACCAAGGTGCGCGCGGCGGGGGGCACCTTCGAGGTGAATGCCGAACTGGCGGGGCGCACGGGAGCCGCCACGCTCGATGGCAGACTGACCGTGAAGCAGGGATCAGTGACGCTTCCCGATGCGGGAATTACGCTGCGCGAGATCAACGCCGACCTCCGGGCGAGGAACGACACCGTGCGGATCGACACGCTCACCATGGTGTCGGGACCGCAGCTCAGTGACCGGTTTTCGGCGTCGGGCTGGATCGCCCGGCCATTCAACGCGGACAGCGTGTCGTTCGATCTGGCGATGGCGGCGCGGGAATTCCACGCCATTGGCAACCGCGCGCTGGCCGACCTTTTCATCACGGCGGACGTGACGTGGCGCGGTACTGACCAGGCGTCGAGCGCAACCGGAGCCGTCGTGGTGGACCGTGGAACGATTGCGCTGCCTGAAACGTCGGACAAGGAACTGTTCAGCGTCGAGGACTGGCGCGAACTCGGGATCGACAGCGCTCTCGTTGGGAGTCTCGGCCTGCTGCCGACACCGGCGACCCGGTTCGTTCGCGGACTGTCAGCGGAGAACGTGAGCGTCGTCATGGGAAACGATGTGTGGCTGCGGTCGAAGGACGTGGACATCAAGCTCACCGGCGCCGTGAATCTCACGGTGGCGCGCGCCGACCGCTTCAGCGAAGACCAGTTGGCCCTGACCGGTGACCTGCAGACGGAGCGCGGGACGTATCGGCTGAACGTGAGTCCGCTGCAGCGCACGTTCCAGGTGCAATCCGGCCTGCTGCGCTTCAACGGCGATCCCGGCTTCAATCCGGCAATGGACATCCGGGCCGTGTACACGTCGCGGTCGATCAACGCGACGTATGGAGGTCGGAACGACGTTCGCGTCGGCGTGCACATAACGGGAACGCTCGCCAATCCGGCGATCGACCTGTATGCCGCGGACTCGCTGCTCGGGCTGTCACAGTCGGACTTGCTCAGCTACGTGCTGTTCGACCAGCCCAGCTTCAGCGTGGGCAGCGGGACCAGCAGCGCCATGGCTCTCCTGCTCGGCACGTTCACGAGTTTCGCGAGTTCATACGCCGCTCGTTATGCAAGCGGTCTGGTCGACTTCGTGCAGCTCCAGACATCATCGCAGGGGGGAGCGCAGCAGCTCGGCGACATCTTCTCGGTCGGCGGGGCACAACTGGCGATCGGAAAGCAGATGTCGGACCGGCTGTTCATCTCGCTCACGTCGGGGCTCTGCCAGTTCCTGCCCTCGTCGACCACGGCTTCGCCGTCGCTGCTGTCGAGCATCGGCGTGAAGCTCGAGTACCAGTTCGGGCGAACGTCGCGGAGTGGCGTGGCGGCTGCCTACGAGCCGTCGTTCGACAAGCTGGTTTGCGGACTGGGTGAGCGCGGGTTCAGCACGGCGAAGAAGCAGGTGGGTCTGGACTTCTTCAGGATCTGGCGCCGCTGATAGAGCGCGTCCTGCTGGTCGTGAATCCCAGGTCGCGGCGCGGATCGCGACAACGCGATGCCGTGCGGCGCGCGTTCAGTGCCGCCAACGTCGATGTCAGCGAGGTGGTGACGTCACATCCAGGTCATGCGCGCGACGTGCTCGAAGCGCGCACCGAGCCCTGGGATGCGGTCTTCGTGCTCGGAGGCGACGGCACTGTCATGGAGGTCGCGGGCGCGCTGGCCAATTCGGGGACGCCGATAGGAGTCCTCCCCGGCGGCACCGGAAATCTGGTGGCTGGAGTGCTCGGGGTGCCGTTCAGTGTGGGCAGCGCCGTGCGCGCGCTGCTGGCGGGTGACCGCTGCCCGTTCGACCTGGGCCGGCTGCCCGACAACCGGTTCTTCGCCTTCGCCGCCGGTGTTGGCGTCGATGTCGCGATGGTGGAGAGTACGTCACGCGGCAGGAAACGCGCGCTCGGCATGCTTTCGTACGTGATCACGGCGACGCGGGCGGCGCTCGGGCGGGACCGGGTTCATGTCACGGTGGATGTCGACGGGCAGGTCGTTGAAGGGCGGGCGCTGCTGGCGATGATCGCGAACGCGGGCTCGATACTCGGCGGCTTGTTCTCGCTCGGGCCAGACATCAGGCCTGACGACGGCGAGCTGGATCTCTGTCTGTTCACGCCCGAGCGGACGAGCGACGTGTTGTCGCTGTTCTGGCGGTTGCTGCGGGGAGATTTCCGTCCGCATCCGGGGATGAGATTCGTGCGGGGTCGAGTATTCAGGATTCAGAGCGAGCCATCGGTTTCAGTTCAGGCGGATGGGGACATCGTTGGTCGCACGCCTATCGAGATAATGGTCGCTCCGAAGGCTGCTGTCTTTCTCAAGCCTCGGTGACAGGCGCTCCCGACGGGGCCTCCCTTTCGGCGACACGCGGGCAGGTTCCCCGAGTGAGCGACGCGGCCGGCCAAGCCGCGGAGGTGTCAAATGCACCGCGCGGCGCATAACCTTAGGGCGCTACGCCGGAGGGCTGAATGACAGAACTGCGCGAAAAAGACGCTATGGAGTGCCGCGCCTGTGGCAACGAAGAGCGCGCGTCCGAAGGCTATCCCTGTCACGGCTGCGGCACCTTCATCTGCCAGGTCTGCTCCATGAAGGGCGTGACGCTCTGCCGCCGGTGCGCAACCAAGGCGGCCACGCAGGCGCCGGCCACAGGGTGAGCGGCTTCGACTTCAGACCACTCGGCCTCATGGTCGGTCATGCAACCGACGCCGAGGGCGGGACTGGAGTGACCGTGATACGCCACGAACGACGCGCATGGCGCGGCGGCGTGTGCATCGTGGGGCGTGCCACCGGAACGCGCGAACTCGGAGCGTTGTCTCCAACCAGCCTGGCCGATCGGGTCGACGCCGTCATGTTGACCGGCGGTTCCGCTTACGGACTCGACGCCGCCGCCGGAGTGATGCGCTGGATGGAAGAGCATATGCGCGGCCATCCGATGGGTGCTTTCGTAGTGCCCATCGTGCCGGCGGCCGTGATCTTCGATCTTCTGCCACTTGGCCGTCCCGACGCCCGACCCACTCCCGCCATGGCGTACGAGGCCTGCGACTCCGCGACCTCCGTGGGCATCGGCGAGGGAAGCGTGGGCGCGGGAACCGGTGCAACGGTCGGCAAGGTCGCCGGGCGCGAAGGAGCGATGAAGGGCGGCGTCGGCTGCTGGTTCGAACAGGCCAACGAATTGATGATTGGAGCGGTCGCCGTCGTGAATGCTTTCGGCGACGTGCGCGATGGCAACGGCAAAGTCATCGCCGGCGCCAGGGCTCCCGATGGGACGTTCGTCGACTCGGCGCGGGTCCTGGCCAGTGGTCCGCCGTCCCCCCTTACCCGGCCGGCGACCGCCGAAACCCCGATTGGCGGCAACACGACTCTGGCGGTGGTGGCCACGAATGCCGCACTTTCCCGCTCGGCCGTTTCCGAACTGGCGCAAGCCGCTTCGGCGGGGCTCTACCGGCGCATCACGCCCGCGGGCACTTCGTACGATGGGGACATCGTCTTCGCTCTCTGCCAACACGAAGGGCTGAGGGTTCCCCTGGTGCAGGTGGAGGCGCTGGCGGTGCGGGTTCTCGAGACGGCGATTGAGCGCGCAGTGCGATTGGCGTGATTCGTGACTCGTGACTCGGCACTGCAGGTGTCCGTTGTCCGCTGTCCGTTGCCCTAACAACAGGAGGATGAGATGGAATTCCTCACCCAGTTGTGGCTTCCGATAGTTGTGAGCGGCGTGGTGGTGTTCATCCTCTCGGCACTGGCGTGGACTGTACTGCCGCACCACAAGCAGGACTGGCAGGGATTGCCGGATCCGGACGCTGTGCAGGCGTCGATGCGCGCGAATCCGCCGGCGCCCGGCCAGTACGCGCTGCCATGGGCGAGAGATCCCAAGGTGTTCGAGGACCCGGCGATGAAGGAAAGAATGAACAAGGGTCCTCGCGCGTATATCACCATCGTGCCTAACGGCGTGCCGCCGATGGGCCCGATGATGCTGAAGGCGTTCATCTACAACGTGATCGTGTCGCTTCTCGTGGCGTACGTGGCCTGGCACGCGCTGGGCGCCGGAGCCGAGTATCTCGCCGTCTTCCGTGTCGTCGGCGCGACATCGATGATGTCGTATATCCTCGCCATGGTTCCCGAGTCGATCTGGTTCGGACGGCCGTGGCGCACGTTCCGGCTGCAGGTGCTGGATGGCGTCGTCTACGGACTGTTTACCGCGGGAGTATTTGGATGGCTGTGGCCGTAGGCGAGAGGTGAGATGGGAGATGGGAGACGTGAGATGAACTGCACGGCGATCAACGCGGGATCCGTCTGTAATCGGGTTTGCAGGTTATCTCCCGTCTCCCATCTGGTTTCAACGCTCGCGCTGTCGCGGTCGTAGCTTCACTTTGAGGGCACTCGCAGCCCACTTACTCACCGAATCCGATGCGTATCTCTTCCTGGCTCCAACTCGCGGCTCTGGTCTCTGCCCCTTCAATTCTCGCCGCCCAGGGCGTCGATTCCGCCATGTTGGCCGGTATGCGATGGCGAAGTGTGGGTCCGGCGCACTTCGAGGGTCGTATCGCCGACATCACCGGCATCCCGTTCCCGTCGAGAACGCTCTTTGTCGCGCCGTCGGCTGGCGGAGTCTGGAAGAGCAGCAATGGCGGGGTGACATTCCGCCCGACGTTCGACACCTACCCTGTGATGTCCATGGGCTCCCTCGCGGTTGCCCCGTCGGACACGATGCAGGTGTGGGCGGGCACGGGTGAGCAGAACTCGCGCAACTCGATTGAGCCAGGGGCCGGCGTCTACAAGTCCACGGATGGCGGCATCACATGGCGCCTGATGGGACTCGAGAAGACGCAGCACATCGGCCGCATCGTCGTCCATCCGCGCAATCCGAACATCGTCTACGTCGCGGCGCTCGGCGCCGCCTGGGCCACCAATCCGGAGCGGGGCCTCTATAAGACCGAGGACGGCGGGCAGACGTGGAAGCTCGCCAAGTTCATCAGCGATCGGGCAGGGTTCATCGACGTGGCGCTGGATCCGTCGAATCCCGACATCGTCTGGGCCTCGAGCTGGGAACGCATCCGCGGGCCGTACTACCTCAAGTCGGGCGGCCCGGGCTCGGCGCTCTGGAAGTCGACTGACGCCGGGGCCACCTGGACCGAGGTGAAGGGAACCGGTTGGCCGGAGACACAAAAGGGTCGCATCAACTTCTCGATCTTCCCCGGCGACTCGAAGATCGTGTACGTGATGGTCGAGGCGGACTCCACGCCGAACACGCGCACGGGCCAGCCGCCGCAGCAGCTGAAGAACGGTCTCCATCGCACGAAGGATGGCGGGGCGTCCTGGGAGAAGATGAACAACGCCAACGTGCGTCCGTTCTACTACAGCCAGGTGCGCGTCCACCCGCGGAATCCGGAGCGCGTCTGGTTCACATCCACGCCGCTCCTGGTTTCCAGCGACGGCGGACGGACCGCGCGTGAAGCGGGGCGCAACGTGCACATCGACACGCACGCGCTGTGGATCGATCCGGGCGACCCGGAACACATGGCCATCGGGAACGACGGCGGCGTCTACATCACCTGGGACGGCGGCGGGGCGTGGGATTTCGGCGAGTACTTCCCGATCGGCCAGTTCTACGAAGTGAGTTATGACTACCGCGTGCCGTACTACATCTGCGGCGGCGCGCAGGACAACGGGTCGCACTGCGGTCCCAGCCGCCGGAAGGGGAACATCCAGAACAGCTACTGGTTCATGGTCACGGGCGGCGATGGTTTCTACACGCAGCAGCACCCGCGCGAACCGTGGATCGTGTGGTCCGAGTCGCAGGGCGGGAACGTCCAGCGCACCAACCTGAGGACCGGTGAAGCGCAGCCGCTGGCCAAGCCCGGATACCGCCAGCGGTACCTGATGCTGGAAGACTCCATCATGATGGTCCGCGGCGACACCATGCGTCCGCCGGCTCGTGACGTTCAGCGTCAGTTGACCGACATGCGCAATCGCCAGGTCGCGGACTCGGTCGAGTGGACCATGCGGTACAACTGGAACACGCCGTTCCTGCTGTCGCCGCACAATCCCGACGTCTTCTATATGGGCGGCAGCAGGGTGCTCAAGTCCACGTGGCGCGGCAACAACCTGGTCCCGATCTCACCCGACCTGTCCAAGAAGCAGTGGGGGAAGATCGACACGAGCATGACGAAGACGGGCGGCATCACGCGCGACGCCACCGGCGCCGAGACGTATGGCACGGTCGTGGCGCTGGCCGAGTCGCATGTGCGGCCGGGCTGGCTGATGGCCGGGACGGACGACGGGAATGTCTGGGTCACGCAGAACGACGGTCAGACCTGGGAGCAGATCCCGATGTCGCGCTTTCCTGGAATGGCCACGGGCGACATCTACGCCGGGAAGTTCGAGCCGTCCCACTTCGACGCGAGCACGTTCTACGTCACGTTCGACAATCACCGGAACAACGACTTCACGCCGTACCTGTACGTGACCACCGACTACGGGAAGTCCTTCCGGTCGATCGTGAACAATCTTCCGAAGGAGAGCCCGGCGGATTACGTGCGGGTCATCCGCGAGGATCCCTTCAACCCCGACCTGCTGTTCGTGGGAACGTCGCGCGCGGCGTACACCTCGCTCGACCGCGGCCAGACCTGGCGCCGGTTCATGAGCGACATGCCTAACGTGCCGTTCTACGACCTGCAGATCCATCCGCGCGACAAGGAGCTGATCGCGGCCACGCACGGCCGCAGCTTCTGGATCGTCGACATCAACCCGCTGGAGCAGATGGCCGGGGCTGCTGGAGCCAGAGTCATGGCTGGAGCCGCTTACCTGTTCGCGCCGCGCGTGGCGTATGACTACGGCGAAGGCCCGAACAGGGGCGAGTCCTTCTATGGAATCGGCCACAAGACGTTCCAGAGTCCAAGCCCTCCGCATGGCGCCGAGATCTCGTATCGGGTGGGTGCCGGCGCGGCGCCGGCCGCGGGCGGCGCCTCTGAAGGCAGTGGTGGG
>DATCIJ010000221.1:0-6799 GCA_036507855.1 Gemmatimonadaceae bacterium | reverse complement strand
CCCCGTTACTTTTCTCGTCCCTTCCCGAGTAGCTCAGTTGGTAGAGCAGGTGACTGTTAATCACCGGGTCGCAGGTTCGAGTCCTGCCTCGGGAGTTTGTTGAAGCACAACGCATTGCGAAACGAGACAACGGGTTAGGCGATCTGCCTAACCCGTTGTTCTTATTGCCCCAGATTGCCGGTCAGTTGCCAGATTTTGCACACGTTGGCACACAGGCGGCACGCTACAGCGCCATGCCCACATATAGTCATGCTGATGAACCGCGCGCTGCCGCGCCGCACAGCTCCGTAGACAGGATTGCGCTTACGAGTCCCTCCGCGTTCCCCGACGCCCGGTCCGACTTTCCTTCACTACCATGATCGGTGCGGAAAAGCGTGTTACCGCGTCCGGCACCGCAGGCGTCGTGCCCCTCCCGCCGGCGCGCCAGTTCCGAGGAGACGCGTATGAAAACCAGTCGATCACTACTGCTCGCGACGGCCGCCGTTGTCGGCCTGCTTGGCGCTCGGGCCGCCGACGCACAGGCGAACCGTCGCATCGTCGTGACGCCGTATGCCGGCGTCTTCGTGCCGAACACCAAGGTCGCTCAGTTCAGGTCCGAGGCCGGCGGCACCGACCACGTCGTTGGCATCAGGCAACAGAGCGCGCTCGCCCTTGGCGCCAACGCCAGCTACTGGTTCAACAACGTCACCGGCATGGAGGTCGGCGGCGCTTGGGCGTTCAGCGATGCCCGTCCGAGCGGCGGATTGTGGAATGAGGTGCCGGGTTCGCTGGCCACCACCGAATCGGCGCGTGTGCTGTTCGCCAGCGCGAAGCTGATGCTGAACCTCGTTCCGTTCTCGGAGCGGACGGCGCTTCGGTTCGGCGTCGGTCCGGCGATAATTTCGCACGGCGGCAGCGCGTACCAGGCGGATGAGGGCGGGACGTTCAAGGGTCTCACTGACTTCGGCGGCGCGGTATCGCTGTGCTCGAAGATTCCGTTGACCGACTTCCTGGGGCTGCGTTTGCGGGCCGAGAGTTTCATCTATTCCTCGAAGTTCCGTTTCGAGAACGCGACGAGTCCTGCCAATGACGTCGAATTCGCCGCCAAGATTCAGAACGATTTCATCTTCTCGGCCGGCCTGCAGATGGTGTTCTGGCGGTAGACACCGACCCCGGCGCTGCCCAACGCAGCGCGGATGCCGACGCGGCGTCGTTCCCTTCGCGGGCGGCGCCGCGTTTCGTGCCCGCGAGGACCCCTTACGGCCGGTCACAACTGAAGGCAGCGGTCAGGCTCTCAGCCTGACCCGTTTCTCTTTTGGTCGTTTCTGTCCCCCCCGCCGAGCCAGCCGACCACGACTTGGGCCGCAGCCTGCTGAGTCCATCGCGCATCGCGGGCCCGGTCCTGCCCTGAGCTCATGACGTACAATCCGCCCTAACGACAGCGACTCACCCCGTTCTCGCGTGACTCGTCACACGCGATCAGGGAGCGTCGCTTCCACCGTGTCCATCGAGCGTCAGCACCAGCGGGCGTCAGATCCATTGACAGCACAGAACCAGCGAGTCCGAGCTCTGCACGCCGGCCTGGTCCACACTTTCACGGAAGATCTGACGAGGTGTCTTACAATGACGCGCTTCAGGAAACCCGTACTGTCGTTGGTGGTCGCTTTAACCGCTGGGCTTTTCGTCGCGGCCTGCTCCGACAGCCCGACGGCAAATCAGAACTCACCGTTGACCGGACTCGCCCAACGCGAAGGCAAGGACAGTACCGGCAATCCATTGCCGCCACCGCCGACCAACCCGACGCCGGGTAGCTTCCACGGCATCGTTCTCGGACCCTCGGCACCGGGCAGTACGGACACCCTGGCCACGGCGCCGCGCATTGCTGATGTCGTTGTCACCGCGTACCCGGTGACCGGTGGAACCCAGGCGGTCCCCATCCTCGGTGCCGCCGAACAAAGCGTCACCACCGGCGCCGACGGCAAGTTCCAGCTCACGCTGTCGGGCGGAGACTACGTCGTCACGTTCAATCCGCCCGCATCCAGTATCTATGGCGGCGTCTGGGTCACGGCGTCGACATCAGCGAACAGCAACGATTGGCCGTGGTGGGTGGTACTCTCCAGGAAATAGAGTTCGCTGAGTGGTGTTTACTGGGTGCCAGGGCGATTTGCTGGATCTGGTGCTCGATGCCAATGCTGGTGCTGGTGCTGGTGCAGTCAGCGCCAGCCCCAGTCCCAGCAAGAGCCCTGGCACCCACCAATCACCACTCAGTCTGGTCTGTGGCCGTAGATTGCATCGCATGTTGATGAGGGGACTGCTTGCTCTGACGGTCGTGGGCGCCGTCGCATGGGCGATCACGCAGGCCCGTGATTCCCGTCCAGCCATCGCCATTGGCAGCGGCTGCGGGGACTCGGCGGCGATTTCCTTGACGCCCGCGACTCCGACGCTAGGCGCGCTCTTTCGCGTACGGGTCAGTGGGGCAAGCCCGGAGGCACACCTGGCGGGCGTCGTTGCCGGCGAACCCCTGCACTTCCATGCCGACAGCGCCGGCGGGAGCCAAGAGTCGCTGGCTCCCGTTCCGATCGACAGCCCCGACTCACTGCTCATCGTGGTGCGCTGCACCATGAACGGCGCGTCCGACTCGCTCGTGGCACACGTTCGTACCGGCAGCGGGAACTACCCGGTCGAGCGGCTCCGTGTCGCCCCCGCCTTCGGCCGGCCGCCTGACCCGGCCACCACTGCGCGGATCGAGCGCGAGTCGCAGCGCGCCGTCAACGTCGCGACCGGGGCGCACACCACCGCACGCCTCTGGAATGAACCGTTCGCCTTGCCGCGCGATGCGCGAATAACGAGTGGGTTTGGCGGCGGGCGCGAGTACAACGGCGCCATCACGTCACGGCACATGGGCACGGACTTCGCCGGCGCCACGGGCTCGCCGGTACGGGCGGCGAACCGAGGCGTGGTCCGGATCGTGGACGCGTTCTACTACGGCGGCAACGTCGTTTACATCGACCATGGCGTGGGACTGTCCAGCGCGTACCTCCACCTCTCGGCTCAGCTGGTGGCGGCCGGCGACACGGTGCAGCGTGGTCAGACCATCGGACGCGTCGGGGCCACCGGCCGCGTGACCGGTCCCCACCTGCACTTCATCGTGCGCTACGGCTCCGTGACCGTCGACCCGCTCTCGCTGTTCGCCATCGCCGGCGACTCGTCAGGCAGGGGTCGATAATTCGCGCGTCAGGCGGGATTCCGATCCGACTACCGGATTGGGAACATCTCGAGCGCCAGCGCGTCCAGGTAAGCGATCCGGTTCGGAATGGTCTGGAGTATGGTGTTGGCCAGGGACTGAGAAATCCGCGCCGAACGGTACCGTACAGCCAGCCAGGGGACAAAGCTCTCGGCCAGATCCTCGCGACCGGGAAAATCCCTGGCGTAGTTGGAGATGAAGTTGCCATCCGCCGCCTGGGCCGCATTCCACGCCAAGGCGGCGGCGTGGGCCGCGTCGAGCGATGTATGCACTGCCTCGTGCACGAGTGTCTCCTCGAGGATGCCGTCCCTTTCGTAGAGATCGGCCTGGCCGACGTGAATCAGCAGGTTCCTGTTTCCGCCGCCAAACGGCTGCGTTCCCTGATGAATCCAGACGGTCTCCACGCCGCTGCGGAGCGCTGTCGGCAGGCGACCGATGACGCGGCCATATCGCTCCGCAACCGTTCGAGCTGACTCCTCACTGCCAAACTCGGGATTCACCTGAATCTCGGCGCTGAGTGCATCGTCGTAGGACGCGGCGAAGAGATACGCCTCCACCGCGATCCAGGTGTTCACGCGCCGATCGAACATTGTCCGGGAGGCTTGGCCCGTGAACGTCAGTCCCTGGAACGTGGTGGGATCCGACGAGGTGATGATGTCCGGGTCGATGAAGATGGTGCCGCCGAAGGGAGGTTGTGGTGGAACGACCTCGACGGGCGTGGTTTCGTCACTCCCGCAGGCGACGGCCGCAGCGAGAACCAGAACGCGGACAAATGTGGCCTTCCCCATCAGTCCAGCGATTCCTGAAAACGCTCCGGCGCAAGCCTGGTCGCGAGAAGGCCGGTCGCGGCATCGAGGTCAATCGCCCGCACGAGTACTCCTTCCTTCCCGTAAGGCAGGAACGCGTCGCATCTCCCCGAGGGGTCGATAAGGCTCGTCGCCGCCTCCTGATAACGCAGCGCGTAGTTCACACTGGCGAACCAGATCGTGTTCTCGATGCTGCGCATCATCATCGCCTTTTCGTAGTAGGGGTTGCTCGCCGCGCCCCACTCGGTCAGCCGAAGCCCCTGCCGTTCGTTTCCGGTGTGCTGCGGATGAAAGACGATCCTCGCGCCGCGCGCCGCCGCCCAGCGCACCGTCTCCGGATAGCGCCACCCTTCGTGGCAGATGACCACGCCGAACTTCACCCCATCGATCTCGAAGATCCTGCGCGAAGCCCCGGGCACATAGAACCGGTCTTCGGAAGGATCGAGCTGGTTCTTGGTCTGGTATCCCTGGATGTTGCCGTCGGCATCGATCACGCACGCCGCGATCTGCCGTCCACCGCTCGTTATGAGTTCCAGACTCAGGATGACGGCGACTCGATGCGCCTTTGCCTGCTGCCGCACCGTTCGTACCGCGCGTTCCTGCTGTTCCTCATTCCACGGGATGACGTCAAAGTCCTGCCCGCGCAGACCCGGGAGCCAGGCTTCGGGGAAGCACACGATCCGGGCATGTTTCGCCGTCGCCTCGGACAGCAGCCGATCGATTCGCGCCAAGCCGTCCTCCAATGACGTCGCGACGCGCGGTGATGCCAGTGCGATGATCAACGCTACACCGCTGGAGGAAGTCGGTCCCTGGTGCCGCCTGACATGACTGCGGATCAGCCCTGAGGACGCTCCAGGGAAGCGTTCAGTGCCGCCGTCAGCGCCACGTGGCCGCTGACGATGTCCTTCCACGTGAGTTCCTGTCCGTTACGCTTCCCCTTGGGCACGAGCTTCAGTCCGTCAGGATTGATGGTGAGCATGTAGGGCTCGCCGCCGATGTCGAGTTCGCGCTTCAGGGCCTTGTCGAGTTTGGTAGCCATGGAAGTAGTGAGGAGTGAAGAGTGAGGAGTGAGGAGTGAGGAGTGCAGCGTGAAGAGTGAAGAATGAGATAGAGGACTGAAGGAGTTTCTCCTCCTCACTCCTCACTCGTTCCAGATCTGCTCAGCCGCTTCGAGGACCTCTGGTTGAGACACCAGACCTCCTCCCCGAACGGTTGCGCCCAGCACGATCGCCGCGCTGATGAGTACCGCGTTCTTGATGATGTATTGTCCCTCGAGCGTGGGCGCAAAGGGAACGTGCGTGAAGACCTCGCCCGGGAAAAGTATCAGTGGGGTCAGCGTTCCAACCATCTGGATCATCAGCAGCAGAAGCACGGCGCGAAGGAAGACACCGAGCAGGAGCCCCAGCCCTATCAAGCACTCCCAGGTGGCGAGCACCGGCACCGAAAGCTCGGGCCCTGCCAGCCCTCCCGAGAGCTGCTCGATGGTCCTGGCAGCCAGGTCGTGAGCGGGACTCAGCCCGGGGAAGAACTTCAGGGCGCCGAACCATAGAAAGACAATTCCGAGACTGACGCGAAGAAATGTCAGGCCGTGACGCGCCATCCACCGGGTCAGGCGGACGTCGATGTGCTCGAGTCGGGGAGGCGGAGCGGTCATGGTCCTATTCGGTAAAGCGGTAACTCGCGTGCGAGTCGTAGTCGATGCCGTGCTTGCGTTTCAGTTCCTGAATGTAGGCGAGCTGCCGCCTCGTATGCGGGCTGGCCACGCCGTCGCCCAGCGGCTCATTCGTGTGAAGCAGTATCTCCTCCACACAGCTCGTCAGGCTCATTCGCTTGTGAAGGGCCAGATCGTACAGGAGCGCCGCCAGTCGCTTCTCGAGGCGCAACGGGACGTCGACGCGTTCGATCTTCAGTGGCGGACCCGCACTGTACAGGCGATGGCCGAACCTGAGGTGGTAGCCGTGCAGGTCGCGCACTCCATAGTCGCGCAGCTCATACGGCCGGTCCTCGGGAGGGTCGACGATTTCGGCGCCTTTCGACTTCTGGTACTCGTATAGCTCGTCAGCGTCACCGACGACGAAGTAGACCGAGCATCCCTTGGGATTGGGCGTTCCCTGCTCCAGGAAGAGCTGGACGTGGCCGAGGTTCACGCCCGCGAAGGTCGGCGGCTCGCCGTCCATGAAGGCGGTCCAGAAGCCGAGCCTCGTCGTGTAGAACTCCACAGCCACGCGCACATCGCTCACGACCAGCACCGTGTGGTGCATCTCGCATTCGACATCCGGCGCGCCGGCTCGGCGGCCCTGGGGAGACTCCATGTGCTAACCCTGTCTGTTTTGTGGTAGCGCAATTGTCGCGCATCCATCGATCGGCGGCCAGCGTCGGAACTCACTGCAGCACGACGCCACGTGGCTCAGGTCGGATGATACCCCGCTCAGGCCTCCGACGCTCAGGTGGGCTCAGCCCTTTCCGTGGACGGGGTGTGTCCTGCACGCGGGGACTAGCGCAACACGCGCAGGCTCTTCATGTCAACAGTCCTGGACCCGGCTCGACTGATCGGCGCCGGCACGCAGTTTCCTTCCGAGCGCTACAATCATATGAACGACCTACCCGTGTCCCGGCTCATCATGCGGAAGATCCTCTTTATCGGCCTCCTCGCCGCGAGCACGGCCCTGCCGGCCCAGTCTCCCGTCGCCACCTGGACGGCCCAGCATCAGCGCGCGATCGTCGACGAGTTCATCTCACTTCTCTCGATCCCCAACGTCGCGCGAAACGA
>DATCIJ010000220.1:0-6935 GCA_036507855.1 Gemmatimonadaceae bacterium | reverse complement strand
TCGCCAGGTGTTGGGCGAGGGCAACCAGGCGGTTGCGTTCCAGCGGAAGCACCAGATCGGCCAGGACGTGGCGCGCCAGCAGGGCGGGCAAGGCGCGCGACGTGTCGCCCGCCTCGCGGTACGTGACCAGTGCGCCGCCGCCGGCGAGCGTTCCGTTCAGGAAGGACTTCGCCGGTTCCGACTCCGACACGAGGCTGCGCTCCGCTACGGTCAGGACCGGAGGGTGGCGAGCCTGCAGTTCCAGGGCCTCATCGAGCGAATGGGAGGCGACCACGCGTTGCCCGGTATTCGCCAACGCCTGAGCCAGCCCCTCGAGCAGGGCGGCATTACCACCGACGAGGAGGATCATGGCCTATCGTTAGGTAGAGGCGAGGATCCGGTCAAGGGCGGGGCGCGCCCTGGCATCGACTTCGAGAACCTTGTTTCTTGATCCAAAACCTGAAACAATACGCACCTGCCGTCGCGAAACGCCGAGCTCGTCTGCCATGAACGCGACCAGCGCCTCATTCGCCGCCCCGTCGACCGGCGGAGCGTGCAGCCTGACGCGCAAGACTCCGTTCTCAACACCGGCGAACTCGTTCCGCGAAGCGCGCGGCTGGACTCGGACGCGCAAGCGGACAAGGTCCGGATCGCTCACGCACCCCTCACTGAAGCCATCCGCGGACCAGGCTCTCCACAATGACCAGGGCGAAGAAGGCGATAATCGGCGTGATGTCGATCGATCGGAACGGGGGAATGACGCGACGCAGAGGCCGCAGGATGGGCTCAGAGAGCGTGAAGGACCAGCGAATCCAGGGCGAAAACGGTGAGATCGGCAGCCAGGAAGCGATCACGCGCACCAGAATGGCAATGCGAAGGAACGTGAAGGCCCAATAGATGACCAGGCGGGCGAACCCGCCTGGGCCACCGGCGATGCCCCGCGACAGGTCCGCGAGCAGGACTCCCACGAAGTCGACGAGTGCAAGAAGGACGATGCCGCCAATGACGATCGCGGCCAACGCCCACCACGGCGCAGTGGCCGGGAGTCCGCCGGCGCGCACGACTCGCCGTTCGACCGGCTCGAGCCATGGATCGATGCTCGTTCGGAAGAAACGCGCGACGGGACTGAAGGGACTGACGCGGCGTGTCCGCACCAGCCAGTCACCGACCGCGATGACTGCCATGATCGCCGCGGCGGTGAGGAGCACGACACGAAGGATCTCGCGGAGAGTGCCAAAGGCGGTCAGCGCGGCGGTCACGAAGGTATGCTGCCGACGCGCGCGCCGGCCTTCAAGTCCGCTCGGTCCCTTGCTGTGGTCAATCGCTCGACCGCCAATCCTGCGACGATACCCGTGAGGACGCCCAGCCATTCGCCCATGCCGAGCGGGCTCAATCCGGACGCGGCCGACGCGGCAACCATGCTGCCCAGAACCAGCGGTAACGGCCACCACACAAGGGCGCGGCCTGAATCGCCACTGCGCGTTCCGCCGGACCGTATCGTGAGGAACGCGACCGGAAACGTCAGGGAACCCAGCCAGAGCGCGTTGGCCAGCCACCATGTTGGGCGAAGCGCCACATCCCACGGCAACAGGAGCGCCCAGGCCAGACCAATTGTTCGCCGAAGCGTTACCTCGGTCTCGCGGCCGGTGGGGCCTCGCCGTACCGCCATGGCGCGGGGATTGCTGTTGGCTTCCAGGGTGATTTCACCTGTTGTGCCGTTGGTCTCGGTGTCCGACACCGATAGTGCGTTTTCCAGTCCGACGAGGAGGGGGCGGAGCTTCAGGCGCTCGGCAGCGATGCGAGTTCTGAAGACCGCCGCCTGACCCCATTGCGCCAGGTAGAAACCCTCCTCGAGGGGATTCGCGATGCGCACGATGATTGCCTGTCGCCGCGTTGGAGCGGGAGGGATGGTCAGTGTGGCGCGAACCGTGACGCTGCGGGTGACCGGATCAATGGACCGGTACGGTTGCAGAATCTGAGTCGGACGAAGCGGTATTTCGTTCAACTCGACTTCCATCAGGCGGCCCTGAAACGTGTCCAGGTTTCGCCGCTCTGGCTTCCATTGTACCCACTGAGGATATCTCGTCTGAATGGGTTGCAGCATCCACGCCGACGCGGTCACCACGAGCGTGACGGCGATCCCGAAAGCTCCGGCGAATCGGCGTGCTTCGGAACTTGTCGCGTTCACCCAACGGAGCCCGGCGACGGCGAGCCAGGCACCCAGCATTGTCCCCAGTGTGTTCGCCAGCAAGTCGCCGAGCGACGCGTCGCGACCCGGAATGAAGCGCCATTGCAGTGCCTCGATGACCAGCGTTGTTGCGGCGCCGATGATCACGGACGTTGTCCACCGACCAAGGAGCCATCGCAGGCCGAGGCCGAGTGGGACGAACAAGGCCGTGTTGAGCGTGAAGTCAACGCCGCCAAGCGGCCCGCAGAAGATGCAGAATGTCGGGAGCCCGGCAGGCGCTTCCGCTGGTCGGAGGGTCATGAACCCGATCAGCGCGAGCGATGCGGTCACGACGGACGCCGCAGCTGCGCGGCCGGGCCGGGTTACCATGCAGGCTGTCGGGGTGCCATCATGAAGCGACTCTGTCCTGTGGCGTGATGACTACTGTGATCGTATTCACCAGGTGAAGTTAGGCCCCCGCGCATTCCTATGACGTCGCCAGCATGGGCGCTGCCACCGCGCTTGTTCAGGTGGCTGGTATTTGCCGCACTGCTGCCATTTGCCGCCGTGGTGCTGATGCGCTGGACCGATCCACCCTCGGCGACCGATGGCGACTACGCGCATTATCTGCTCCACGCTAAGACGCTCGCGGAGGGTCGGGCGTACACCGACATCGGGTACATCTATACCGATATGAACCTGGTAGGGCCGCGAGTGCAGCCACCGGGGTGGCCGCTCGTTCTTGCGCCCTTCGTGGCCGTATTCGGGACGCATTCGCCGGTCTTCAAGCTTCTCGAGTCATTGCTGGTCGCGGCTTTCGGCGTGATGACCTGCTGGTATTTCGTGCGCCGTGGCGACACTACCACCGGGATCATTGCGGCAGCCGTCGTTCCACTTGCACTCGAAACGCAGTATGCAACCAGCTCCGCAATTTCGGATCCACTGTTCTGCATCCTCGTGTGGTCCACGTTGATGTTGGCGGATGCGGACCACCCCAGCGACTGGCGACGAGGCGTAACGCTCGCCCTGATGACCGTCGCAGCTCTCTCGGTCCGCGTGGCTGGCGTAGCATTGATACCGGCCCTCCTGCTGTACGCGATCCTTCGCCGACGGGATCACGGTGTGAAGGTCTTGGCACCACTTGTCGTGCTCGCCGCGGGAGCCGTGGTGTTCGCCTTTTTCGCTTTCGATCAGATCCCGTTCCTCGGTCGAACGGTCCGGCAGTTGTCGTCTCTCCGGCTGAGCGAGTTGGTCCGCACCTATCGCTTGGCGCTCACCACCGGCGCCCTCTATCCATTCGGTTCCAACATCGCGAATGATGTGTACCACGTGCTGGTCGCAATCCCGCTGGTCGTGGGCGGGGGGCTCTTCCTCAGGCGGCAGTTCAAGAGCGTCCTTGCCTGCTTCGTGCTGGCGTACGCGACAGTCCTCCTGGTCTCACCGGTCCGCGAGCCGCGCTACGCCTGGCCGCTGATTCCGCTGGTGATGGTTTTCATAACACAGGGGCTGTCGTGGATGGGAGCTCGCTTCCTGCCGGCGAACCTCAAGCCGGCCATACCCAGGTTGATCCTTGTCATGGTGGCGGCCGTAACGATCGGTGCCGCCGTTCAACTGGCCCGGAAACCGGCGCGCCCCTCGCTGCTCGGCGATCCGGACACCATGGCGCTCTTCGACTGGGTCCGAGTCAATTCCGACACGGCGAAGATGCGCGTGGTCTTCACCAATCCTCGCGTGCTGACGCTGGAGACCGATGTTCCGGCGATGGGCATACCGTTCGGCGACGCGAATGAGGTGATTGCGGAGCTCGATCGGAAGGGAATCACCCACGTGGTAGTCCCGCGCCTGTTCGCCGTGCTACGGTCCGAAAGAAACCTGAGTGCCTACGTCGCGGAACGACCATCGCAGTTCCCCAAGGCGTTCGCGAACGCGACGTACGATGTCCGCCGCTTCGTGGCGCGTCCCGAGGTGGCTCGCGATAGCGGATCCAGTCTGCTTCTTCGCCCGCAGTGACCGCGCCGGGCAATGCGCTGACTGAGGTCATCGGTATTCTCCGTTCCCGATTCTCGCGGGAGCGGATGGGTGGCCGCGTTGCCCGAGGCACGCTGCAAACGATGCTGGTCAACGGCGCCGGAGCGGCCGCGTCGTTTGTCGTCCAAGTCGCGCTCGCGCGCCTGCTCGGCGCCATTGGCTATGGCACCTACCTCCTGGTCATGGGCTGGCTCGCGATCGCGCAGCTCTTCGGGAAGATGGAGCTCGATGTCACGTGCGTGCGTTTTGTGGGGAGCTACGTCGCTACCGGTCGCTGGGGCCTGTTGCGCGGATTCCTGCGAAGCAGCCGCACGGCGGTCATCGCGACTTCCTTCGCCATCGCGGTCCTGAGCGCGCTGGGGATCCTGCTTTTTGCGGATGGCCTTCGCGACAAGCATCCGGACCTGCCGTTGACGCTCCTCGTGGCTTGCCCGCTCCTCCCGGTGGCAACGCTCCTCCTGTTGGAAGGCGCGGTGTTGCAGGGGCTGCACCGATACGCGGAAGCGCAGTTGCCGATCAACCTGCTTCGTCCACTTACGTTCGGGTTGCTGATTCTGATCGCCTATTCCTTCGCTGACATAACGATGACCGCGCCGCTCGCAGTCGTCGGAAACCTCCTCAGTGCGCTGGTGGCGCTGGGTGTCACCTATGCCTGGCGGAAGCGGGCGATTCCGGCCGAGGTGCGAGCCGCTGCCCCGGCGTATGACAAGCGGACATGGGCCAGGACGGCATACCCGCTCCTGACCGTATCGGCAGGTCAGCTGATCATCTCGCAGCAGGCGGATATCGTCGTCGTCGGCGTCATGCTAACGACGGCGCAGGCGGCAGTGTACGGCGCGGCGTCACAGCTCACGATGCCCCTCGTCCTGGCGGCATCGTCAGTGACGTTTGTGGCGCAATCGATGATCGCCGACCTCTACTCGCGCGATCCGGCGCGGCTGCAGTCCCTGATCCGCGCCGTCACCTGGATATCGACGGCGCTGTCGCTGCCCATCGCGCTGGGGTTGATCCTTCTCGGGCCGCATCTGTTGGGCTTGTACGGGCCGCGTTTCGTTCACGGCCATTCGGTGCTGATAATCCTGACTATCGCACAACTGGTGATCGGACTCGCCGGCTCGCTGGCCGGCTACCTGCTCACCATGACGGCGCACGAGCGAGAAGCGGCCTGGATCATCGGCGTCTCCGCAGCATTCAACCTCGTGCTGGCCCTCGTTCTCACGCCGATCTATGGGGAGGTCGGCACTGCTTCGGCCACGCTCATCGCGGCGGTCGGGCGCGCGCTGGCGCTCAGAGTCTACATCCGCCGCGCGATGGGGTTGAGAGTCCCGGCCTTCAAGAGCGTCAGGACCTAGGTCTCTGACCGTTTAGAGAGATTCTTTTGATGGCTAAACTTGCGTCGCGCGTCCTTGCGGGTAAACCGCCACTGAATGTTCCTGATGCGATTGGCACCCGCGTTCCACGCCAGGACCTCCGCCGATAGGTGCCGCAGACCGGCGATGCGTCGCCGACATTCCTTTCGGCGGGAACGCTGCCTCAAGTCGGGGCGAGGGGTCCGGTATCGACGGGCACGTCTCGCCTCGTCCTTCGCCGACATTCGGCGTAACAAGTTGGAACGCACTAGTCGTAAACCGGTGCCGGCCGGTACCGTCCACGTCGCGGCACCCGAGGCAGGAAGCTCCCCACCCCCGTGAGCCAGGCCTCGAACTCCAGGCGGGTCAGCCGCCATGAGTCGACCAGGCGGGGGAGCAACAGCGGATCCGTCGCGCGCGAGGCGAGCCCCGGCTCGCACGTCACCGCTGTCCGGATTCCGAGGTCGCGCAGCCACGGAAGGAATCGCTCGTCCGTCACACCGCTCGGGTAGCAGAAGGCGTCGAAGGGCTCGCCGGGGCGCCATGCCGACAGGGCGGCCCGGTTGTCCACGATCTCCCGCACAAACGACTCCTTGCTGAGCGGGACACGGTGCCGGTGGGTGTGCAGCTGCACGTCTACCAGATCACGTGGCAGTGAGCCGATGTCTTCCGGCGTCATGATGCGCTGGCGCCGTTCGGCCAGAAAGCGGTCGAAGTCCGCGCCGACTCGCTCGGCGAGCACCCGGAGGGTCGCGACCTGTTGCTCCACGCCACCTTCGTGCGCCGCGAGGTGTTCCTCCATTGCCTGCACCGCGGCGTCGCGCTGGTCGAGCGTTGCCAGGGTGAGCGGATCGCCTGCCGCGGTCAGCCCTTCACCGCTGATCGTCTGCGAGCGGCCAATCCACAACAGGTATCGACACGACGTCCGGAAGACAGGAACCTGCCTGGCCGCGTAATAGGTCGTGGGGTAGACTGTCGCCGGAAATCCGAACTCCCGCAGGAGGGGCACACCTGCGTCGAGGAAATCCTGCGTGCCGTCGTCGAACGTGAGCGAGATGGAGCGCGCGGGAAGCGTTCCCGCCTTGAGACGCTCGACCGCCGCCGCCAGCGGCAGCACGTGGAAGCCGTCGCCGCGCAGCAGCTCGAAGCGACGACGGAGCGCGTCAACGGGCAGGTACAGTTCGGGGCTCCATTCATGCTCGTCCGACGCGGAGATCCCGTGATAGCCCAGGATAAGGAGTCGGCGGCTCCTCCATCGGCTGTCCCGGACGTACCGGTATAGGCCGATGCGCTCAGCGGTCTCGAGGATTCCCAGCTTGATCGCCTTCAGACCGGCCCTGAGGGGCGGATGGAAGGCGTCCGCGCTCGCCCGCCCGGCGGGGCGGATGCCGCTGGCGGAGTCGGTCGCAGTG
>DATCIJ010000219.1:0-2758 GCA_036507855.1 Gemmatimonadaceae bacterium | reverse complement strand
GTTGTCGCCGTACAGCACGACAATGTCGCCCGGCGAGATTCCGGAGGCCGACATCAGTTGCTCGAACGCGGTCTTGTCGAGTATGTCCCGGCGAACCTGGTCCTGCAGCTGCGTCTGCCAGTTCAGGCCGATCGCGCCGGGAATGTGGCCCGCTTCGTACTGCTTCGTATCGACGTCCACTTCGACAACCCTTATGCCGGGCTTCGCCAGGTTGTCCTTCACCCAGTCGGTCGTGACCAGGACTTCGGGATGAGAGTAGATGGTGGCCATGTGACGGTCTCCTCGGTGGGCGTGGATTTACACGCTTGTCCCTTCGACAAGCTCGGGTAAGTGCTTCGCGAAGTTCGATACGTACTTGAAGGAATTGTCGGGCAGGATCATGACGCCGAAGCCGCGCGTCTCGCGGGCGATGACGCGCAGCGCACCTTCGAGAATCAGGCCGGCGCTGGGACCGGCCGGCAGGCCTTCGAGCGTGGCCAGGTCGCGGGCCCGCTGATACGCGTGGTCGTGGTGGATCTCCATGTGTTCGTCGATGAGACCCGGTTCGTAAAGCTTCGTGGCCTCGAGCTGTGACTCGCTGCGCAGGCCGGGGACGTCGTGGTCCTCAGGCGGCAACAGGGCGACGACCTTGACGGCGGGATTCTGCTCCTTCAGGAATCGCGCTGTGCCGGTCACGGTTCCACAGGTGCCGAGCGAGACGAACAGGTGCGTGATCCGTCCCTCTGTCTGCCGCCAGATTTCCGGGCCGGTCGTCCGGTAGTGCGCCAGCACGTTCTGTTCGTTCTCGTACTGGTTGGGCATCACGTACCGATCCGGCTGCGCCCTGGCATGCGTCCTCGCGAGGTTGATCGAACCTTCCGATGCACCGGGGGCGGGACAGAGCGCGTCGCTGACCACATCGAGTTCTGCTCCGCAGAGCTTGAGCAGGATCTTCTTCTCGAGCGGAATGCGGTTGGGGACCACCGCGCGCATGCGGTAGCCCAGCGCGGCACAGGCGAGGGCGAGGCTGAGGCCCGTATTGCCTGACGTGGGTTCGACGATACCGCGCTCCGCGCTCAGTTCGCCGCGCTCCACCAGGTCTCGGATCATGAACCCGGCGATACGGTCCTTCACCGAGCCGAACGGATTGTGCCATTCCAGCTTGGCGAACAGGGTGAACTCGGGGGACGGGTTCAATCGGTTGATCCGCACCATCGGCGTCGGATTGTCGACGCTGGGCAGTAGTTCAAGGACGTCGTTATAGACTGCACGAGCTGCCACGAAACCTCCGGAGAAGGAAAAGGCCCATCACTCGTCGGGAGCGATGGGCCGCATTGACCGGTGCTGGAGTGCCAGGACATCAACCTCCGCCGAATGCGCTCATCCCCCGCCGCGGGGCGGGATGTTTACAGCAGTCGGTAAACTGCGAGCGCAGGCAGGGCACGCGTGGATCGTAGTCCGAGCCACGAGCTGGCGTCAAGCTTGGAACGGCCCCTTCCGTGGCGATGGGACGGTTGCTCCTCCTGGGCTTGACCGCGAAGCGTCAGCGATGGCTGCTGACGGGCTATCGGAAGACCTTGACACTGGGAAGGATAGGCAGTGGACGCACGCCGCTGCCGTTCCAGATCACCGAGATCTCGGTCGATGCGGCAGCGCATCGGGCTCGGGTGAGGATTGCGCCGGTGGTAGTGCTGATCGCGGCGGGCGGTGAAGCGCGCGTTCCGGCGTGTAACAAGGGTCGAGGGCCTGGGGCCAGTATTGGCAATCCAATTGGATCACGCTTGCCTCGGACTTCGACGTCGGATCATGGGATTCCAGGAAGACACTACGATCCGACGCTGAGTCCTGAGCCCACGCATCGCGGCGCCGAGTCATGTCGCGGTGTATCCCAGGGTTGGCAGCGCGCGTTGAATTGATCGGGGCTGCGGCGTGGTGGTACGCGGGTCGTCGCGGCTCGTGTTTCTGTTGTGGTATGGAGGATCGCGTTCCGCGTCCCGAAAAGCTTCTGACGAAAGCGCGACGCCTGATGCGCGCGCGGCACCTCAGCCCACGCACAGAGCAGGCATATCTGTCGTGGGTGCGCCGGTACGCCAGATATCACGGCTTGCGGCATCCGGCTCAGCTTGGCGGGGGACGAGGTAGTGGGATATCTGACGCACCTGGCGAACGAGCGTCGGGTGTCGCGCGCCACGCAGGCGCAGGCGATGAGTGCGCTACTGTTCCTGTACCGGGAGGTTCTCGGGATACCGATCGACAACGTCCGCAGCGTTGTACGGGCGAGGGTTCCTGGACGTCTGCCGGTCGTGTTGTCGCGGACTGAGGTACGGCGTATTCTGGCGGAATTGAGTGGCGGCTCGTGGCTCGTGTCGCTTCTACTGTATGGCGCCGGGCTCCGGCTGAACGAGGGTCTGTCGCTGCGAGTGAAGGACGTGGACCTGGATCGGCGCGAAGTGACCGTGCGTCGAGGAAAGGGTTCGAAGGATCGGATTACGATGTTACCGGCGGTGGTAAGCGAGCCTTTGCGGGAGCAATTGGAGCGGGTGAGGACGTTGCACGAGCGCGACCTGTTGACCGGAGGCGGTGAGGTAGTGCTTCCCGAGGCGTTGTTTCGGAAAGCGCCTTCGTGGTCGCGGGATTTTGGATGGCAGTGGGTATTCCCGGCGTCGCGGCGGTATGTGGAGCCCGGCACTGGGATCGTGCGGCGGCATCATATGCACGAGACGGTTGTGCAGCGCGCGTTTCGCCGGGCGGTACTGGCGTCAGGCGTGACCAAGCGCGC